>JAODAO010000338.1 GCA_025463465.1 Glaciihabitans sp. | reverse complement strand
GGCCACCAGGTCGCCTACGGCGGCGATGTCTACACCGCGCGGCTGACCGAGGTGATGCGGGCGGAGTTCGGCGAGCAGGCCGAAGTGTTCCCCGTGTTCAACGGCACCGGGGCCAATGTCACCGCGTTGACCAGCATGCTGCCGCGCTGGGGCGCGGTGATCGCCAGCAGCCTCGCGCACATCAACACCGACGAGGGCGGCGCCCCCGAGCGGGTCAGCGGCCTGAAGATCCTGGCGGTGGCCACCCCGGACGGCAAACTCACGCCGGAACTGATCGACAAGGAGGCGTGGGGCTGGGGCGACGAGCACCGAGCCCAGCCGCTCGCCGTGAGCATCACCCAGCCCACCGAGCTCGGCACCCTCTACACGGTGGCGGAGATCCGGGCGATCGCCGACCACGCCCACAGCAAGGGCATGACCCTGCACGTGGACGGTGCCCGCATCTCGAACGCCGCAGCCGCCCTCGGCGTGCCGCTGCGCGAATTTACCACCGACGCCGGCGTCGACATCCTCAGCTTCGGTGGAACCAAAAACGGACTCCTTTTCGGCGAGGCCATTGTGGTGCTGAACCCCGAGGCGAGCGTCGGGCTGCCCTACCTGCGCAAGCTGAACATGCAACTCACGTCCAAGATGCGTTTTGTCAGTGCCCAGCTGATCGCTCTGCTCACCGACGACCTGTATCGCCGGGCGGCCGGGCATGCCAACGGGATGGCGGCGAAGCTGCGCGCAGCTCTCGAGGCGGGCATCGCCGACGGCAGCATCACCGGGCTCACCTTCAGCCAGCCGACCCAGGCCAACTCGGTGTACGCGGTGCTCGACACCGCGGTGTCTGACCGCATCCGGGAACGGGTGCGCTTTTACGACTGGGATCGCGCCACTGGCGAGGTGCGCTGGATGACCGCTTTCGACACCACGGAGGACGACATCAGGAAATTCGTGGCAGCGGTGACCGAGGAACTGGCTCGCTGATCCTCCGCGCTGTCCGAGGCCGCACACCGCCGGGTCATGTCGCGCGCGTCGCCTCGATCTCGCGTACCAGTTGGTGCGACTCGGCACCGGGCTCCCACCGACCCGCAACGAAGTGGCACACGTAGAAGACGATCTCGCGGCCGTCATCAATTTCCACTCCAAGAACGGGGCGCTTCGAGTCGTGCCAGCCGTCATCGCTGAGCCACGCATCGGTAAGCCCGATCCCTCCGATGCTCGTCCAGGGGATGCTGGCCAGCGGAACGGGTGACCTACCCGATGAGAAATAGCTGATGCCCGCCGCATCCACCACAACCGGGAAAAGTGCTGGGAGGAGCACGGGTAACCCGGTTGCCGAGTACGGTTCGAGCACTCCGCTGATATGCGATGGACGGGCGGAGACGAACACCACCGCGGCGGGGTCGCGGCGCTGCAACCAGTCTCGTGCCCGTGTTGTGGAACGACTTCGCGAGCGCCACAGCGCGAAGATGAACACACACACGAGGAGGACCACCAGCACGATCGCGATATAGAGATATTGCGTCGGGACTATGCCGCCATCGTCTGCGGGGTCGTTCAGAACGCGCATACGACTCCCCTCGCGACGTCACCGATGCTAGCGCGGCTGTCCCGGCGGACCAAAAACACAGGAAGCTGACATATTCTCTAGAATGATCTAGTGGGTTCTAGTGCTTCGGGGCAATCGCCTGGGACGCCCGTGCATGCACCCGAAGGCAATACTCATTAGCCATACCTGAAATGCGCATTCCGACGGTGCTTAGCTCCAAGGTTTGCTCGTTGCTCCGCATACGACGGCTCGCAGTTGTTATCGTCGCCCACGATGTGGCCACCGCGTCAATGGTTGTCACAACTAAGAAGAGCGGACATCGCCCATGATTCCTCCCCTGGAACGTTTGTCGACAGGCCTGGTCAATTCCGTGCGGGTTGTGGGTTTTGTCGAGTACGTGTTCCGGCGAAGCGATAAGTCCGGCGACATTTTCCCGAACGATGATCCGCATGGATCCGTTGATGGCAACACCCCGCAGCGGATTGTGATCGTGGGTGAGGCCAATGCCGTTGGTCTTGGTGTGACCCGTCACACCCTCGGCATGGCGGGACACGTCGCCCGCCTTTTGGCGTCGCGCACCGGTCATGGGGTGCACTGGTCAGCGGTCCGGGTGGATGGTATGCGTATCCGTAATGCTTCTGCAACGGTGCGCGCCAATCGGGAACTGCTCCAGGGTGCCGACCTCGTCGTTGTGATGTTGGGCATCGTTGACACGCTCTCGCTCACCTCACGGCGGACGTGGGCAATCCATCTGAACACCGTTATGGATAACCTCGACGACATCCTCCCGGTGGGCGCAAAGGTCGTGGTCACACGCATCCCGCCGATGGACAATGCCGGAAGTGTGTCGCGACTTGCGCGGCTAGCCGCTGGCGCCCAGGCGCGCGTACTCAATCGCACGAGCGACGCCCTACTGGCCGGGCGCAGCCGTGTCCAACTGGTCGCCTTCCCCGAGTCACTGCGGCAGGAGTTGTGGTCCCCCGAATCCCGAGAAACGCCCTACGTGGGAATGTATTCAGCCTGGGCCACCGCGGTGGTAGACGAGGTCGCCCCCGTCAGCGACCGGTCCAGCGCGGCGACGACTCCCCCAACGAACTGAGGGTCTGCGCGCCCTCTCAAAGTGGGCGCGGCACACACATCGCCGTTGTGCTCTTCACACGAGGGCGGAAAGTGGAGAGCCTGCTCCTAGCCCCACTCGCCGTTGGCCTGGGCATCGCAATCTGGATCACAGCGACAATGCAGTGGTGATCGGGCGAGAAGGCCAGAGTGTGTCCACCCGGACGGCGAAGGAGGTTTGGCAGGCGCGAACAGACCAAGGGCTTCCCGGCCGTCGCGAAATTGACACGAACTTTATGAGCCAGAAACCTGATCGAAACGATCGCTACGGGGCCACTGTCTAGTCTTTCAACTACGACTTCACCCCCTCTTGTCCAGTAGTTTCGCTGGCCGCGTGTTCCTCGTCGCCATCGTGCAGCAATCAGCCCGGTTCCCCTCATGCGCACACGGAGGTCCTGATGAAAGCTCTCAAAAGTCCAGCACTTCAGATCGGCGTCGCCGCGATTGCGGGAATCCTGTTCGGTTTGATCGTCGGCGAATGGGCCGGCAACCTGAAGTTCGTCGGTGACCTGTTCATCCGGCTGATCCAAATGTCGATCGTGGTTCTGGTGATGGCCTCGGTGATTGTCGCCACCGGCTCGATGACCGGCTCCGGCATGGGCAAACTCGCCTTCCGCACCTTCAAGTGGATGATCGGGTTCTCGGTGCTCGCCGCGCTGGTCGGTTGGGCCCTCAGCGTCATTATCCAGCCCGGCGCCGGGATGGTGTTCAGCGGCGAACTCGACCCCACCCTTGAGGAGACGGCGACCGCCACCACCGGCTGGCAGGACACGATCCTCGCCTTTGTTTCGACGAATATCTTCGCGGCGATGTCGACCGCGACGATGGTGCCGATCATCATCTTCTCGCTGATTTTCGGGGTGGCCCTGCACAGCTTCGTCGCGAAGACCGGTAACACCCTGGTCCTGCAGTTCTTCGACCAGCTGCAGCAGATAGTGCTCACCATGATCCGGATGGTGATGCTGATCGCCCCGATCGGGGTATTCTGCCTTCTCGCCGCCCTGGCCGGGGATGTGGGTTTCGCGGTGGTCACCACCTCCCTCAAGTACCTCGGGACGACGCTGCTCGGCGTGATCATCATCTTCGTGGCCTTTGTGATCGTGGTCACCCTGCGCACTCGCCTCAGCCCGTGGAAGCTGCCTGAGAAACTCGCCGAGCAGACCACCATCGCCATCACCACCACCAGCTCGGCCGTCACCTTCCCCACCGTGCTGCGCAACACCGTGGAGAAGGTCGGGGTCAGCCAGCGCGTCGCCAACTTCACCCTTTCCATCGGCCTGACGATGGGTTCTTACGGCGCGGTTCTCAACTACATGATCGTGGTGATGTTCCTCGCCCAGTCCGGGGCCATCACGCTGACCCCCGGCCAGATCGTTCTTGGCATGCTGCTGGCAATCCTGCTGAACATGGGCACCATCACCGTGCCGGGCGGATTCCCGGTTGTCGCGATGTTCCTCGCCACCTCGCTTGGCCTCCCGTTCGAGGCGGTGGGGCTGCTGATCGCCGTCGACTGGTTCGCCGGCATCCTGCGCACCTTCCTCAACGTCAACGGCGACACCTTTGTGGCAATGCTGGTCGCCAACGCCGACAACGAGATCGACCGCGACGTCTACAACGACCACAAGAAAGTTGTCGCCGACGAGATCGACCTGGACGAGTACTCCGCCCAGCTCGAACGCGCCGACAGCGACGGCTGAGCGCAGCTGGCCTCATCCCCGCCGATCAGAACTCCGTCATGATCCCTTCGCCGAACTCGTCGGCGAGCTGTTCCTGGCAGAGCGAGATGGCCCGCCCCGACTCCCCCTGGGTCTCCTTGGCGAGGTGATTGGTGACAATGGAACTGGTGGATGCGTCGGCACCCCAGTTCTCCAGGATGGGGGCAGCCTCGGCGGGGTTAAGGAGCTGGGCGTCCCATCCGGCGGCGCGGATGCAGTCGACGAAGTCGTCGGCATACTGCGTTTTCACTACACCCTGCAGGTCGTAGTACTGCGGGAAGAACGCCGTCGCGGCACCGCTGCCGGCGATGCCGAGCACCACGAGGGCTCCAGCTCCGATGCCAGCGCGGGAGAGGTTGCGACGCCGGCTGATACCGCGGCGCAGGCCGCGCTCGGCGGTTGCGACGGAGGAGTCGATTCGGTCGGCGGTTGGGGGTGCGGTTCTCATATCGTTCTCCTTCTAGTCGTTGGTGGATCGGGCGGCGGTGCGCGCCTCGGTCAGCTTGCTGCGGGTGCGCTGCACACGTTTTCGCGCGGCGGCGGGGGTGAGCCCGAGGGCTTCAGCCGCCGCCACGTAACTCTCACCACCGAGGAGGCAGCGTTCCACCAGTTGCCGGTCGACGGTGCCGAGGGCGGCGATCTCGCCGTGCACCCAGGCGAGCTCGTCGGAGACATCCCCCTCGGAGCCAGCGCCGTTGGTTCCATCCGCATAGTCGAGCGGGACCGTTCGTCGGGCACGGAGGCCGCGGTTGGCGTTGTACGCGGTGAAGCGGCAGGTGGTCAGCAGCCATGGCAACAGCGAGTCGCCGGCCAGGGCCACCTTCCTGCGGCTCTTCCACAGCACCAGGAAGGTGTCCTGCAGGAGGTCGTCGACCTGGTGTGGTTCGTCCGCCAGCGCCCAGGCGTAACGGTAGACGGCGGGGCCGTGCCGGGTCATCAACTCGGAGAACGCGTTTTTGTCACCGCGGGCAAGCCGGTCTACAAGCGTCTGGTCTGGTGCTGGGTTCACGGGGGCCTCCACCTACACAGTGTCAGCGGCGGCGGGATTGTGACAGGAATGCTCAGATTTTGTGGCGCATCATCCGCTCGGCGACGCGAAGGCGGACGAGGCTCGGCAAGAAGCGGGAGGAGACAGCGGCGAGGACGCGGTTGGTGCGCCCGTCCACGACCGACGGCGCGGTGCCAGATATTGCCTTCCAGGCGGTGTCGACGACCTGGTTGGGCTGGCGTTTGTTCTTGGCTGCACCCGGGTTCATCGGGGTCTCGGTGTCGCCGGGAGCAATGGCGAAGATACGCAAGCCGTGCGGCCGGTTCTCCTCGGACATCGCCTCGGTGAGCATAAGGACGTACGTCTTTGATGCCGAGTACGCGGCGATATGGGGGATGGGCTGGTAGGCGGCGGCGCTCGTCAGGTTGATGATCGTGCCCCGCCCCGCCGGGCGCATCCGGATGATCGCCGCCCTCATCAGCAGGGTCAGCGCTGTGATGTTGAGGTCGGTCAGCTGGCGCAGCGCCCGTGGGTCGGCGTCCGCGAGGTCGCCTTCCGGGGCAATGCCGGCACTGTTGACGAGGTGATCGAGGCGAGGGAGCCCGTTCATCAGTTTCTCGGCGAGGATGTCGACGTCCGCGGCTACGCCAAGGTCGGCAACGTGCACGTCGACAGCGATGCCGTGCTGGGCCACGAGCTCGTCAGCGACGGCCTGCAGCGCGGGGCCCGAGCGTGCGACCAGCACCAGGTCATATCCTTCCCGGGCGTAGCGGCGGGCGAATTGTTCGCCGATTCCGGAACTGGCTCCGGTGACAACAGCGAGGGGGCGGGACGGTTTCGGCATGGTAATCCTGTCGAGGAGGGGGATGAAGTAGATAACTGATCTACTCGGATACTCTATCCGAACGGACTACTACTCCGTTTCGATTCACTGTCCGGTTAGACTGGGCGAATGGACGGACTTCGCCGTGATTCGGCGCGCAATCGAGCTCGAATCATCGAGGCGGCGCGCGGCCTCATCGCAGAGGGCAGCTCCCTCGGTTACAACGCCGTCGCCCGCTCCGCCGAGGTGGGGGTCGGCACGGTATATCGGCACTTCGCAAACGTTGAGGAGCTGGAAGAAACCCTGGTCCAGGAACGATTCGACGAACTCGGCAGCGTCCTCAGCGACGCCGACCCGGCCCACCTCGACGACGTACTCACCGCGCACGTCACCCTTCTCGCCGAGGATGCCCTGTTCGAGAAGGTGACCGCCCGGGCGGAGCCAGCGCTCGAGCGCACGGCAGATACGCGCGCCGCACTCACCAGCGAGCTGGCCGAGCTGATGGAACGCGCCAGGGAGCTGGGCGGGCTGAGAGGCGACGTTGATGCCGCCGCGGTGCTGCTGATCGCCTGCGGGATCGCGCACACCCTGCGCATTGCCGGGGTCTCGGTCGCCAGCCCGCAGGGGCAGACCCTGCTGCGGGTAATGCTCGACGGGTTGCACCCCACCGCACGGCAGTAGCCACGCCCGGTAGGTGAATTGGCACAGGCCTGGTGGATAAACATCCACCAGGCCTGTGCCCTCGAGTTATTTCGCGCCCAGCGCGTGGCCCCTACGGGCGCAGCAGCACCTTGGTGGCGCGACGCTCGTCCATGGCGAGGTACGCCTCGGCGACCTCGGCCAGCGGCAGTTCGAGGTCGAACACACGACCGGGGTTGATGGTGCCGGCGAGCACCTCTGGCAGCAGTTCCTCGATGTAGTTGCGCACGGGGGCGACGCCGCCGTTGACCCCGACGTTGCTGCCGAACAGGCGCTGAATGGGCAGCTCGGCGCCACCGGTCGGCACACCGACGTAGCCGACGGATCCGCCGGGGCGGACGGACTTGATGGCCTGGTCCATGGACTCGGCGGTTCCCACACACTCGAGGACGAACTCCGGGCCGATGCCGTCGAACATTTCCTTGATTTTCGCGATGCCGTCCTCGCCGCGCTCCTCAACGATGTCGGTCGCACCGAACTCGAGGGCAATAGCCTGGCGGTCCTTGTGGCGGGACATCGTGACGATACGGGCAGCGCCGAGGCGCTTGGCGGCAAGAACCGCGCAGAGGCCAACGGCGCCGTCGCCGACGACCACAACGGTGCTGCCCTCGGTGACACCGGCGGAAACGGCGGCGTGGTGGCCGGTTCCCATCACGTCGGCCAGGGTCAGCAGCGACGGGATAAGGGCGGGGTCGGGCTGCTCGGGGGTAGCGACGAGGCTGCCGTCGGCGTGGGGAACACGAACGCGCTCACCCTGGGCACCGTCGGCGAATCCGCCCTCGCGGTCGTGGGAACCCCACCAGCCGCCGTTGAGGCAGGAGGTGCTGACGCCGTTCAGGCAGTTCGCACAGGTCATGTCGCAGTCGTAGAAGGGGGCGATAACGAAGTCGCCGACCTTGATGTTGTTGACGTTGGCGCCGATCTCCTCGACCACCCCAACGAACTCATGGCCGATGCGCTTGGGCTCCGGCACCTCAGCGATGCCGCGGTATGACCAGAGGTCGGAGCCGCAGACACACGCGGCGGTCACACGCACGATGGCGTCGATGCCGCTGGACAGCACCGGCTCGGGTACTTCTTCAAGTCGGACGTCTCGTTCACCGTAGATAACTGTTGCGCGCATCGATCCAGAATACCGGCCGGTGGATGTCTGTTTGCCGAGTTTGCCGGCGTCCCACAGCATCCCACGGGCGTCGTTATCCGGCGGAGTCAATGTTCGACGGGGGCTGTCCGGCCAAGCTGGTTGGCTCCGGGATCCGGTTCGGATCCCTCAGCTCGGCGAGCGTCGCCAGCAGTTGGTCTCGCGACAGCTCCGGGTCGACCATGCCAAAACTCACCGGGGGTGTGCTCGCGAAGTCGAGGCGGAGGGTGCCGCCGGTGGAGCCCGGGTAGTAGACCGTGGGCACGTCCTCGGCGCGCGCGGTCACAAGATCATCCACCGGCCATTCCCGCTGTTGTGCGCCCGTCTTCAGCTGCGCCTTCACCGGCACAAACACCACCCGGGAGGTTGTCAGGCTGAGTCCACCCTCGCAGCCTGCGATCGAGCTCTTGTCCTCTGCCCGCACTCCCCACAGCAGCTGCTCCCCGTCGGCGAGTCCGGGTTTGGTCCAGCCGTGAGCCACGGAAGGCCGGGTGACAGCCACCAGCGCCACCGCGTCGAGGAGGAAAAACCCCGGGACGACGAACGTGTACCACTCGAGACCTGCTCCGCCGTTGCCACTGAGGTTTGCCGCGACCATCACCATGACCCATGCCAGCTGGAAGGTGGCGAAACCCACCAACCGCTGCCGTCCCGCCTCAAGGCGACCCGTCGGTTTCAGCTTTTTGGCAGCGCGCGAGGTGACGACCAGTGCGAAGAGACCGGCGGCGAACAACACAACAGACACCCCGCAGGCGATGAGAGCCAGCACCAGCCTCGTTCCACCCTGTTCGGGATCATCAGAACCGAGGGCGAACGCAGCGACGATCGAAGTCAGCAGGCCGGCAACCAGGAGGGCATACCCGAGAATGTTTCGACTCATGTCCCGACGGTAGCCACCGTCGCTACCCTGAACAAGGGTCACTATTCCCTGCTTCGCTCCCAGCGAATATCCGGCCAGCACGCAGTTTCCGGCGGATTGCGGGCGTAGCGTGAAGGAGTCGGGATGCGCTGGAAACGGCATCCCGCCCGACAGTTTCCGCCCAACAGTAAGGACTCGCCCGTGGCTTCGAAAACCTGGTTCATCACCGGCACCTCCCGAGGCTTCGGCCGCGAGTGGGCCATCGCCGCCCTCGACCGTGGAGACAGGGTCGCCGCGACCGCACGCTCCACCGACAGCCTCAGCGACCTCGTCCAGCAGTACGGCGACGCCCTGCTTCCCCTGCAGCTCGACGTCACTGACCGCGACGCCGTGTTCGCCGCCGTGGCGCAGGCCGTCGAACACTTCGGCAACCTCGACATCGTGGTGAACAACGCCGGCTACGGCCACTTCGGCACCATCGAGGAGCTGACCGAGGCCGAGGCCCGCGCCCAGTTCGACACCAACGTGTTCGGGGTGCTCTGTGTCACCCAGGCCGCACTCCCCTACCTGCGCGAGCAGGGCAGCGGCCACATCATCCAGGTGTCCTCAATCGGAGGTATCAGCGCGTTCCCGAACGTCGGAATCTACAACGGTTCGAAGTGGGCCGTTGAGGGCTTCACCCAGGCGCTGGCGGCAGAGGTCGAGGACTTCGGCATCCACGTGACCCTGGTCGAGCCCGCCGGGTATTCCACCGACTGGAGCGGCGATTCCGCCAAGCACTCCGAGCAGCTGTCCGCCTACAACCCGCTGCGTGAGAAGGCCGCCACACTGCGCGCCACCCGGCAGAGCGCGCAGGGCGACCCGGTCGCCACCCGCGCCGCCATCCTCAAGGTGGTGGATGCCGCAGAGCCGCCGCTGCGCATCTTCTTCGGCGACACCCCGATCAACGTGGCCAAGGCCGACTACGCGAGCCGCATCGAGACCTGGGAGCAGTGGCAGCCGGTCTCCGTCGAGGCCCAGGGCACCGCGACCGACGCCTAAGCACGGCACCGAGGGTCTTTCGACCCGCTTTCGCCAACACGGCCCCGGCCGTCTCCACGATCGTGGTGACGGCCGGGGCCGTGTTGGTTTCTGGAGTGGTAGATCCGAGATGGTTGCAGACCCGGCTTGTTACTGCGCGGGGCTAATCACTGCCCCGAGCTGTTCAGTCGCGCGATGTAGGCCGCGAACTGGTGCAGGTCCGCCGGTTCCCAGCTGCCCAACGCGTTGTGCAGGAGGGTATGGCCGGTGCCGACGGTCTCGGCGAGGCGCTGTTCCGCGAGCGGCGTGAGCACGAGGTACCGGGCACGTCCGTCGTTTTTGTCGACGAGCAGGGCGATCAGGCCGAGTTCCTCGAGCTGCTTCACCTGGCGGCTGATCACGCTGCGGTCGACGTCGAGCAGGTCGGCGGCGGCGCTGGCGTGGGTGGGGCCGGTGCGGGCGAGCAGGCGCAGCAGCTTCAAGCCGAACGGTGGGAGGTCCGGGTCGATGGCCAGGGCGGCCTTGCGCACCCGGGCCTGCAGCTGGCGCGAGAGAACCGTCATCTGCTCTTCGACCTCGAGGATCGCCGCGGCGGTGCTGTCCTGCGCCGACACCGCCGTTGCGCCCGCGTGCTCCGTCGACATTGTTAGTTCCTTCTGCTCGGATCCGACTCGGTGTCGGCGATGTTGATCGCTCCGGTCGGGTTCACCTGGCCGGCGGGGGTGAGCCCCGCTGTGCCCGCGGTGGCGGCGATGAGTGCGTCCTCGGAAGCATCGACCTCGCGTTCGTGGCGAGACGCCTTCGATTCGGTACTCACGCTACCCGTGCCGGGGTTGGCCGCGCTCGACTTGAGCTGCACGGCGTTCTGGCTGCCGAGCTTCGCGTTGGGCAGGAAGATCACTGCGATGAGCGTGACGATGGCCAGCGGGATGCTGAACAGGAACACACTGCCGACGCCGACCCCGTACGCGCTCTCCACCAGGACGCGGATCGCGTCGGGGAGGCTGGCGACGTGGGGGATGGTGCCGCTGCCGAGGGTCTGCACGGCGGTGGCCTGGTCGGCGGCGCTGAGCTTCGGGATGCCGTCCTTGATCTGCTGGGCAATGATCGTGCCAAGCACCGATCCGAGCACGGAAACACCGACGGTGCCGCCGAGGCTGCGGAAGAAGGTGACGGCGCTGGTGGCGACACCCAGGTTCTTGATCTCGATGGAGTTCTGCGTCACCAGGACGAGGTTTTGCATCAGCATTCCGAGGCCGGCGCCGAGCACGGCCATGTAGATGCCTACGAGAACCAGGTTGGTGTCGTAGCTCAGGGTGCCGAGCAGGCTTGTGCCGGCGACAACGAGTACGGCGCCGGAGACCATGATGGCCTTCCAGGTGCCCTTGCGGCTGATGATGCCACCGAAGATGGTGGACGCGACCAGCAGGCCGGCCATCAGCGGGATGGTCAGCAGTCCGGACTGGGTGGGCGTCGCGCCCCGGGCCAGCTGCATGTACTGGGCGAGGAACACCGAGGTGCCGAACATCGAGACACCAACGGCGAGGCTGGCGATGACGGCGAGGGTGAAGGTGCGGTTTTTGAACATTGTCAGCGGGATGATGGGCTCGGGAACCTTGAGCTCAACGATGACGGCGGCGACCAGCAGTACGACCGCTCCGACGACCATGGCGAAGGAGGGGACGGAGGCCCACTCGAACTGCGAACCGGCGAGGGAGACCCAGATCAACAGTAGCGAGATGCCACCGGCGATGAGCACGGCACCGAAGTAGTCGATGCGTACCTTGCGCTTGGGGTGCTTCGGCAGGTGCAGGGTCAGCTGCAGCAGGATGATCGCGACGATGGCAATGGGCAGGGCGATGAAGAAGTTCCAGCGCCAGCCGAACGCGTCGGTGACGAGGCCACCGAGCAGCGGGCCACCGACGGTTCCGACGGCCATCACGCCACCGAACAGGCCGGCGTACTTTCCGCGGTCACGGGGGCTGATGATGTCGGCCATGATGATCTGGCTGAGGGCGGCAAGGCCACCGGCGCCGAGGCCCTGGAGGACACGGAAGACGATCAGGGTGTTGGTGTCCTGCGAGAACCCGGCGAGCGCGGAGCCCACGACGAAGACCACAAGCGCCAGCTGGATGAGCAGCTTGCGGTTGAAGAGGTCGGCGAACTTGCCCCAGAGCGGGGTCGAGACGGTGGTGGCCAGCAGCGTGGCGGTGACGACCCAGGTGTAGGCGGACTGGTCACCCTTGAGGTCGGAGATGATGATCGGCAGCGAGGTCGACACAACGGTCGCGGCCAGGATCGAGACGAACATACCGAGCAGGAGGCCGGAGAGGGACTCCAGGACCTGGCGCTTGCTCATGGTGCCGTCTGCGGAGACGGTGTGTTTCAACTTCGGCGGGGTGCTGGCTGACTGTGGTGCGCGGGACATAAAACTCCAGAAAAATAATTGACGACGTGCAACTATATGCCAATTAGTAGACCAAAGTCAATCATCGAGTCCCCTGCCGCGTAGCGTGACAAACCGTGACGCCACGTTTCGCCCCCAGGACGGCGGTCCCATAACGTGAACGCATGACGTCCTCCGCCCCCATCTCCGAACTCCTGGTTGAGACACGCCGCTATCCGGCACCCGCCGCGATCGCCGCGACCGCCAACGTGGGGGCAGACGAATGGGCCACCGCCGCAGCCGATCCCGTCGCGTTTTGGGCGAAGCAGGCCGCACGCCTCACGTGGGCGGAGCCCTGGCACACCGACCACACCTGGCAGCCGGCCCTCGGCGAGGATGGCAGCATCACCCCGCCCAAGGCGGAATGGTTTGTCGGTGGCAAGCTGAACGTCGCGGTGAACTGCGTCGACCGCCACGTGGACGCCGGCCTCGGCGATAAGGTCGCGTACCACTTCGAGGGGGAGGGCGGGGATACCCGCACCCTCACCTTCGCCGACCTACAGGCCGAGGTCTCCAGGGCCGCGCACGCCCTCACCGAGCTCGGCATCGTCGCCGGCGACCGGGTCGTTGTGTACCTGCCGGTGATCCCGGAGACCGTCATCATCACCCTCGCCATCGCCCGTATCGGCGCGGTGCATTCCCTCGTTTTCGGTGGTTTCAGCGCCGAGGCGCTGCGATTCCGGGTGGAGGACACCGGGGCGAAGCTGCTGGTCACCTCCGACGGCCAGTTCCGCCGTGGCAAGGCCGTGCCGGTGAAGGCGCAGTCCGACGATGCGGTGGCGCAGTCATCCACCATCGAGCACGTCCTGGTGGTGCGCCGCACCCACGAGGAGAACGTGCCGTGGACGGAGGGACGGGATGTCTGGTGGCATGACATCGTCGACACACAGAGCGACGTGCACGAGGCGGAGTATTTTGACGCCGAGCACCCCCTGTTCATCGTCTACACCTCGGGCACCACAGGAAAGCCGAAGGGGCTCGTCCACACCAGCGGCGGTTACCTGACGCAGGCGTCGTGGACCCACTGGGCGTCGTTTGATGCCAAGGCGGACGACGTGCACTGGTGCACGGCCGACCTCGCCTGGGTCACCGCCCACACCTACGTTCTCTACGGCCCCCTGTCGAACGCGACCACCCAGGTCATCTACGAGGGCACCCCAGACACCCCGCACAGGGCACGGCATTTCGAGATCATCGAGAAATACAAGGTTAGTACCTATTACACGGCGCCGACCCTGATCCGCACCTTTATGACCTGGTTCCCGGATGGCGTGCCGGAGCAGTATGACCTCTCCAGCATCCGCCTGCTCGGCACCGTCGGCGAGTCGATCAACCCGGAGGCCTGGGTCTGGTTCCGCACCAACATCGGCGCGAACTCCGCCCCGATCGTGGACACCTGGTGGCAGTCCGAGACGGGGGCCGCGATCATGGCGCCCCTCCCGGGCGTCACCACCCTCAAACCCGGCAGCGCCAGCCGCGCCCTGCCCGGCCTCATCACCCGCGTCGTCGACGACCGGGGTGAGGACGTCCCGCCGGGCGCCGGTGGGTACCTCGTGATCGACGGCACCTGGCCATCGATGGCCCGCACCGTCTGGGGAAACCCGGAGCGTTACCTCGATTCCTACTGGCGTCGCTTCGCCGACCGGGGCTACTTCTTCTCCGGGGACGGCGCCAAGGCCGACGCCGAGGGTGACATTTGGGTACTTGGCCGGGTGGATGACGTGATCAACGTTTCCGGCCACCGGCTGTCCACCATCGAGATCGAGTCGTCCCTCGTCGCGCACCCGCTGGTCGGCGAGGCCGGTGTCACGGGCGCGGACGACCCCACCACCGGCGAGGCGATCGCCGCCTTTGTGGTGCTGTCCAGGCCGCTTGCCGAGGGTGAGGACGTCGCGGTCATCCTGCGTGCCCACATCGCCCACCAGATCGGCCCGGTCGCCAAACCGCGCGAGATCATCGTGGTGCCCGACCTGCCGAAGACCCGCTCCGGCAAAATTATGCGCCGACTGCTGCGCGACATCGTCGACGGCCGGCCGCTCGGGGACGCCACCAGCCTGCAGGACTCGACCGTGCCGGAACGCATCGCGGCGATCGTCGCCGCACGCTGAACGGCACGCACAACCCGACGCCAGGCATCCCCCAAACATCCCCCGGTCGTCCCCGGCGGAGCCCGGTTTTAGGGGCGGGCGCATCAGGAGCACCCCGCGTCCCATAGAATTTCTGGTGTGTCCAAGGTATTGAGTAGTCTCCCCGTCGGTGAACGAGTCGGCATCGCGTTTTCTGGAGGGCTCGATACCTCCTGTGCGGTCGCCTGGATGCGGGAGAAGGGCGCGATTCCCTGCACATACACGGCCGACATCGGCCAGTACGACGAACCCGACATCGATTCGGTGCCTGCGCGTGCCCTCGAGTACGGTGCCGAGATCGCCCGCCTCGTCGACGCGAAGTCCGCCCTCGTTGAGGAGGGCCTGAACGCCCTGCAGTGCGGCGCGTTCCACATCCGCTCCGGCGGCAAGACCTACTTCAACACCACCCCCCTTGGCCGCGCCGTCACCGGCACCATGCTGGTGCGTGCGATGAAGGAAGACGGCGTGGACATCTGGGGTGACGGTTCAACCTACAAGGGCAACGACATCGAGCGGTTCTACCGCTACGGCCTGCTGGCCAACCCGCGCCTGCGTGTCTACAAGCCGTGGCTTGACGCGAAATTCGTGAGCGAACTCGGCGGCCGCACCGAGATGAGCGAATGGCTCGTCGCCCGCGGCTTCCCCTACCGCGACGCCACCGAGAAGGCCTACAGCACCGACGCCAACATCTGGGGCGCCACCCACGAGGCCAAGCGCCTCGAAGAGCTCAGCTCCGGACTCGACCTGATCGAGCCGATCATGGGTGTCGCCGCCTGGCGCGACGACGTCGAGGTCGCCACCGAGGTCGTCTCCGTGCGCTACGAGGCCGGCCGCCCCGTCGCCATCAACGGTGTCGAGTTCTCTGACCCGGTCGCGCTTGTGCTCGAGGCCAACACCATCGGTGGACGCCACGGACTGGGTGTTTCCGACCAGATCGAGAACCGCATCATCGAGGCGAAGAGCCGCGGCATCTACGAAGCCCCCGGAATGGCGCTGCTTCACATCACCTACGAACGCCTCCTCAACGCGATCCACAACGAGGACACCGTCGCCAACTACCACGCGGAGGGCCGCCGCCTCGGTCGCCTGATGTATGAGGGCCGCTGGCTCGACCCGCAGGCACTGATGCTGCGCGAGTCCATTCAGCGCTGGGTTGGCTCCGCCGTCACCGGTGAGGTCACCCTGCGACTGCGACGCGGCGACGACTACACGATCCTCAACACCACGGGCCCGTCGCTGAGCTACCACCCGGACAAGCTGTCGATGGAACGTGTTGGCGATTCCGCCTTCGGCCCCGGCGATCGCATTGGCCAGCTCACCATGCGCAACCTCGACATCGCCGACTCGCGCGCACGTCTTGAGCAGTACGCCGCCGCCGGCATCATCGGTGGCGCAACGGCCGAACTCGTTGGTGTCCTGGAGGCCGGCGAGGCCCAGAACATCCTGGGCAGCGCAGCGGAAACCGACCCCACCGAGGACGCCCTCGAGCGCGCGACCGACGCGGTCTCCGAGAGCGCCGCGTTCGATTCCGGAACCGACTAACACCCGATCCACCCGCAATAAACAGGAATGGACACGAGCCACTGGCTCGTGTCCATTGTTGTCTAAGCTCTACATTCCTGTTCAACCGGCACACGTTTTTGGGGAGCACCCGAATCGGGACGACACAATCAAGGCGAGCAATTGTCAATCTCTTGCGCGCATAGTGAATTCATCGGAGAGTCTATGCATGAGAGCTTCCGAGCCCGAGCCAGGCGGGCAGTGGCCCAGTGAGATGACGATCCGGGTGGAGCATTCTCCCCAGACCCTCGCCTTCCTGCTTTTTGTGCGCAGCGCGTGGAAGCTTCCCGTCAGCGGCGTGCCCGCGTTGTCCATCACACCAGACGTCGGGGCGTCGGAGCTGCCGCCGGGAATGGACGTCCAGGTCGCGGTGGAGCGCTGGATTCTCGATTGGAACCGGGCTTGGGAGCCATTCGGGCCGCGCCTGCACGCGATCAGCACGCCAGACGCCGCCACCCAGCACCTGCTCGACACCCTTACCGACGCCGAGCTGTGGGATGCCATCTCCATCGACTCCTCCCGCTTCTGGGCACGCGGGATCGACCGGGTTGCCTTCACCCGCTGGCACCAGGACGTGCAAAACGGGCACCGCTCAGAGGGTCTGCCCGAGCACGACTGTGTTGACGCGCTGGTTCCCGCGTGGCGCTCCGGGCTGACCACGGTGGTGCAGATGCCGTACTCGGGGCTGTTCGCCGAGCGAATCAACCCCGAGCACCTGGTGGTTTCCGCGACCACCCGCGGCACCCCAACGCACTACCGCCGAGCGCTGGCCCTCTAGGCTCAGCCCGCGAGTTTCAGCCGGCCCGGCTCAGCCCGCCCAGATTGAGCTGGCCTGGTTCAGTCCGCCCTGCGCACCGCGCGCAGGACCGCATCGTGGCGGAGCACCTGCGGGCCGTCGCCGTCGTGCACGTGTCGCACCCCGTCCAGCGGTCGCGGGCGCGACTCTGCCACCACCTTGGTGAACTGCCCGGGCGGCAGCATCCCCCAGACCTGTTCCGCCGTATACATAAAGCCGTGCAGGTGCGCCCGGTGGTCGGATTCCTCGAGGTCAACCGGGTCGTGGCCGACGATGAGGAGGGTGCCGCCCGGGGCGACGGCGGCAGCGAGCCCCCGGAACACCCCTTCGATCTGGTTGTCCGGCAGGTGCATAAATTGCGCGGAGACCAGGTCGAAGGTGGATGCAGGGGGCGCCCACCCTGTCAGGTCGTGTTGCTCCCATTCGATCCGCGCTGCCGCTGTTTCATCGACCGCGGCGGCTCGCTGGGCTGCTCGCTCCAGCGCCACCGTCGAGATGTCGACGCCCGTGACATGCCAACCCTGCCGGGCCAGCCAGATCGAGTCGGCACCCTCGCCGCTGCCGATGTCGAGGGCGGAGCCCGGGGTGAGCCCACTCGCCTCGGTCACCAGGATTGGGTTGGGATTGCCGCTCCAGACCTGGTCGCTCTGCCCGTAGCGGTCGTCCCAGAATGCCTTGTCCCACACCTCGCTCATACGCTGACCGCCGCCCGGGCGCGGTAGGCGGCGAGCGCCCCTGCGTCGGCCTCGGCAGAGAGGTCGTTATTGATGGCGGCCCCGGCCATCAGCCCGGCGGCGGCCGACGTCACCACCTGCGCCATCAGGTCGGTGACGTTGCCGGCCAACCAGACCCCCGGGATGGTGCTGGCGCCGTTCAACCCTGACTCGACGTGGGCGCCGACCCCCATGGGGTGTTCCACCAGCTCGAGGCCGAGGCTCAGTGGCACGTCGGCGCGCGCGACGAAACGCGGCCCGACCACGAGCGCGTTGATGGCATGGGTCGATCCGTCCTGCAACCGCACGCCGGTGATCGCGCCGCCGTCGCGCTGCACCTCGGCAACCTTGCCGATAACCACGGTGACACCGCGGGCGGCGAGCATCTCGTATTCCTCCTCGGTCGGGTCGGGAGCCGTGTTCACCAACAGGGTGATGTTCGCACTCCACTGCCGGAACATCAGTGCCTGGTGCACACCGCGCGCGCAGGTCGCCAGAATGCCGAGCGCCTGGTCGCGAACCTCCCAGCCGTGGCAGTAGGGGCAGTGGATCACGTCGTGTCCCCAGCCCTCGCGCAGCCCGGGAACGTCTGGCAGCTGATCAACGAGACCGGTGGCGATCAGCAGCCGGCGGCCCCGTGCGACGGCGCCTCCTGCAAGGGACACCTCGAACCCGGCATCGGTCTTCGTTGCGCCCGTCGCGTTCTGGTCGACGAATTCCGCGCCGTACACCGCGGCCTCGGCCCGCCCGGCCGCTACCAGTTCGAGCGGGTTCGTGCCGTCCCGTGTGTAGAAGTTGTGCACCCCGTCTGCCGGTGCATTACGCGGCTGCCCGCCGTCGACCACCAGCACGGACCGGCGTGCCCGTCCCAAGGCCACCGCCGCGCTCAGGCCGGCGGCGCTGCCGCCCACGATCACCACGTCATAAAGTTTTTCGTTGTCGCTCATCATCATTACCTCCGCTTCCATGGTGCGGCGTAGGATGCCAAAGCAACAAGCTACGTTGCTGGAACGGCAACAAAATAGATGGGCGGCACACGTGATGGATGATTCGACCGAGAATGTCCTGGCCACCGTCGGCCCGCGGCTGAAGGCCCTCCGGCTGCGGAGGGGTGTCACCCTCGCCGAGCTGTCGGAGGCGACCGGCATTTCGGCCAGCACCCTGTCCCGGCTGGAGTCAGGGCAGCGCCGGCCGAACCTCGAGCTGCTGCTTCCACTGGCTCGCGCACACGGCGTGCCACTGGACGAACTCGTCGGCGCCCCCGCGACGGGCGATCCCCGCGTGCACATTCGCCCCGTTGTCCACCACGGCATCACAACCCTCCCCCTCAGCCGCGACACCAATGGCATCCAGGCCTTCAAGCAGATGATCTCGGCCACCTCACCGCGCAGTGAACCGGACCCCCGGGTGCACGAGGGCTACGAATGGCTGTACATCCTGAAGGGCTCACTGCGCCTGGTGCTTGGCGAACACGACATCGTCCTCACCGCCGGCGAAGCCGCGGAGTTCAGCACCCAGACCCCGCACTGGTTCGGTCGCGCCGACGACAAGGCCGTTGAGTTCCTCAGCCTGTTCGGCCGGCAGGGCCAGCGGATGCACGTGCGCGCATCGCCAGCCCGAGCCGAGGACTAAGCCGCCGCCACGTTCGACTGGCTGACGGCCAGCTCCTCACCGTCGGCGGAGATATCCACCCGCACGGTGTCGCCGTCGCGAATGTCGCCGGCCAGCAGCGCGCGGGCCAGTTTGTCGTCGATCTGGCGCTGCATCAGGCGGCGCAGTGGCCGGGCCCCGTAGATCGGGTCGTAGCCGCGTTCGGCCAGCCAGGCGCGGGCGTCCGGCGTGACCGCCAGCTGAAGCCGGCGATCGGTGAGGCGGGCGGCGAGACGGTCGACGTAGAGCGACACGATCTGGCTGAGGTCGTCGACCGACAGCGGCGAGAACACCACGATGTCGTCGAGCCGGTTCACAAACTCGGGCTTAAACGCCTGGCGAACCAGCTGCTGAACGGCCTCGTTCTTCTGGTCCCAGTCCAGCAGCGGGTCGACCAGGTACTGGCTGCCGAGGTTGGAGGTCAGCACAAGGATCGTGTTGCGGAAGTCGACAGTGCGGCCCTGTCCATCGGTGAGGCGACCGTCATCGAGCACCTGGAGCAACACGTCGAAGACCTCGGGGTGGGCCTTTTCGACCTCATCAAGCAGGATCACCGAATACGGGCGCCGGCGAACGGCCTCGGTGAGCTGGCCACCCTGCTCGTAACCGACGTACCCGGGAGGGGCACCGACCAGGCGCGAGACGCTGAACTTCTCGCCGTACTCGCTCATGTCGATTCGCACGAGAGCTTTCTCGTCGTCGAACAGGTACTCGGCGAGCGCCTTCGCCAGCTCCGTCTTACCCACACCGGTCGGGCCGAGGAACATAAACGAACCGGTAGGCCGGTCGGGGTCTGAGATGCCAGCGCGGGTGCGGCGGACAGCCTCGCTGACGGCGCGGACGGCTTCCTTCTGGCCGATCAGGCGGCGGCCGAGCTCGTTCTCGAGGTTGAGCAGCCGCTCCGTCTCGCCGGCCAGCAGTCGGCCGACGGGGATGCCGGTCCACGCCGCGATGACCTCGGCGATGTCCTCGCCGGTCACCTGCTCGCTGACCATTCTCGGGCCGTCCGGGGTGGCGTTCTCCGCCTCGAAGAGCGCGCGTTTGGTCTCGGGGATTCGCCCGTAGAGGAGCCGGGACGCTTTTTCGAGGTTGCCCTCGCGCTGGGCGCGTTCCGCTTCCATCTCCATGTTGTCGAGACGCTTTTTCAGTTCGCCGACCTTGTTGATGGATGCGCGTTCCTTGTCCCAGCGGGCCTGCAGTTCGGCGAGCAACTCGCTCTTTTTCTCGAGGTCAGCGCGCAGCGCCTCCAGGCGTGCTTTCGAGGCGTCGTCCTTTTCGCGCTTAAGAGCGAGCTCCTCGAGCTTGAGCCTGTCGACGGAGCGGCGCAACTGGTCGATCTCGACCGGCGACGAGTCAATTTCCATCCGCAGGCGGGACGCGGCCTCGTCGATCAGGTCGATCGCCTTGTCCGGCAGTTTGCGGCCGGTGATGTAACGGTTGGAGAGGGCGGCCGCCGCGACGAGGGCGCCGTCTTCGATCGTGATCTGGTGGTGCGCTTCGTAGCGGCCCTTGAGCCCACGCAGAATGGCGATGGTGTCCTCCACCGACGGCTCCCCCACAAACACCTGCTGGAACCGACGCTCGAGCGCCGCGTCCTTCTCGATGTACTGGCGGTATTCGTCGAGGGTGGTCGCGCCGATCAGGCGTAGCTCGCCGCGGGCAAGCATGGGCTTCAACATGTTGGATGCCGCGACGGAGCCCTCCCCGCCGCCCGCGCCCATCAGGGTGTGCAGCTCGTCGACGAAGGTGATGATCTCGCCGTCGGCGTCGTTGATCTCCTTGAGGACGGCCTTGAGGCGCTCCTCGAACTCGCCCCGGTACTTCGCACCGGCGACAAGTGCGGCGAGGTCGAGCGAGACCAGTTGTTTGTTCTTGAGGGAGTCGGCGACGTCGCCGGCGACGATGCGCTGGGCGAGACCCTCGACCACGGCGGTCTTGCCGACGCCGGGCTCACCGATGAGTACCGGGTTGTTTTTGGTACGACGGGTGAGCACTTGGCTGACGCGGCGGATTTCCGCGTCGCGGCCGATCACCGGGTCGAGCTTGCCACTACGGGCGATGTCCGTGAGGTTGACGCCGTACTGCTGCAGAGCGGTCTTCTGCTCCTCACCGTACGCGGGAGCACCTTGCATGTTAGCCATTGTGTGAACTTCCTTGGCAAAGTTGAGTTGGTATGACTCAAGTTTACCGCGTGAATCGCAGCGATGCGAGGTGGATGCTGCCGGTTGCGGGATGATTTCGCGGCACCGACAATAACCTCGAGCGGCCCGGCGGCATTCCTCTCGAACGCTCGAAACCGTGATCTCGGCCCTCTTAGACTGCCCGATTGCGTCTGCGGACCGGATCGACGCCTGGAGGGCTGTGTCCTATCGTGAAACTACGGCGCGAAACGCGACCGGGCGCTGGCGTGCGCCATACTGCGGCGATCGGCAGGCATTCAGGAGGCTGGCATGACACGGGAACTGGTGTGGACGGGGTTTATCACGCTGGACGGCGTTGTTGATTCGCCGGGTGGGGCGGCTGAGGGTCACCCGGGCGGTGGCTGGGTGTCACGCACCGAATTCGACCCCGAGTCGTTCTCGCTCAAGGGCGAAGAACTCGAGGAGACGACGGCGCTGATGTTCGGGCGGCGCAGTTATGAGGCTTTCGCCCCGGTCTGGCGCGACTCCGACGACCATGCCGCCTACCGCGACCTGCCGAAGTTCGTGGTGTCGACGACGCTGAGCGACGAGGACCTGATCGACGGCTGGGGTGACCTCACGATCCTGCGCTCGACCAGCGACGTCGCGGCGCTCAAGGACGGTGACGGTGGGGCGATCCTCATCCACGGCAGTGCCGACCTTGCCCACCGCCTGGCCGCCGCCGGCCTCATCGACCGGTACAACCTGCTGGTGTTCCCGGTGCTGCTTGGCTCGGGTAAGCGGCTGTTCGACATCACCGAGCATGACAGCCAGAAACTTCAATTGCGCGAGTCTGCCGCCTACGCGAATGGCGTGCTCAAGGTCATCTACAACGTTGTGGAGTGACGGGGGATGTCGCGCGGCCCTGCCCCCTCAGCAGATGACCGGGGTTTCGGGCAGTGCCGACTTGATCACAAACCAGCTGCCCTGTTCCGCGCCATAGAGAACGGTGTAGTCCCAGACGTACCGGGTGACATCCGACACGTCCGTGGCGCTGCCGTCTGTGGCGGTTGAGCTGATGCCGCTGACGTCGAGGCAGCCGGACACGGCGACGTTGCCGAAGTCCAGCACCGTGCCGTCGCGGTAGCTCGCCGCGCCGGCCGCAGCGGTGCTGATGGCGTACTGCACCGCCCCGCGGGAGACGATGCCCTCGGCCGCGAGGCTCTCCATCTCGGCAACCACAACACTCGCCCCCTGGTCGGAGGCGACAACGGCGATCGTCAGCGGATCGAGGTCGGGATCGTTGCGAATCTCGTTCCACAGGTTGTTGTAATCCACCACGGCGGCACGGGCGCCCACCACGGCGTCCGCGGCGCTTACCGGCACCGGCGCAAGACGCGGCAGCGAGTCCGCGACCCCCGTGGGGATGGCCACATCACTTCCGGTGCTCGGCTTGTCGGTCGCGCCGGATCCTGGGGCCGTTGTCGTCGATGGGCCCGAGGTCACCGAAGTGTCATCGGAGTCACCCGCGGTCGAGGAGCAGCCCGCAAGGGCCATCACCACCATGGCCAGGGATGCGGCCAACACGAACCCCCGCGGCGTTGGGAGCTTTCCCACGCGGCGGCTCTCAGCCGTCGAGACGCTGGGTGTCATCGATGTGCAGCATCCCGTGGCTGTAGCTGACCGAGCGCAGGTCGGGCACAACAATCGTGGCACCAGCGCCGACGGCAGCGGCACCGATCCCGATGATGGTGCCAACCCCCGCGTCGAGGCCCGCGCGCACCCCGGCGGGAGCGTCCTCGAACACCACACAGTCCGCGGGCT
>JAODAO010000258.1 GCA_025463465.1 Glaciihabitans sp. | reverse complement strand
ACCGGGCGAGGCGGTGTTTGAGGGAACCGGTCGGATGCACCGACTCGTCCTTGAGATACAGGTCGATTCCCCACTCCGACGGCAGCGGGAAGGAGCGCAGGTGGGTGTCGGCGCTGCGGTTGGCCTCGGCGTTGACGATGCGGATGGCGGCCTGGACCCACGCGCGGGTGTCGTTGCGGGGGTTCTGCATCCGGGGTCCTTTGTTGTGGAGGGTGCGGTGGATGGTGCGGTGGAGGGTGCTGTTGAGGGTGCTGCGGAAGGGCGTCACGTCAACACTTGCAGCACAGCTGGTATGACGCAATCGCAATATTGTTTCGTGACCCATTACGTCGCCTTATAGAACGGCACGCGGGCCGTTGTGCCCCATTCGGGTGAGCCGGCGGTCCAGAGGCTGCACGGGGTGAGTGAAAACACCTTCGGGGGAGGAGAAAAGAGACACGTCGTCCCGGGTCCGGCGGGCTGGCGGGAAACAACGAAGGGCGGCGTAACGGCAGGTTCGGAGCTCCGTGGCAGGCGTTATTTTCGCGTGTTTACGGGCCGTGGGCCGATATCGGGTAAATCCGCTGGAATAAGCCAACACGTGTTGTCGTTGTCGGCGAGAGAGGGTTGGGCGGCTCCGGAGTGTCATCCGGGGCGCGAGAAATTGGGTTGTGTCATGGTTCGACACGATGGCCACGGCGCCCGAACCAAGCTCCTAGCATTGAACTACCTCGTCTGCTCTCAACGCCGATTGCCTGACATAAGCGCACCTGATGCCGATGAGCGAATACCGGCCCATCGTGACGACGGTTAGCGCGCATTCCGCAAACACCTCACATCCGCCGAACGTTCGGCGCCACCACCAGGAGAGACCGCCGATGGGCAGCACCACGACCAGGATTGCCATCATTGGCACCGGTCCGCGTGGCCTCGCCGTTGCGCTGCGCCTGCTCGACGACCGGCCGTGGCGGGACGGCGACATCGACGTCCACCTCATCGATCCCGTTCCCGGCGGCGCCGTCTGGGACAGGCGGCAGGACACCCACCTGCTGATGAATTCCCGCGGGCGCCAGGCCACCGTTTTCGCCGACGCCACCATCCCCGGCGTGTCCGGCGACTCCCGCGGCCCCTCCTTCATCCAGTGGTGCCGCGAGATCGCGCCCACCCTCGCCCTTGCGCCGGCGATGGCCGCGCAGGCAAACGAACTGACCGACAACGGATTCGCCAGCCGTGCCCTGTTCGGCGAGTACATGACCTGGGTCCTTCGGGAAATCGTGGGAGACAGCACCCGGCTGCACGTGCACCCGCAGCGCGCCGTCGACCTCGAGACCTCGCCGATGGGTGTCCACCGGATCACCCTCGACGATCCGGCACACACGATTATCGAGGTGGATGCCGCGGTGCTTGCCCTCGGCCACCTGCCGATGCCCGGCACCTCCAGGGAGAACGAGCGTGCGGCCTTCGCCGCCGCGCATGGGCTGGTTTATCTCGCCCCACAGGCCGCCGACCCGCGAACCCTCGCGGACATCCGGCCGGGCCAGCCGATCGCAGTCCTCGGCGCCGGCCTCAACTTTTATGACGTGATGGCCCTGCTGACGGAGGGGCGCGGCGGGCAATTTGTTCCCGCTGGCGGAACCGCCGCAGACGGAACCGCCGATGGATCCCTGCGCTACGTGCCCTCCGGCCGCGAGCCCGTCCTGCACATCGCCTCCGGTCGCGGCATCCCCTACATGGCCCGTGCCGACAACCCCGAACCGGTGACTTTGCCGTCCGCGACGGAGTCCCTCTTCTCCCGCTGGGCGACCGCCGCCGGCACCCTGTCTTTCACGGGCGACGTCTGGCCGCAGCTCATCACCGAGATGGGCCGCGCCTGGACCGCTGCCGGGGGAGCGGGAAACTTCGACATCACCGCCATGCTCGACCCGTACGCTGCGGCGCTCGCCGCGCGCACCGCCGGAACCGAAGCTGCCTCCCCGGTCGACGCGGCCGAGCTCTCCGCGCTGCTGCGCGACATCCTGGCCCGCGACGTCGCGTCCGCCGCTGCCCAGCCGCGGGGGCCGGCCACCGCCGTGGGGGAGGTGCTCGCCCACCTCAAGGACCGGGTGCGCTCGCTCGTTGCGGCCGGTGCGTTCGACCCCGATTCCGTTGCCGGTGACCTGCAGGGCTGGTTCCGCAGCGTTGGCGCGTTTGTCGCAGCAGGGCCACCGCTGCGCCGCGTCCGGGAGGCCGTCGCGCTGCTGGACGCCGGAATCCTGCACGCGCTTGGCGCCGACGCCCGGCTGGAACTCGACCCGGTTGCCGGAACCTTCACCGTCGCCACCCGCGAACTCCCCGAACCCTTAGCCGTCACCGCTGTCATCGAGGCACGCCTCCCCGCCGAGGACGCCGGCACAACCTCCGACCCGCTGGTGGCGTCGCTGCTGGCCCGCGGCCTCGCCCGCCTCGCCACCCTCGACAACGGTGTGGGGCCGAGCCGCGTGACCGAGGGCCTCGAGGTGGTGCGCACCACCCCGGCGACCCTGCGCGATGGCACGGCCTGCCGCCTGGTCTCGGCCGATGGTCACGCATCCCCCAGCCTGTTCCTGCTCGGCCTGCCCGTGCAGCCCCAGGAATGGAACATCGCCAACCTGCCCCAGCCCGACCGCGGCGACCGCACCCTCACCCAGGCCGAAAGCATCGCCAGCCAGCTCGACCACCTGCTGGCCACCCCGATTTACCGCGCAGGCGGGACGGGTCGCTCCGCCACGGACCTCGCTTCCGCCGCCTCCTGACCACACCGACCACGCCGACCACGCCACGCACGAAGGAATCGAATGATCACCGTTTTCACCAATGCCACCGTTATCCCGTCGACCGCCGATGGCGCCGTCATCGAGAACGGCCGCGTTGTGGTCGAGGGGGACCGCATCGTCGAGATTGGCCCAGCCGGCGGCCCGATCCCCGCCGACGCCACGGTGCTCGACGCCAGAGGGACCACGATCCTGCCGGGCCTGCACAACCTGCACGACCATATGTCCCGCAAGGCACTGCGTGCCGTGTCGAAGGGGGCAGGTTTCCGCTCCTCCAGCGACAACCTGATGCGTGAGCCCGCCGAGTACCTCGCCTACCACGCCGCGGCCAACCTGCGCGAGCAGCTCGGCAGCGGTGTTACCACCATCCGTGACTTCGGCCTGCCCGGCGCCGGTGGCATCCAGGCCATGCGCGCCATCAACAACGGGGTTATCCCCGGCCCCCGCCTGATCGCCGGCGGTGACCCGATCTGCATCACCGGTGGGCACTCCTCCGTCTGGGGTGCCATGGAAGCCGACGGACCCGTCGGAGTGGTTCGCGCGGTGCGCAGCCAAATCGGCAAGGGTGCCGCCGTTATCAAGTTCATGGGCTCCGGCGGGCTCGGCACCTACCCGGACGAGGAGCCCGGCATCCCCGAGTTCACCGTCGAAGAACTCACCGCCGGTGTCACCGAGGCGCATAAGTTCCACCGCCGCACCGCTACCCATGCGTATGGCACCGAGGCGATCACCAACGCCGTTGTCGCCGGCAGCGGCACCATCGAGCACGGCACCTTTATGGACGAAACCGTGATCGGACTGATGCTCGAGCACGGCACCGCGTTTGTGCCAACCCTGTCGAGCGTCGCTGGCATCGCCTGGAAGCACCGCCTGGCTGGGGACGAGTACCTCTTCGAGCGCATCTCCACCGAAATCATCGGGCGGCATATGGAGAGCGTGCGGATGGCCTGGGCCGCCGGGGTTCCCGTTGGCACCGGCACCGACTCCAGTGGCGAGGTGGTGGAGGAACTGGAGCTGATCGCCGAAGCCACCGGCGCCGGCATCCTCGAGGTGCTCGCCAGCGCCACCCGCACGGCCAGCTCCATCGCCGGCCTCACCGAAACCACCGGGACCCTCACCCCGGGACTCGCCGCAGAGCTCGTTGTTGTCGACGGCGACCTGCTCACCGAGGGTTTCGAGGCCCTGCGCCGGCCGCGCTGGGTCTACCGCTCCGCCGCCCTGCACACCGGCGCCCCCATGCCGCTCGGGGTTCGCCTCAGCATGCAGCGTGGCCTCGTCTAAATTTTTTCTTCAGCATCGCCCTCATCGATAGGAATCACCATGCGTATCTCCCGCTTCGCCGCCATCGGCGCGGCCTCGACGGTCGTTGTCCTGGCCGTCGCCGGTTGCTCCACCAGCGCAACACCGGCAGGGCAGGCTCCCGCCTCCTCCAGCACCGGCAGCGCCTCCGGCCCGCAGACCATCAACATCACCGGGTTCTCCGGCGCCTTCGCCGACCAGTTCCAGACCGAGGTCATCGACCCGTTCGAGGATGAGTTCCCCGACATTTCCGTCGTCTACACCCCAACGGCCAACTCGGCCGAGATGCTCGCCGAGCTGCGTACCAACACCACCCGCGCCACCAACGACCTGGTCATCATCGACAGCTCGGTAGCCGTCACGGCGAACGAGGAGGGCCTGTTCGAGGAACTCGACACCGACCTCGTGCCGAACCTGGACGAGCTCGTTGACGACGCCGTGGTGGAGGAGGGCTTCGGCCCCGCCATCACGATCGACAGCCTCGCCTACATCTACAACCCGTCGATCTTTGACGCGGCCCCCAGCACCTGGGAGGGGATGAACGACGAGAAGTACGCCGGGCAGCTGACCCTGCAGATCGCCGACACCCGCGGCATCGCCCTGATCGCCGGCCTGTCCAAGGAGATGGGCCTCGACTACGAGGACGGCATCGACGAACAGATCGCCGAACTCGCCGACATTGCCCCGCTCGTGCAGACCTTCCAGCCGCAGCCGAACCTCTATGACGCCGTCCGCTCCGGCAGCGTTGGCCTCGGCGTCGGCTGGAACGCCCGCGCCCAGGCCCTCAGCGACGAAACCCCCGACGAGATCGCCGTTTCCGTGCCAAAGGCCGCAGGTGTCGCCCAGATCAGCACACTGAACCTCGTCGCCACCTCGGAGAAGAAGGAAGCCGCCCAGGTCTTCCTCAACTACGCCATCTCCGCCGAGGCGCAGCAGCGCCTGGCCGAAGAGGCCTACTACGGCCCGGTCAACGAGAACGCGGTCCTCCCGGCCGAGCTCACCGACCGTGTCGCCACGGAAGACGGTGTCCTCAAGGACGCCGCCCCGATCGACTGGGCCTACGTCGCGCCGAACTACTCCGACTGGGTGCAGCGCATCCAGCGCGAGGTCATCGGTGGCTGACACTAATTTTCTTCAGATCCGCAAACTCCGCAAGGAGTACGCGGGCACCGTTGTCCCCGCCGTTGCCGACATCGACCTGACCGTCGGGGAGGGCGAGCTGCTCGCCCTCCTCGGCCCCTCGGGCTGCGGTAAAACCACCACCCTTCGGATGATCGCCGGGCTGATCGACCCGACCTCCGGCACCATCGAGGTCGGCGGAAAGGACGTCACCCGCGTTCCCGTGCACAAGCGCGGGATGGGAATGGTCTTCCAGTCCTTCGCCCTGTTCCCACACCTCGATGTCAGCGCCAACGTGGCGTTTGGCCTCGAGATGCGCGGCATCAAGGCGAACGAACGCAAGGCCCGCGTCACCGCGGTGCTCGAACGGGTCGAGCTTGCCCACCTGGCCGACCGCCGCATCGGCCAGCTCTCCGGCGGCCAGCAGCAGCGTGTCGCACTGGCCCGCGCCCTGGTGGTCGACCCGAGCCTTCTGCTGCTCGACGAGCCGCTGTCTGCCCTCGACGCTAAGCTGCGCGAATCGTTGCGGGTGCAGATCCGCGAGATCCAGCAGGCCTCCGGCACCACCTCCGTGTTCGTCACCCACGACCAGGACGAGGCCCTCTCCATGGCCGACCGGGTCGCCGTGATGAACAACGGTGTGGTCGCCCAGGTCGGCACCCCCACCGAGATCTACGAACGCCCCAACAGCGTGTTCGTTGCCACTTTCATCGGCCGCGCCAACCTCTTCGACGCCCGGGTGACCAACCCTGGCGTGGTCGAGGTTGCGGGCCTCGGAACACTCGGCGTCGCGACATCCACCAGCGCCTCGCCCGCTGCCCCGTCCGGCACTGTCACGGCCATGATCCGCCCCCAGGCCATCAGCCTGGCCGAGGTAGATGCGGCCGCCGCCGAGTCACTGGCGACCCCCGCCCGCCCCGTTTATGACGGTGTGGTGCGTTCCACCAGTTACACCGGCGACCAGGTCGCCTACCGGGTGGATGTCGCCGGCAGCACCCTCGAGGTGGAGACCACGGCGACCCTCGGCCGCCTGCACGGCCAGGGCGACCGCGTGCGGGTGTCGTGGAACCGCGACGACTTGCGCCTGTTGGGAGACTGATGAGCGCCATCACGGAGCAGCCACCATCCATACCGCTGGCGACCCCGCCGGCCGAACGGCCGAAGCGGCGCATCTCCGGTGCCCTGTGGCTGATTGTGCCCGGCCTGGTTATCCTGGCGTTCTCCTACCTTGCCCCGATGATCTGGGTCGCCAGGATGGCGTTCAACCGCTTCATCGGCGGGGGCGGAATCGAGATCACCTTCAGCTTCGACTCCTTCGCCGAGGTCTTTACCGACCCGTACTACCTGAGGGTCGCCGGCACCACGCTCGCCCTGGGCTGCTGGGTGGCTGTGCTTACCGTGCTTGTGGCGTACCCGTTGGCGCTGTTCCTGGCCCGAACCACCTCGAAGTACAAGGGGCTGCTGACGATGTTCGCCATCGCCCCCATGCTCGTCTCCTCGGTCGCACGCACCTACGGCTGGATGGTTGTCCTCGGCAACCAGGGCCTGATCAACACGGTGCTCAGCGGCCTCGGGCTCACCGACCGTCCCGTGCAGCTGTCCAACAACTTCACCGGCGTGGTCATCGCCCTCGTGCAGATCTTCCTGCCATACGCGGTGCTGGCGATGTCGAGCGGCTTCGGCCGGCTCGACAACAACCTCGAACAGGCCGCCGCGTCCCTCGGGGCCAACCGCATCACCCGGTTCTTCCGCATCACCCTGCCGCTGACCCTGCCCGGGGTGCTCACCGCCGCCCTGCTGGTGTTTGTGCTCACGATCAGCGCCTACGTCACTCCCCGCCTCATCGGTGGTGGCCGCGTGTTTGTGCTGGCCGCCGAAATCTACGACCAGGCGACCAACCAGCTGAACTGGCCACTCGCCGCGGCCCTGTCGATGGTACTTATCATCATCTTCGGAGCCGCGATCAGCATCTACCAGGTCCTGCAGAAGCGGGTCGAGAAGAGGATGAGCGGACTATGAATGACACCGCCTCGCGCACGCTCAACCGCATTGTTGTTGGCCTCATCTTCGCCTTCCTCTGGTTGCCGATCCTGGTCATCTTCGTGGTGTCCTTCGACACCTCGACCTTCCTCCGTTTTCCCCCGCAGGGGTTCACCTTCGATGCATACGCGACCGTCTTCAACACCCCAGCGTTTGTCAGCGGACTCTGGACCTCGCTCATCGTCGCGGTCTTCGCCACGGCCATCACCCTCGTGGTCGCCACCACGGCGGCACTGTCCTTCACCCGCTACAAATTTCGCGGCGCCGGGGCAGCGCAGGCCTTTTTCAGCTCGCCACTGCTGGTCCCGAACATCGTGCTTGGCCTCGCCCTGCTGCTGTTCTTCGCCCCGCTCGGCCTCACCGACGGTTACATCGGCCTGATCCTCGCGCACGTGGTGCTCTGCATCCCCTACGCGATCCGCACGATCACGGTGAGCCTGACCACGGTGGATGTCTCCAGCGAGGACGCCGCCCGCGTCCTCGGGGCCTCCAATCTCGTCACCTTCCGTCGGGTCACGTTCCCACTGATTCGCCCCGGCATCATCGCCGGCGGTGTGCTCGCGTTCCTGGTGTCTTTCGACGAGGCAATCGTCTCGCTGTTCCTCAGTGGCTTCAATGTCACCCCGCTGCCGGTGGCGTTGCTCGACCACATGGAAACCCAGGCCGGCCCCGAGGTCGCCGCCCTGTCGGTGCTGCTGATCGTGTTCTCGCTCGGCATCGTGCTGTTGATTGAACGCGTCCTCGGGCTCAGCAAGTCCCTACGTTCGTAGTTCGTTTCACACACAACGGCCGCCGGCACACTCGTGTGTGCCGGCGGCCGTTGTCGGATTTCGAGCTACTTGTAGAGGTTCTTCGGACCCTTATCCATCACGATCTCGCCCTTAACGATCGCTGGGCGGAACTCAGAGCTTGGCGTCGAGTACCGCTCGAGCGCCTCAACCACAACACCGGTAGGGGTATTGCGAATGGCGCCGATGGCGACCGAGTAAATCGTTTTGTCAGCGCTGGCGCTCGAGGCGTCGATCACCACATCGGTGCCGTCGCCTGTGCTGATACTGAGCCCAACCTTGTAGGTGCGGAATGAACCGGTTCCGTTGCTCTGGGCGGAGTAGGCGATCGGGTAAATCGTTTCGATGTCGTCCGTCAGGCGGATCTCGATGACTTCTTCGGCCACACCCTTGACCCCGCGGCCGATGTCGCCGAGGTGTTTGACCGCGCCGCCCAGCACACTGGGAGTGAAGTTCGGCTCGGCCTCTGAGCCAAACTGCGACACCGTAAGGACGCTGCCGTCGCGCAGGAGAACGAGGGCGTAGATGTCGTAGTCGGTTTTGGAGCTCCAGGTCACACGCGCCGTGATGAGCGGGGTCTTCGCAATTGTGACGCTGGACCCCTTGGCCAGGCTGATCTTGCCGGACTGCCGCTGGCCCGCTACCACCGGCGGGGTCGGGGCCACGGGTGGCGCCGGGGGAGCTTTTTTGCTGAACAAACCCATCTGACGTGCCTTTCTGAGGTGGATATCTGCAGAACGCTGGCCCGCCTCGCGGGGAGGCGCAACCAACTCCGAATCACCGTGAACTTACCGTGACCAGATTCCGTATAGCTGAGGATTTGTCCCGCTAGGATTCGGTTTATCTGCCGAGGGAGATTATGAGCGACCGGATTCCCGAGTTCCCCGTTCGGGTGAAGCCCGCCGGGCAGTCTCGCGTGCCAGCCAATCCGTTTCTTGTGGCGCTGACCCTCGTCTGGGTCCTCGCCCTTGTGGTGGCGGCGGTGTGCCTGGTGATCGTGCTGCAGACCCGCGATACTGAGGGCGCCGCGATGGTCTTCGACAACACCGTGCCGCTGGCTATCGCACAGCGTGCCCTCGTGGTGGCCTTCGTCGCCGGGATCGTACACATCGCGGTGAAGGCGATTCTCTGGCGCTCGCCGGAGTACTGACAGCGAGTCGCCGGCGTCGAGTCGCTGACGTCCGGATGGCATCGTACCCAGTCATGGCTCAGGCGATGTCTGGGAGAATAGTAAAACGTCGCTATTACGCGCCAGGGCGCGACTCTCATCGTCGCGAAGAGCGCCCCGGCCCCGCCATTGGCCGGGTCACAGCGCGTGCGCGACATCCACCACATCTCCGATTTATACGTAACCCCGAGGAGAACTTTGTTCACCGTTAACGCTTACGCAGCCCCCTCCGCCACCGAGCCCCTCGTCAAGACCACCATCGAGCGCCGCGACGTCGGCCCGAAGGACGTCCTGATCGACATCAAGTACGCCGGTATCTGCCACTCCGACATCCACACCGTCCGCGGCGAGTGGGGACCAGCCACTTACCCCCTCACCGTCGGCCACGAGATCGTCGGATTCGTTTCCGAGGTCGGCTCCGAGGTCACCCTGCACCAGGTCGGTGACCGGGTCGGGGTCGGTTGTATGGTCAACTCCTGCCGCGAGTGCGAGAACTGCCTCGCCGGGTTCGAGAACTACTGCCTCAAGGGCAATACCGGCACCTACGGCGCCGTTGACGTCGACGGCAGCATCACCCAGGGCGGCTACTCCACCCACATCGTTGTCGTTGAGGACTTCGTTCTCAAGGTTCCCGAGTCCATCCCGTTCGAGGCCGCAGCGCCCCTGCTCTGCGCCGGTGTCACCACCTATTCGCCGCTCGCCCACTGGAACGCTGGCCCCGGCAAAAAGGTCGCCGTCGTCGGAATGGGCGGACTCGGCCACATGGCCGTCAAGATCGCCCACGCCATGGGGGCCGAAGTCACCGTTCTCTCGCAGACCCTCAGCAAGCAGGAGGACTGCCTGCGCCTCTGCGCCGACCACTACTACGCCACCAGCGACGAAGCGACTTTCACCGACCTTGCCAACAGCTTCGACCTGATCATCAACACGGTCAGCGCTCTGATCGACATCAACGCGTACCTGTCGCTGCTGCGTCTGCACGGCACGCTGGTGAGCGTCGGCGCCCCGCCCGAGCCCCTCGGTGTGCAGGCTTTCACCCTGTTCAACAACCGCCGCAGCTTCGCCGGTTCCAGCGTCGGCAGCATCGCCGAGACGCAGGAGATGCTGGACTTCTGTGCAGAGCACGGCATCGCGCCCGAGACCGAGCTTGTCTCGGCCGACTACATCAACGAGGCATACGAGCGTGTACTCAAGTCCGACGTGCGCTACCGCTTTGTGATCGACACGGCGACGCTCGTCTGACAGGCGCTCGTCTAACAGCGACTAGCTGACCGGAACCGGTCGATAAGAGGGTGACGATGGCTTCGGCCGTCGTCGCCCTTTTGCGTTGCGGCCAGGCGCGGATTATGCTTGACCGGTCGCCAACCAATCGATTGGTTGGGTTGCCATTCATCGTCGAATGACCGTCCCCGCGCCGACTGAATTTTCGGCCGCGCCTGTCACTTCCACGAATCGGGCCAACCAGTGAACGCACCATCCTTTCTCCAGACCCATCGGGGCATCGTCCTCACCGCCCTGGTCGCGGCCCTCGGCCCAATCGTTTTCCTCGTCGGGGAGGCCATCAGCGCGATCGGCTGGACCGCCGGTGTCTACGACTACGGCGTGAACTTCATCAGCGACCTCGGCACCACCGTCTGCGGCTCCGTCTACGGCGGCCGGGAAATGTGCTCGCCGCTGCACCCGGTAATGAACGTGGCGTTTGTGGCGATGGGGATCCTCATCGCCCTCGCGGTCACCCTCATCGCGACCCGCCTCGCGGGCGCCCGCCGGCTGGTCAGCACGATCCTCGGTTGGAGCATCGCGCTTGGCATGATCCTGGTGGCGACCTTTCACGGGGGCGTGGAATCCGAGGCGAACGGGACGATATCGCTCCATGTTCTCGGCGCCGTGATCGCCATCTTCGTGGGTAACACGCTGGCCATCGTTTTTGGTGCGAACACTGCCCGTCTCGGCTTCGCCCGCTGGTACCGGCCTGTCGCCATCATCTTCGGTGTGCTTGGGCTGGTCACCGGGTTGCTGATTGTGCTCGACCCACCGTTCTTCACCCCGGCGATCTTCGAACGCACCGCGGTCTACTCCATCTTCGCCTGGCTGTTCCTGTCCGCGGCGAACCTGCTGCAGATCGCGAGAACCCGCCGGTCGGCATCCACCATTGGTAGCCCGAACGATCATTTCGTCCGCTACTAAACCGTCATCTTCTCGAATCGATCGGCGCAGCATGCAACAGTCCACCCACTTACCCCCGATGCACGGGGGACAGCGAGTGAGGGCCTTTCCGCCCGACCTGCCAGAGGACGTGGTGCCGGAGGGCACCAAAGGTCGCATCCTGCGCGCCGCCCTTGTGGCTTTTGCCGAGCGCGGTTTTCATGGCACCTCTATCCGCACGATCGCCGATGTCGCTGGCATCAACTCCGCCACCCTGTACTCCCATTTCGCGGCGAAGGAGCAGATTCTTGAGGCTCTCGTCACGATCGGGGTGCGCGAACTTCTCGCGAGGCTCGAGGAAGCCCTGGTCGGCACGTCCACCGGTCTCGAACGCCTTGATGCGATTATGCGGGCGACGGTTCTTGGCCACGCCCGTTATCCGCTGCTGAGCGTGGTGAGCAACAGCGAGTTCCACGTTCTGTCTGACGAGATCGCGGCACCGGCGCTGGTGCCGGTTGCGGAGGGCGCCCGCCTGCTTCGCGCGGCACTGGCGCAGGGAACGGCCGAGGGATCGTTCAACATCTCCGACCCCACAATCACCGCGCGCACCCTCGAGGGTATGGCGCAGCGGATTCCGCACTGGATCAACCCCGGCACGGACGACCCCAACCACCTCGCCGACGAATACGTGCTGCTGGCCCGCCGCCTCGTCGGCGCACCAGCGCCCTAGAGCTTTATACCCACCCCGACCCCGCAAACCCTTCCTCTCAGAAAGAACAGCCCGTGATTCACGATTTGATGACTCCCGAAAAGAACGTGCAGCGCATTATGTGGACCGGGACGATCTGGTTCGGGGTGGCCGTCGGCGCGGCCGCCGTAACACTCGGCCTCCTGTTTTCGTCAGGCTGGCGACCGGCGCTGCTCAGCTCCGGGGTGCGGGTGCTCTGGTGGGTCGGCGCTGGCCTCGTTACCCTGAGCATCGGGCTGATCGGCTGGTCTGGTTGCCCGATCCTCGAGGTCGACGTGCCGACCGCGTCCCGCAACAAATCCCTCACCATGCAGCTCGGCACCATGATGTTCATCATCGGCGGCGCGGCGGCGATGCTCGCGGTGCTCCTCGGCCCGGCGAGTTAACCCGGGCCAGGTGTCCATGCCCGTCCGCGCAGGAGGGGCAAGGTGAACAGTTGATACCAAGATGCCCCAAAACCCTGCATCCGGTTGACCGGTACCCGCGGGCTGAGGAGACTCACATTGTGACCACTGAAATGGACGACGAAGAAACCATCCGCCAGGTTATTGTCCGCCTCACGGACAAATACCCGGACGCAGCTCCCGCCGAGATCGAATCCATCGCCCGCAGCGAGTTCGAGGCCCTCGCCGGTCGGCCGGTTCGGGACTACCTCTCGATCCTCACGGAGCGGGCCGCCGGCAAACGCCTGAAAAAGGCCGCGAAGGCGAATGCAAAGGTCGAATAGCGTGAGCGGCTTCGTCGCCACCGCTCGATAACCTGTCGTCGCGAGCAGTACACGCGGCACCCGGTGTTCATGTTGGGGCTGAAGAATTCGGGTATGAAAGTCGATCACGCTACCGGCAGCGTCATAAGCGCGTCCCGCGCCGCGTGGGCCGGTTCCGCAGCGCTGCTGGTTTTTTCCGGGGCGGCAACCGTGACCGCTGCGTCGATTCGCTGGGAACCGTGCCTGCGCGGTCTCGACCTCGCCTGCGGGGCAGCCCAGGATGATTCGCGCCAGTACTTCTTGGCGTCAGGACCGTTCGAGGGTATCCCCGGTGCCGTCGAATTGGCGGGCCTCGGTAGCCTGTTCTACGGGGCCTTCTGGCTCGTGTGGGCGTTCGCCAGGCGCACGCACCCGGCAACGGCTGTCATCTCGTTCGCGGTCGGCACCGGCTATACGTTCATCGCGACCTCCCAGTTGCTCGCGGGCTTCACCAACGGTGCCCTCGGAGTGATCCCGCCGATCCTCACACCCCTTTTCCAGCTAGTGCTGATGCTCCCCTTCGTGGCGACCTGGGCACTTCGCCGCCGGGCCACACCGCGAGCCCGACCCATCTGGGTGCTGATGTTCTTCGGGCTGATGATCGGTCACCCGCTCATCGAATATGCCGTCCTTCAGCCGTTTTCGAACGCGGCAGATACCCCGACGGGAACCGGGTGGCTGCAGGGCGCTGTTGCGGTGTTAGCCGGGCTGGCCTTCTTTGCGGCTGCGCTGGTCCCGGCGGAGCGCCACGGTCGGCCGTTTATCCCGGTGTCTCGATAACCGGCAGAGGCTGTCCCGCAGGTGGCTGGCCACGAATGCTCGCTAACCGCGCGGGCAACATCTCCCTGCACTGCATATCGTCCGGTTGGGTGTTGAGGCCCGACCCGTGGGAATCCCCCTAGATGATGGGCAGGATCACGTCGCGAACGAGCGCGTCGAGTTCGGCGTCGGCGTCGAGGAACTGACGCAGTGTGCGGCGGGTGGCACCGAAGTTCTCGAACTCCTCCACCGTCATGCCGTCTTCGTCGTATGCCTTGCGGAACTCGGGGACCTTTTCATAGAGCACCTCGAGGATGTGCGCGTCGATGGGAACGTCGATGCGGGGCTCGGTGGAGATGTTGTTCTCGTTGATCCGCGCCTGCCAGTCGAACGGGGGAGAGACCACTAGGTCGCCACCGAGCAGCTCGCTCCACTGCAGGTGGTTGCGGAACGCGGCGGACAGGATGCGAACGCGGTAACCGCGCTCAACAAACAGGTGATGCGCCTTTTTGAGCGCGGCGACGCCGGCCCATTCGAAGTATCCGGGTTCGATCAGGACGCGGGCCTTCGCGGCGGATGCCTTGAGCCAGTCGTCGAGGCGACCGCCCATGATGGTGCAGACGGAACCAAAGTTCTCGGTGTTCAACCCCTCGGCCGCGCGACGGTCGAGCCCGCGCTCGATGGCCTCGGCGACCGCGACGGCCTGGGCGACGGTGAACGAGACGGTGGCGTTGATGCTGACACCGCGATAGGTGGCGTCCTCGATGGCCTCGATGCCGATCCGGGTTGCGGGAATCTTGACGATGATGTTGGGCGCAAGGGTGGAGAAGTAGACGGCCTGGTCCGCCAGCGCCTTCGCGTCGCGATGCAGTCGGGGGTCGGTCTGGATCGACAGGCGACCGTTGACGCCGTTGGTCTCGTGGAAGATCGGCTCGAGCAGTTTCGCGGCGGTGATCGACAACTCCTCCACGACCTTCCAACCGAGCTCGCTCTCACCGGCCGTGGGGAAGTCCTTGGCGAGCTGCGTGATTCGCTCAGACCAGTACGGCAGGTTGCCCTTAATCGCGGCGAGGGCGATGACGGGGTTGCAGGTGGCGCCGACGGCCCCGAACGAAATCGACGTGGCGAGTTCAACGGGATCCGCCGAGTCGTTCCACAGGCTTGTAGCCGTGTCCTCCGCGCCGCGGAGCAGCGAGGGGCGGGTGTCAGCGGGAATTTCGGTGTGCAACGTCATTGTTCTCCGTAGATCTCTGGTTTATATGTCCTAACAATAGGTCATTAATGTGGCAACCGAAAGGATGTCCATGTAAGTGGCTTGTGCCCGAACTGCAATTGTGAGTATGTTAGGACAAACAATCGTGATCGAAGCAGGCTGCTGAAGCCCAATACCAGACAGAAAGTTGTACATCGAGGTATGACCGAGAACACCGGAACCCAGCGCTTCGACGTCCTGACCATCGGGCGCGTCGGGGTCGACATCTATCCGCTGCAGAGCGGTGTTGGTCTTGAAGACGTCGAGACCTTCGGCAAGTACCTGGGTGGCAGCGCCACCAACGTGGCCATCGCCGCGGCCCGCCACGGGCTGAACTCCGCGGTAATCACCCGCACCGGGGAGGACCCGTTCGGCCGGTTCGTTGCAAAGGAACTCACCCGTCTCGGCGTCGACAACCGTTTTGTGCGCACGGTTGAGGGTCTTAACACCCCGGTCACGTTCTGTGAAATCTTCCCGCCCGACGATTTTCCGCTTTACTTCTACCGCCAGCCCATCGCGCCGGACCTCGTGATCAAAAACAACGAGCTCGACCTCGATGCCATCGTGCGGGCGAAGGTCTACTGGTCCACCGTGACCGGGCTGTCCCAGGAACCGAGCCGCTCCGCGCACTACACCGCGTGGATGGCCCGCGACCGGGCGGCGAACACCGTGCTCGACCTCGACTACCGCCCGATGTTCTGGCCCAACCCCGAGACTGCCAGCCGCGAGGTTGCGAAGGCGCTCGAGAACGTCACGGTCGCCATCGGCAACCGCGAGGAGTGCGAGATCGCTGTCGGCGAGACAGACCCGCATCGCGCCGCGGACGCCCTGCTCGACCGCGGGGTCGAGCTGGCCGTTGTGAAGCAGGGGCCAAAGGGTGTGCTCGCCAAAACCCGCACGGAGACCGTCGAGGTTGCCCCGTACTTCGTCGACGTGGTCAACGGCCTCGGCGCCGGCGACAGCTTTGGTGGGGCCCTCTGTTATGGGCTGCTGAACGAGTGGCCGCTCGAGCGTATGCTGCGCTTCGCCAACGTGGCCGGCGCCATCGTCGCGGGCCGTCGCGAATGCTCAACCGCCATGCCGACCACCGCGGAGGTCGAGGAAATCGTGAGGAGCATCACCCATGTCAACGCTTGATTTTGAGCGGGTGCGCCATGTCCGCGCCACCGCCCCCGAGAGCATCCCCGCCCTGGTGCGCGACCGCAAGCGCCGGCCCCTGCTCTCCGAGGCCGGCAAACTCTTTATCATCGCCGCCGATCACCCCGCCCGCGGGGCCCTCGGGGTTGGCAAAAACGAAACCGCGATGGCCAACCGTTACGAGCTGCTCGAGCGGCTCAGCCTGGCCCTGTCCCGCCCCGGCGTCGACGGGGTGCTCGGCACCCCCGACATCATCGACGACCTCGCGATCCTCGGTGCCCTCGACGGAAAAATTGTTGTCGGCTCGATGAACCGCGGCGGTCTCAAGTCGGCGGTATTCGAGATGGATGACCGGTTCACCGCCTACGACATCCCCGGCATCGTCAACGCGAATATCGACTTTGCGAAACTGCTGGTGCGCATCAACCTGGCCGACGCCAGCTCGGTCGCCACCATCGAGGCCACCGCCAGGGCCATTGATGATGCCGCGGCCGCCGGCATCCCGATCATGTTGGAGCCGTTTATGAGCGAATGGCGCAACGGCAGCATCGTCAACGACCTCTCCACCGACGCTGTGATTAAGTCCGTCGCCATCACCAGTGGGCTCGGAAACAACAGCGCATACTCGTGGATGAAGCTGCCCGTTGTGCCCGACATGGCCAGGGTGATGGAAGCCACCACGATGCCAACGCTCCTGCTCGGCGGCGACCCGTCGGTGCGCCCAGACGAGACCTACGCCTCCTGGGGTGATGCGCTGTCGTTGCCCGGTGTGCGCGGTCTTGTTGTCGGCCGCACCCTGCTCTATCCACCGGATGGTGACGTGGCGGCAGCCGTCGATACCGCCGCCGCCCTCGTCCACGCATAGACCACCCCCGTATCTCACCAGAGTCATAGAAGCCCAGAAAGAACGGTTATGAGCAACGAATCCCTACCGATCGTCCAGCACTATGTCGGCGGTACCACCGTCGTCAGTACGAGCGGGCGTACCTCCCCGGTGTATGACCCAGCGCTGGGTGTGCAGACCAAAAGCGTCGCCCTCGCCGACCAGGCCGAGATCGATGTCGCTGTCGCCTCCGCCCAGGCCGCCTTCCCGAAGTGGCGTGACCTGTCGATCACCAAGCGCCAGCAGATCATCTTCAACTTCCGCGAGCTGCTGAATGCCCGCAAGGGTGAACTCGCCGAGATCCTCACCTCCGAGCACGGCAAGGTGCTCTCCGACGCGCTCGGCGAGATCACCCGCGGCCTCGAGGTCGTTGAACTCGCCACCGGGTTCCCCCACATCATCAAGGGCGAGTACTCCGAGAACGTCTCGACCGGGGTGGATGTCTACTCGACCAAGTCCCCGCTTGGGGTTGTCGGTGTGATCAGTCCCTTCAACTTCCCCGCGATGGTGCCGATGTGGTTCTTCCCCATCGCCATCGCCGCAGGCAACACCGTGGTGCTTAAGCCGTCTGAGAAGGACCCCTCGAGCGCGAACTGGCTCGCCGCCCTGTTCACCGAGGCCGGCCTTCCCGACGGTGTACTCAACGTGCTGCACGGTGACAAGGTCGCCGTCGACGGCCTGCTTGAGCACCCCGACGTCAAGGCGATCAGCTTCGTCGGCTCCACCCCCATCGCCCAGTACATCTACGAGACCGCCGCCAAAAACGGCAAGCGTGTGCAGGCCCTCGGCGGGGCGAAGAACCACATGCTGGTCCTGCCGGACGCCGACCTCGACCTCACGGCAGACGCCGCGATCAACGCCGGGTTCGGTTCGGCCGGTGAGCGTTGTATGGC
>JAODAO010000178.1 GCA_025463465.1 Glaciihabitans sp. | reverse complement strand
GCGAGCGAAGCGTGGGCGCTTGGCTCTACTGCGGGAAGAACCCTGAGATCGTGGCGATGTCCTCGACGTCGGGCTCCCAACCCACGGCAGCCTCGACGTTCTGCACAACCTGCTCGGGACGGGTCGCCCCGGCGATCACGCTGGTGACCCCCGGCTGAGCCAGCAGCCATGAGAACGTCGCGGTGAGCATGCTGACCCCCCGCCGGTCGCAGAACGCCTGGTAGCGCTCGATAGCGTCCCAGGGAACGTCCTCGAGGGCCTCGGGACGAATGTTTGTGAGGCGGCCGTCGGCGGGTCCGCCGTCCCTGCTGTACTTCCCGGTGAATAGCCCGTTGAACAGTGGGAAGAACGGCAGGAACCCGAGGCCGTAGTTGTTCGTTGCCGGAAGCACCTCGTACTCGACGTCGCGTCGTAGCAGGCTGTACTCGTTCTGCGCGGAGATGAATTTGGGGTGTCCGCCGAGGATCGCTGCATACTCGGCGTCAGCCACCTGCCAGCCGGCAAGGTTCGAGTGCCCGATGTAACGCACCTTGCCCTCGGTGATCAGGTCATCGAGGGTCGACAGGGTCTCCTCGATGGGAGTGTTGTCGTCGGGTCGATGCAGTTGGTACAGGTCGATCCAGTCGGTCTGCAGGCGGCGCAGCGACGCCTCGACGGCCAACCGGATATACCGGCGGGAACCGCGGGCGCCCCAGTCCGGGCCGTTCGATCCGGCCATGTCCATACCGAACTTCGTGGCAAGAACCACCTCGGAGCGTCGTCCCTTCAGAGCAACACCCATCAGCGTCTCGCTGAGACCCCGTTCGGCGCCGTAGATGTCGGCGGTGTCGAAGAGGGTGATCCCGGCATCGATCGCGGCGGTGATAACCGCGTTCGTTCCCTCCTGGGTCTCGGTGAGGGTTTTCGCCCGGCCGAAGTTGTTACAGCCAAGCCCTACCGTCGAGACGAGGAGGCCGGAGTTGCCGAGGGCGCGATATTGAATGGTTGCCATGCTCCTATCCTTCCGCACTCCTCCCCCGCGCGCTTAGACCGAATCCATCCCCCGTATCTCGGTGTGGACGTCAGCGAGTCACGCCGTCGCGTTAACCTGTGTTCTATGTACAGCCCACCTCGCGCCACGCGTCGGCCCACCGCACGGCGCACACCGCTGCCCAGCGCCAGGACGGTCGACCCGCTGCAGCCGGCCACTTCCCCGCGCCCGACACGCTCGACGCGCCTGGCGCGTTCAGCTGCTGACCGCCCGGTCACGGTGCCGCGATGAGCGCGGACATCCCCGGCCCCACCTCCGGCATTCCGTCGACGGCCATCCTCGACTCCGGCCTTGCCCCCGGTCTCGCGCTCGGCGACGACGGGCTGGTGCGCTGCGCATGGTCGGCGAAGGATGCCGAATACCGCCGCTACCACGACGAAGAGTGGGGCACCGCTCTCCACGGCGACCAGCCTCTCTTCGAGAAGCTGAGCCTCGAGGGTTTCCAGGCGGGACTGTCCTGGATCACTATCCTCAAGCGGCGGCCAGCCTTCCGCGAGTTGTTCGCCGGTTTCGACATCAACACCGTGGCCTCATTCGGCGACGACGATGTTGAACGCCTTATGGCCCAGCCGCTTATTATTCGCAACCGCCAGAAGATCCTCGCCACGATCAGCAATGCCAGAATCGCGCGGGACCTGGTCGGGAACGCGCCCGGTACATTCAACGATTTGATGTGGAGCTTCGCCCCGCGCCCGCACCCACACCACATACCCCGGGTCGCTGGGGGAATCCCCGCGACGACAGCGGAGTCCACGGCGCTGAGCACCGCGCTCAGGTCCCGGGGATTCCGGTTTGTGGGGCCAACCACCATGTATGCGCTGATGCAGTCCGCCGGAATGGTTGACGATCACCTCGACGGGTGCTGGCGGTCCGGCGGGGCGTAGCCGCCCAGCGGCATCGCCGCCGGACCGGTCAGACCACCAGGTCCAGTTCGCCGTCGACACCAGCGGAGAGACGTATCCCCTGGCTCGTCGCCCAGGCAATCAGGGAGTCCGTCGAGTCGTGGGAGATACCCGACTGGGCCAGGGCCCGGACGAACTCGCCCTTGCCCTTTTTGTTGAAGTGGTTCAGGGCCCTCCGCACACCGTCAGGACCGTCCGCGACAAGCCGCAGGTACGCGGAGTTCGCTCCGCTGGGGATGGGCCCAAGCTCCACGTAGGCTTCCGACCGCAGGTCAAGGATTAGGCCGGAATGTTCCGCCAGGGCCGCGCTGATCACGCTGCGCCAGTGAGCCTTCGGGCGCAGGTCTTGGAGGCGCGAGTTGTGTGACATCCGGTACGCAGGAATTCCGTCGCCGGCTCCAACGAGGCCGAACAGTGCTGAAGCGATCACAACGTTGTCGGCCAGGAAAGCGCGGGCCGAGGAGTCGAGACTCGCCGTGTCGAGGGCGTCGTAGAGAACTCCGGTGTAACGGTCCATCGCCGGGAGTAACGGTGACGAGCCTACGGTGCTGTTGCGCGCCAACTCGAAATGCAGGGAGGGGCCGATTTTGAGCGCGCGCGCCGCTGCTTCAGGGTCACCAGACAGGACCTGGAGTTCCGCGAGTGCATGCCGCCGGGATTGTTCCAGCGACGAGAACGACAACCCGCGAACGTCGAGCGACGATCCGGGCACACCGCCGTCGCGCTTGGTTTCGGACGGGGGAAGAAGAATCAGCATTTTTCACATATTCGGTTGCGTGGTGCAAAAACGACAGAAGGCCCGACGGGCTGCTGCGGGGACGAATCCCCGGGCAACCCGGCGGGCCTTGCTGGAGTTGTGCTGCGGACGTACGTGTTAGACGAGCGAGGCTACGCGGGACACCACGGTCACACGGTTGTGCTCGACAGAAAGGAATCCGTCTTCCGCAGTAACGCGGACAACCGTTCCCTCTGTAGTGGTGACACGTACTTCGCCGGCCGAGAGGATCGCAAGGATGGGCTCGTGTCCGGAGAGAATACCGATCTCACCTTCCGTTGTACGGGCGATGATCTGCTTCGCCGTGCCGGACCACACTTCGTGGTCAGCCGAAACGATGCTGATCTCCAACTCCGCCATGACTAGCGGTTTTCCTTCTGGATGCGTGCCCACTGCTCTTCGACGTCGCTGATCGCACCGACGTTGAAGAACGCCTGCTCCGCGACGTGGTCGAACTCGCCACGGGAGATCGCGTCGAAGGACTCAATGGTGTCCTTCAGCGGAACGGTCGAGCCCTCTACACCGGTGAACTTCTTCGCCATGTAGGTGTTCTGCGACAGGAACTGCTGGATACGACGTGCACGCGACACGGTGATCTTGTCCTCTTCGGAGAGCTCGTCAACACCGAGGATCGCGATGATCTCCTGGAGTTCCTTGTTCTTCTGGAGGATGGCCTTGACGGTGGTCGCCACGCGATAGTGGTCCTCGCCCAGGTAACGGGGGTCGAGGATACGGCTCGTCGAGGTGAGCGGGTCGACTGCCGGGTAGAGACCCTGCGACGCGATCTCGCGGCTGAGCTCTGTCGTTGCATCGAGATGCGCGAACGTCGTGGCCGGCGCGTGGTCGGTGTAGTCGTCGGCGGGCACGTAGATCGCCTTCAGCGAGGTGATCGAGCGACCGCGCGTCGAGGTGATGCGCTCCTGGAGAACACCCATCTCGTCGGCGAGTTTCG
>JAODAO010000162.1 GCA_025463465.1 Glaciihabitans sp. | reverse complement strand
GCCCAGTCGGTGGGGCTCTCCGACGCAGCCGCGCACAGCTACAGTTCGGCCGTGCTCCGCTTCGACGCTGCCTCCTCCCCCGAACAGGTCAGCGACCTGAAGGCGAGCCTGACGGCCGCCGGTTACGACGCCGTGACGGTCGAGGACCAGATCGGCACGTTCAAAACGGTCATCGACGCGATCGTCCTCGTCCTCAACGCCTTCGCCGTGATCGCCCTTGTCGCCGCCGGGTTCGGCATCGTCAACACCCTCCTGATGTCCGTGCAGGAACGCACGAGGGAGATCGGCCTGATGAAGGCCATGGGAATGGGCGGCGGACGGGTGTTCACCCTGTTCAGCCTCGAGGCCGTGTTCATCGGCTTCCTCGGCAGCGCGATCGGCGCCAGTATCGGGATCCTGGCCGGCACCGTCGCGAACAACGCCCTTTCAACGACGCTCCTCGCCGACCTGCCCGGGCTGTCCGTTGTGGCGTTCGACCCGGCATCCATCACCACGATCATTGTGGTGGTGATGGCCATCGCGTTCCTCGCCGGCACCATCCCGGCGCTGAGGGCAGCGCGCGCCGATCCGATCGAGTCCCTGCGCTACGAGTAAGACGGCCTCACCCACCCACCGCAACGGCGGTTGTCCTTCTGGGCGACCGCCGTTGCGGCTTCGGCGCGTGGGTGCGGCGTGTGGGTGCGGCGTGTGGGTACGGTGCGCCGGGCAGCAGACAGCTGGATGCGTGGGTTACAGCGAGTAGCCGTAACCGTTGGTCTCGCGCACCCGGGTGCCGATAGCGCGGGTGTAGCGGTCGTCGTTGACCTCGAGGCCCCGCAGCTGACGCCCCACCTCCCGCGCCGCCCGCTTGCAGAAGTTGACGGCGACCGTTTTCTCAGCGGCGACATCGGCGGCGCTGCGTCCGTGGCTGGCACCGTCGGCGATCTCCCCCTTCTCCCGTTTGAGCACCCCGGAGATGCGGCTAATCACCGCGACCTGCGCGTAGATACCTGACGCCGCCTCCGAGAGGCGCTTTTGTACCAACTGCTTCTCCTGCACGTTTTTGCCGTATCGGCGCAGGGCCGCCTCGGCGTGGTCGCGCAGTTCAACGGTTTGCTCCGCCACGGCAGCAGCCTGTTTCGCCAGCGCCGGGTGGACCCCGGCCAGCTTCTCGGGTCGAAGCGCGCGGTTGACCCGCCCGGCGATATACGGCCCGATCACCCCGAGCGCCTTCGCCGGTTCGGACAGTTTGAGGGCGGCGACATCGGGCAGGTCCTCGCTGAGCGCCTTAAGCCCGTTCAGGGCGACAAAGGCCCGCAGCACGTCGTTGGAGCCCTCGAAGATCGGAAAAATGCGGAAGTCGCGGATCGCCTTCGACAGCGGATGGTCATCCATGTATGCCTCCCCGCCGTGCACCTGCACCGCCCGGTTGAGGGCGTACCAGCCGGTGTCACTCGCGGCGATTTTGGTCAACGCGGACTCCAACGCGAAATCGGCCGTGCCACGGTCGACCAGCCCCGTTGTCAGGTAACTCATCGACTCGAGCCCGTAGATCTGGGTGTTCATCCACGCGATTTTGTCCTCGACCAGTTCGAAGTCGATCAGCGCTCGGCCGAACTGGGCTCGTTGTGTGGTGTGTTCCAGGCTGAGCTGCATAAACTGCTTCATCCCGCCCGAGATGGCCGTACCCATCGACATCCGCCCGTTGTTCAGGGTGTTCATCGCGATGCGAAACCCATCGCCCGGCTCTCCGAGCAGGTTCTCGGCTGGCACCCGCACGTTGTTGAAGTGCACCCGCTGCAGGTGGTTCGCCTTCAGCCCAAGCGTTTGGAACCGGGGCCCGGTCGACAGCCCCTCCATCCCCTTCTCGACGATCAGGGCGACGTGGCCGAGCTCGCTCTGGGCGAAGACCGTCAGCACGTCCTTGTCGCCATTGCCGATCCAGCGCTTCTCCCCATTCAGCAGCCAGGAGCCGTCGCCCTGCCGCTCCGCCCGGGTCTCCAGGTGAAACGCATCCGACCCGACGTTCGGCTCGGTGAGCACAAACGCGGCCAGTTTGCGCCCGGCGGCGAGGTCCGGCAGCCAACGCTCCTTCTGCTCCTCGGTGCCGTAAAGGTACAGCGGTTTGGAGCCGATCGACTGGTGCACCCCCATCACCACGCTGAGGGTGCCATCGACGCGCCCGAACTCCTCCATCACCCGGCAGTAGCCGCTCTGGCTGAGGCCGAGGCCGCCGTACTTCTCATCGATGAACAGCCCGGTGAGTTTGCGTTCACCCAGTTCGCGGATGACGTCGTCACCCACCCAGCCATCCCGCTCGGCTTTCCACGGGTCGTAGGTGTTGCTCAAAAAGTCCCTGGCGGACGCCACCGACGCATCCACCCGCACCTTCTCGGCCGGGTCGAAGACCGGGTATGGCATCACGATCTCGCTCGCCATCTGCCCGAGGAACAGAGATTTGGAGAAACTTGGTTTGACGGTACGGTCGACGATGCCCATGCCGACATTGTGAGCTTCACCAGGCGAACCCGCGTAAACGTTGGTGGATGTCTACTGACGGCCTCGGTAAAACACCCCGAGCCGTTGTGCAGACCGCTAGGCCGCGCTGCCGCCCGGGTTGGATCATCGCCGGCACGGTAGCGTTGAGTCGTTATGGCGCGCATCATTTCCGGCTTCGCCGGCTCCCTCACCCTCGCGGTGCCCTCTTCCGGCACCCGCCCCACCAGCGACCGTGTGCGCGAGGCGATCTTCTCCTCCCTCGACGCTCGAGGGGTATTGGACGGCGCCAGGGTGGTCGACCTCTACGCCGGCACCGGCGCCCTTGGCCTGGAGGCCGCATCGCGCGGCGCCACAACGGTGACCCTCGTCGACAAAAGCCCGCAGGCCACCGCCGCCTGCCGCAAAAACGCGGCGACTGTGCTCAAAGCGGCTCCCCGCAGCACTCGGCTGACCATCGACGTGTCCGGCTCATCGGTGCAGCAGTTCCTGGACTCCCCCAGGCAGCCGTTCGACGTGGTCTTCCTCGACCCGCCATACGAGCTCGGCGGCAGCGAACTGGACGCGAACCTGCTCTCACTGGTACCCCGCCTCGCCGAGGATGCGGTGGTGCTGCTCGAGCGCAGCAGCCGCGGGCCCGCACCGGTGTGGCCGGAGGGCCTGGAGTTGGAGCGCCGCAAGGACTACGGCGACACGTCGCTGTTCTGGCTACGCCCGACCCACGTTGCTACCGACCTCACAACCGCCACCAACGCCGACGGGCTCTGAGCCCGCTCAGAGCGCGGCGATCCAGCCGATCACTTCGGCGAGAGCATCCCGCTCGAGACTGTAGATCGAACTGGTTCCGCGTTTGGTCTGCTTCACCAGCCCTACGGTGTGCAGCACGGCGAGGTGCTGGGAGACGGATTGCTGGGCGATCTGGAATTCCGCCGTCAACTCACCGACCGAGCGTTCCCGCACGGAGAGCAACTCGAGGATGCGGCGCCTGCGGGCATCCCCGATCGCCGTGAAGATGTCGACCTGCAGAATTTGATTGGGACTCATCCCACACCGCCGTTCCACCCCGCGTAGGGGTCCCAACCACCGAGGGACTCGTATTCTGTCCCATCCACCAATACCCCGCCACCGGCCGTTACAACACCCAGCGGTCGGAATCCTTCCGGCAGGGTAGCCTGCGGCGGGAAGCAGGCCAGCAGCGAGTGGTCCTCACCCCCGTCGAGGGCCTCCCGCGACCCCACGAGGACACTGTCGAGGTTCAGCGCGACACCGCTCGCCCGCGCCACCCGCCGCGCATCGAGGGCGAGACCGTCACTGAGGTCGAGCATCGCAGTCGCCCCGGCGATCGCGGCCAACCGGCCGTGGCCGATAGGCGGCCTCGGTGCCAGTTGTGCGCCCACCAGCTCGGGGTAGCGCTCTCGCAGCGGCGCCGCAGCTGCCGCATTGGGTTCACCGTCCAGCGTTCCCTGCTCGAACAAAAGGCGCAGCCCCGCCGCAGCCTCGCCCAGGGCACCGGCGACCGCGATGGTGTCGCCGGGCCGCGCGCCGGAGCGCAGCACGGGGGCACGGCCCTCGAGGTCACCGAACGCGGTCACGGTGATGGTCAACGTGTTCGAGGCGGACAGGTCGCCGCCCACCACCCCACAGCCGGGCGCCAGGAACTCGCAGCCCTCACGCAGCCCGTCTGCGATGCCCTCGAGCACCGACACCGCGGTGTGCTCGGGGGCGGCGATCGCCACGACCAGCGCGGTGGGGACCGCGCCCATCGCCGCGACGTCGGCGAGGTTGGAGGCCGCGGCCTTCCAGCCGAGGTCGAACGGACTAGACCAGGCGAGCCGGAAGTCCGGCCCGTGGATCATCATGTCGGTGGTGACCACAAAGCGGCCGTCCGGCGCCGATACGACCGCGGCGTCATCGCCGGGGCCGAGAAGCTGGTGGGATGCCGCCGGCAGCCGGGGAAATATGCGCGCCAGCGTTGCCGACTCCCCGATGCCGCCGAGGGTGTCGGCTGTGCTCATGGTTCCCACGGTAACCTGAATACGATGAGAGCGACGCTTCGCCTGACCGCGACAGCGGCACTGGCCACACTGATATTGACCGGCTGCACCCAAACGGTCGCCCTGAAACCGGCGGAGTTCGCCACGGATCCGCAGTGCGCCGAAGTAATCACCCGCCTGCCCGATGTTGTTGACGACGACCTGCAGCAGCGAGAGACCAATGCCCAGGGCACCAGTGCCTGGGGTTCGCCGTCGGACATCCTGCTTCGTTGTGGTGTGCCAGTGCCCGATCCCACGGCAGAGCTTGACTGCATCACCCTCGACGGCATCGACTGGCTTCGCGACCCCGCCGACGACCCCAACTTCGTGTTCACCACCTACGGCCGGGATCCCGCAATCGAGGTGATCGTCAACAGCGTGAACGCCAGTGGCACCAACGCCCTCAACGACCTGTCCTCGGCGATCAGCATCATCCCCGCCGACCGCGCCTGCGTGTCTCCGGAGGATGTCTTCGGCAGCACAACCCCGACCGCCACACCGACGCCCGTCGAAACCGACGCCCCGGCCGAGTAACGGCACCTGCCGCTGGCGCACGACGTCAGTGCACGACGTCAGTGCACGGCGTCAGTGCACGGCGTCCAGCGCAGGAACGGTGTTGAGGGTGACGCTGAAGGAGGTGCCTACGCCCTCTTCGCTCTCGACGTCGAGCTCGCCCTGGTGGGCGGTGACGATGGCCTTGGTGATGGTCAGGCCGAGACCAACGCCGGGGACTGCGTTGCGGGTCGCCGTCGACGCACGGAAAAACCGCGCGTAGAGCTGGTTCAGCTCGGAAGCCGGAATGCCGATGCCGGTGTCCCGCACCCGGATAACCGCGGATGGACCTTCCACGTTGAGGCTGATCGTGACGGTTCCCCCGCGCGGGGTGAACTTGATCGCGTTGGAGATGAGGTTGTCGCATGCCTGGCCGAGGCGGATGGCGTCACCGTTCACCAGGGGTGATACCTCCGGCACCCGCTCGACCAGGGTGATCCCGGCGGCGTTGGCGCTGGGCCGTGCGGACTCAGCAGCGGCACTGACGATGCGGCCAAGCTCCACGGTGTGGGGGTCGAGGGGGAACTTACCCGACTCGACCTGGGCGGTGAACAACAGGTCCCCCACCAGGCGCAGCAGGCGATGGGCGTTGCGCTCCGCCACCCCGAGGAACTGGGTCTGTTCGGCCGACAGCGGGTTGTCCTCGTCGTCGCGCAGGAGTTCGAGGTAGCCGAGGATCGAACTCAGTGGTGTGCGGAGCTCGTGCGAAATCAGGCCGAGGAATTCGTCCTTGAGGCGTGCGACCTCACGCGACTGGGTCACGTCGGTGGCCACGAAAAGGTAGCCGGAGGTGACACCTCCATCGTCGACGCGCTTGGTGACGGACAGCAGGACGGGAACCTCGCTGCCGTCGTCGCGGACGTAAGTCCACTCCCGGCTCTCGGCACGGCCGAGGCGGGCGGATTCGACGAGGGCCGAGAAGCCCGGGTTCAGGACGGTCTCCCCCGGTGGGTAGTTCAGCTCGCGCGAGCGGGCGTCGAGTTCCGCAGGGATATGGAACTCGAACACGTGCCGTTTGCCCTCGGCGCTTTCCGTGTCGACGCCGAGGAGTTTTACGGCACCGGAGTTCCAGGCATCCACCAGCCCGGTTACATCGGTACCGATGATCGACTGTTCGGTCACCGCTGCCCACACGTTGCGGAACAGCCGGTCACCCGCGCGGATCTGGGCCTCGCTGTCCTGCAGCTGGTTGGCGAACTCCACGGTGCGTTGGAGGATGACTTCCTTGTCGTCAGCAAGGCGCCGGATGGCTTCGAGCTGTGCCCTGCTCTGCCGTGCGAGCTCGTTGATGATGGCGGCGGCGGCCGCGAAAATGAGGGGCGAGTACAGACCGCGCACCAGTTCGTTCGCATTGTCGAGGGCCCGCATTCCCAGGATGTAGGGCATGTAGAGAGCAATGGACGTGCCGACAGCGGCGATGACGATGTGGCGCCTGCCGCGTTCGGCAGCGATCCAGACCACCGGAAGGATGAGGAGTGCTGCGAAGATCGACGCGCTGCCGCCGGTACCGGCGCGGAAGGCGCCGATGGCGACTATGTCGATGATTGGAACGATGACCGACAGCCGGTCGAACCGCTCAACACGTGTACACACCCCCGCGAGGACGGTGGCAAGCACCATCAGTGCGATGCCCACCGCTGTAGCGGTTTCACTGCTGACCTCGATGCCGGGGACGGTGAGCAGCAGGACGATGCCAATGGCAAATCCCACGGCCGTCGGCAACTGCTTCAGCGCAACGGAGGGATGGTCGACGGATAGGCGGCCCAACACCGACGAAAAGAAGCTAGTCATGCTGCAGACATTCCGTACTGAGCCAGGTGACGAGGGCGCGGGGGCTGAACGGTTTGGCGAGGTAATCCCGTGCCCCGGCCTCCCGGCCAGCAGCCCGCGATGCCTCGTCGACGGCCGCCGAGAGCAACAGCACCGGGATACCGGCAACCGCGGGATCGGCCTGCACCAGCCGGCAAACGTCCAAGCCGCTGAGCCCCGGCATTGCGACGTCGAGGATCGCCAGGTCGGGTGTGAGTTCCTGGATGGCCGCCCATGCCATGTCGCCGTCTTCGACCGAGGCGACGACTTCGAAGCCGGCGCGCTTGACGGAGATGGTCACGAGGGCACGGATATCGGCATCGTCGTCGGCTACCACTACGCGCAGGGCAACGGGATCAGTCATTCGGGAACACAATCGTTGAGCACCTGGAGAAGTTGGGCCCTGGTGAAGGGCTTGGGAAGGGTGGCCTCGGAGGCGGGGAAATCGCTGGGTTCGAGCACCGACGTCACCACTATGGCGCAGCCGGGACGGTCTTCGCGCAGGCGACTCATAAATTCCCAGCCGTTCATGCCGGGGAGAAGAAGGTCAACGATGGCCATATCGGGGGTGTCCTGCAGGTAGGCCGCGATGGCGTCTTCCGCGTTGCGCACCGCCGTGACGGTGCACCCAGCCTTCACAAGATAATTGCTCATCAGGTCGCCGAGCTCTTCGCTGTCGTCGACAACCAGGACTTTCGCCCGAACCCCCGCCACTGTGGATCCTGTCATCGTGCGACCATCCCGTTCACCGTGTTCGCTGATCATCGTCGGGCCACCTGCTGGGTCCATGCCCGCCGTGGTGCCGGCGTTACAGCCGTGTGTGATCCTCGTGACAGACCCCCTGTACCCCATTATCTACCCTCGGGGGGACGCCAGACGACGGGTGGCGAATATAGATGTCAACGGGGCAGATCACGGTGGATGCGCTTTTTCCAGCGGCACAACGAACTCGCCCCGTCCACCAAACGGTGGACGGGGCGAGGGGTGCTACAAGCCGGAGAAATTCTCCCGGCGGCTACTTTCCGTGTGCCTTAACAATCTCGAGGATTGCCGGGTACAGCGGGTGGTCGCTTTCGAGGCCGGTAGCCTGCGCCACAAACTCTTCGGCACTGAGGCTGTCGAGCAGTGCGGCCATCTCGACGCTCTGCGGGTCGTCTGCCACGTCGAATTGCAGGGCGACACCAACGGTGCTGACTAGCGCGCTAGGAACGATCCCGCGCTCGGCGAGCTGGGCCGCCGGACCAATGAATCGCTCGTTGCGGCTGATCTTACGCAACGGCTGGCGACCGACCCGCTCAACGGTGTCGCTGAGGTTCGGATTGGCGAACCGGATCATGTTCTTATCGATATATGCCTGCTGGACCTCAGGATCAAACCCGTGCTTGGCCACGAGTAGTTCCTTGGTTTCCGCGAGCACGGCACGCACCTCGGCGATGACCGCCGGCAGAGCGAACGCCTCCGCCATCGTTTCCACCCCGGCGAGGAAGCCGTGGTAGGCGGCAGCGGCGTGACCGGTGTTCACCGTGAACAGCTTGCGCTCGATGTACGGCGCGAGGTCCTCGACGAAGTGGGCCTCGGAAATCGCCGGAATGGCGTCACCGAACGGGGTGCTCTCGATGGCCCATTCGAAGAAGGACTCGACGGTGACGTTCAGCCCGCTGTTGGGGTCCTGGCCCGGGACGATGCGATCGACCGCGGTGTTCGCGAAGATAGCGGTGTCGGCGAGGGCGGCGTCGGGCAGCGCCTTGACCACCTCGGCCTTCAGCAGGTCGGTGGCGTTGATCGCGTTCTCACAGGCCATAACCGCCAGGGGCGCCAGGTCGGACGAACGTTTTGTGATCGCGGCCGCGATGAGCGGAGCGACAAAACGAAGAATGTTGGGCCCAACCGCCGTGGTCACCACATCGGCCGTCGCGATCTCGTCGATCACATCGGCTTCGTGGGTTGCGCTGTTCAGCGCCCGGTAGTTGTTCACCGTCCAGGTTGTTGCACCCTCCCCAACCTCGGTGACAAGGTAGCTGTCACTGGCGGCAATGGCGTCGATGAGTTCGGCGTTGACGTCGGCGAAAACGACCTCGTAGCCCGCGTTGTGCAGGAGCAGTCCCACAAAGCCACGGCCGATGTTGCCTGCACCGAAATGGACGGCCTTCAACTCAGTGCTCATTCGTTGACGTCGCCCAGGATCGTCAGGACGGCCTCGGGGGTCTCCGCTGCAAGCAGCGCCGCTACGTCATCGTCCTCGCTGAAGACGATGGCGATCTTCGAAAGGACCTCCATGTGACCGCCGTCCTTGCCGGCGATGCCCACAACAAAACGCACCTCATTGCCGTTCCAATCAATGGGCTGGTCGTACCGCACGAACGAGAGCGCAGACGCGGAGATCGTGTCCTTGCCCTCGTTCGTGCCGTGCGGAATAGCCAGGAAGTTTCCCATGTAGGTCGAGACAGTTGCCTCGCGGTCGTGCATAAACGAAATGTACTCGGGCGTCACCGCCCCGGTGGAGACGAGGATACGTCCTGCTTCCTCGATTGCCTCTGCCGGTGTCGTCGCTGATCCATGGAGATTGATCTGTGCGAGCTCAAGTACGTTGCTCATGCGTTTCCTCACTTTTTCTGGCTAATATCTGCTGGTGCCGGACGGCGCCAGTATTACAGGTTGTGCTGGTCCTTCAGAAGGTTCACAACTTCGTCGTACTTCGGGCTGTTCATGAAGTTGTCGACGGAGACGTGGGTCGAGTTCGGCGACATTCCGCGGGCGCGGTCGGTCAGCTCGCGCTGCGTGATCACGAGGTCGGCCTCTCCGGTCAGGTTGGCGATCGACTGGTTGACGACGGTGACGTCCTCGATGCCGGCCTTCTTGATCTTGTTGCGCAT
>JAODAO010000161.1 GCA_025463465.1 Glaciihabitans sp. | reverse complement strand
GGTAAGTGAGATCCAGCACGACTGGCTCATCATCGACGCGAACGATATCGTTCTCGGCCGTCTTGCCAGCCACGCCGCTGCCCTTCTCCGCGGCAAGCACAAGCCGACCTTCGCTCCGCACATGGATGGTGGCGACTTCGTCATCATCATCAACGCAGAGAAGATCGCGCTGACGGGCTCCAAGCTCATCCAGAAGAAGGCCTACCGTCACTCCGGTTACCCGGGTGGACTGACCGCCACGACCTACGCCGAGATGCTCGAAAAGCACCCGACGCGTGCCGTCGAGAAGGCTGTCCGTGGCATGCTTCCCAAGAACTCGATCGGTCGCGCCCAGCTCACCAAGCTCAAGGTCTACGCCGGCGCCGAGCACCCCCACGCGGCACAGCAGCCCACGCCGTACACCCTCAGCCAGGTCGCGCAGTAGCGCCGGCCCGCCAGACTACTCAGCGCACAAAGACTTAAGGATTCACTAACGTGGCGAAGATCGCAGACATCATCGAGGAAGCTCCCGAGAGCTTCACGACCGAGACTCCCGCAGTAGAAGCCGTCAAGGCTCCCCGCGCCGTCCTCAACGTTCCCGGCGCAGCCGTGGGACGTCGCAAGGAGGCAATCGCCCGCGTGCGCCTCATCCCCGGTGGAACCACCTTCACCGTCAACGGACGCCAGCTTGAGGAGTACTTCCCCAACAAGCTTCACCAGCAGCTCATCAACGACCCGTTCAAGGTTCTTGACCTGCTCGGCAGCTACGACGTGATCGCCAAGATCAACGGTGGTGGCCCCTCCGGCCAGGCCGGCGCACTGCGTCTCGCGATTGCTCGTTCGCTGAACGAGATCGACCGTGAGAACAACCGTGCTGCCCTGAAGAAGGCTGGCTTCCTGACTCGTGACGCTCGCGTCATCGAGCGCAAGAAGGCCGGTCTCAAGAAGGCCCGCAAGGCGTCGCAGTTCTCCAAGCGTTAATCAACGCCGGCTAACCGGCTTATGCCTCGGTTATTTGGCACCGACGGTGTCCGTGGGCTCGCTAACAGCGAGCTCACGGTCGAGATGGCCCTGGGTCTGTCCCAGGCCGCAGCCGTTGTTCTCGGCAAAGGCCGAGTCGCAGATGGGCGGCGGGCTTCTGGCCGCCGCCCCATCGCGGTCATTGCTCGCGACCCCCGCGTCTCCGGCGAATTCATTTCGTCGGCTACGGCCGCGGGGCTCGCCAGCTCTGGCGTGGACGTGTATGACGCCGGCGTGATTCCCACCCCGGCCCTCGCGTTCCTCGTCGCTGACTTCAACGCCGACCTCGGCGTGATGATTTCGGCTTCGCACAACCCCGCTCCCGACAACGGGATCAAATTCTTCGCATCCGGCGGCACCAAGCTCCCCGACGAGGTCGAGGACCGCATCGAAGCGGCACTCGACGAACCGAAGCTCAGCCCCACCGGTGCGCACGTCGGTCGCATCCGCCGGTTCGCCGACGCCGAGGACCGCTACATCATCCACCTGCTGTCGACCCTGCCCAACCGGCTAGAGGGTGTGCACGTTGTACTCGACTGTGCACACGGCGCTGCCGCCGGCGTGTCCCCGCAGGTCTTCACCGATGCCGGTGCGACGGTTACCGTGATCGGTGCCGATCCCGACGGTATGAACATCAACGACGGTGTGGGCTCCACCCACCTCGACAACCTCGCGAAAGCCGTGCTTGCCGCCGGCGCCGACGTGGGTATCGCCCACGACGGTGACGCCGACCGCTGCCTCGCCGTCGATAGGGACGGCAACATCGTCGACGGTGACCAGATCATGGCCATCCTCGCCGTCGCCATGGCCGACCGCGGCGCCCTCAAGGACCGCACCCTCGTCGCGACCGTGATGAGCAACCTCGGACTGAAGCGTGCCATGGCGGCCCACAACATCGCCATGGTCGAGACCAAGGTCGGCGACCGCTACGTACTCGAGGACCTCAACGAGCGCCAGCTGTCCCTGGGCGGTGAGCAGTCCGGTCACGTCATCATGACCAGGTTCGCCACCACCGGAGACGGAATCCTCACCGGCCTGCACCTGGTCGCCGAGATGGCCCGCACCGGCAAAACCCTCGCCGAGCTCGCATCGATCATGACGGTGTACCCGCAGACCCTTGTCAACGTTCGTGGAGTCAACCACCACGGCCTGGCGGCGAACACCGTCATTGCGGACGCCGTCGCCGCCGCCGAGGCAACCCTCGGCGACACCGGCCGAGTGCTGCTGCGCCCCTCCGGAACCGAACCCATGGTTCGGGTTATGGTCGAGGCTGAAGAGCAGTCCACCGCGGATGCCATCGCCGAACAGCTCGCCGACGTGGTGCGCGCCCAACTGGCTCTTCGCTGATTTCCAGCACCAGCCCGTACCGCCGGTTCGCCGGGCACTAGCGTGCCCGGCTGCACGTTCGCCGCTTGTGTGACCTCCCCACCGCCGCCCAGAATCTAGGTAGGTTGGTGACCAATCTTCCCCGCCGCCAGGCACCCGAGTGGAACAAAGGACAGTCATGCAGGACACCCACGCCGCCTCCGGCTCAGCCGCGGCACCTGGCGTGCTCATTGGCGGCCGCTACCGGATCCTCGACCTGATCGGCCGCGGGGGAATGGCATCCGTCTATCGGGCTCAGGACGAGACGCTCGGACGCCCTGTCGCCCTTAAGCTGTTCGCCAGCGACGGGGCCGACGCCGACAAGCTCCGCCGTGAGACTTCCGAGATCCGCCTGCTCGCAGCGATGAGCCACCACGCGCTGGTCACCCTGTTCGACGCGAACGTCGACGGCACGGGGCAGAGCGAACGCGCCTTCCTGGTGATGGAGCTCGTTGAGGGCCCCACCCTGCAGGAACGAATCGACAAGGGCGCCATCGCACCGGAGGACGTCGCCAACATGGCGATCGACCTGGGCGAGGCCCTGCACACCGTCCAGGCGATGGGAGTTGTCCACCGAGACATCAAACCCGCCAACATCCTGCTCAGCTCCTCGGTGTCGACGGAGCGGGAGTTCCGCGCCAAACTGGCCGACTTCGGAATCGCCTACCTCGCCGACTCCACCCGCCTGACCACCCCGGGAACCATCATCGGCACCGCCGCCTACGTCAGTCCCGAGCAGGCCCAGGGTCACACCCCCGGCCCCGAGTCTGACATCTACTCCCTGGGGCTGGTGCTGCTGGAAGCCCTTACCCGTGAGCGCGCCTTCACCGGCACGATGGTCGAGGCCCTCACCGCCCGTCTCCTGCGCGCCCCCACCATCCCCGCCTCCCTCGGCGCGGGCTGGGTGAGCCTGCTCACCCAGATGACCGCGATGCAGCCGGAGTCCCGTCCCACCGCACTGCAGGTCGCCGCTGCGGCTCGCCCGCTGAGCCTGCCGTCTGCCCCGGAAGCCTCCGTGGCCACCGTTGCGCAGCACCCAGCGCAGCCGGCGCCCACCCGTGTGCTGCCGGTGGTTGACGCCAGCGCAACGGCAACCAGCGCGGCGGTAACCTCCACTGCGGCAACTACTACAGCGGCGACCCAGCGGTCGGCGCAGCCGGCATCCAACGATGCCGAGACCTTCGCGTTCGCCGCCCCGGTCGCCGTCACCCCCACCTCGCAACAGCAGCCCGCCCGCCCGGCTGCCAGCGCACGGGTTGCCAGCGCAGCAACATCCACCCGTAAGCACAGGAGCCCCGCCGTGCTCATCGTGGTACTCCTCATCCTGCTGGTTGTGGTGGGCGTGGCCATCTGGTGGTTTGTCTCAGGGCAGGGTGGGAGTGCCCCGGCACTGCCCGCGATCGATGGCCCCCTGGGCGAACATCTCGACGACCTGATGGACGGGGTAACCCCATGAGAACACCCCGCCGTGTGATCGCGATGGGAGCCGGCGTTGTCCTCGGCTTCTCACTGCTCACCTCCTGCGCGCAGAGCACCGACATCTCTGATGCCGCCGCCGACCGGCTCCAGGCCGGCGTCGTCGACGTCGCCAACCTCGCATCCGGTGATGACATCGCCGGGGCGATCACCGCGCTCGAAGCCCTCCAGCAGGCGCTGGCCGAGACCACCGCGTCCGGGGATGTCTCGGCGGAGCGCTCCGCCCGGATCCAGGAACTGATCACCGTGGTACGGGCCGACCTGGATGGTGCAGTTGCGACCACCCCGGCGACCCCGACGGAGCCCGAAGAGTCGGTCGCCCCTGAGCCCACGCAGACAACCGAGCCCAGCGTGGAACCAACGACACCGGAAGAAACCACGGAGCCGGACGAGAACGAAAACGAGCCGGACGAGAACGAGCCGGACGAGGACGAGTCTCCTGAGGCCCCCACCACCCCGGCGCCTCCCGCCTCGGAGGAGCCGGCCCCGGAACCCGCGACCCCGGCAACCAATACCGGGAACAACGGGAACGGCAACGGACCCGATGGAAACCGCCCTCCCGGCAAGGACAAGAACGGCAAGGAGTAGGTGGTCTCCGGGTAGCTGATCCACTCGCGATCACTACTGGGCGGAAATCCCCGGCGCTAGCTGCTTGGCGCACACCCGTGTTAATACCGGCGCTGAGTGACCGTGGGGACGGTCAGATCTTGCGAAGCAGCACGCTGCTGACCGCGTGCTGCGAGTCCTTGCGCAGCACCAGCGACGCTCGCGCACGGGTGGGCAGAACGTTCTCGAGCAGGTTCGGCTCGTTGATGTTCTTCCAGATGTTGTGGGCGCGGGTGCGCGCCTCCTCCTCGGTGAGGGAGGCGAAGCGGTGAAAGTAGGACTGCGGGTTTGCAAAAGCACCGCGCTGAAGCGAGAGGAAACGCTCGACGTACCAGTTCTCGATGTCGCTGGTGCGGGCGTCGACGTAGATGGTGAAGTCGAACAGGTCGCTGACGGCCAGCTTGTTGCCGGGCCCGGGCGGCTGCAGCACGTTCAGGCCCTCTACGATCAGGATGTCCGGGCGGCGCACCACCACTTCTGCGTTCGGCATGATGTCGTACCTGAGGTGGGAGTAAAACGGGGCCCGCACCTCGCTCGCGCCGCTCTTGATGGCGCTGACGAATCGCAGCAGGGCACGCCGGTCGTAGCTTTCCGGGAAACCCTTGCGCGTCATCAGGCCACGCCGTTCCAGCTCGGCGTTTGGCAGCAGGAAGCCGTCGGTTGGTACCAGTTCGACCCGTGGGGTGTCGTCCCAGCGCGCGAGCATCTCGCGCAGCAGGCGAGCGACCGTGGACTTGCCGACGGCGACGGAGCCGGCGATCCCGATCACAAACGGTGTCGGCGGGGTGCGTTCGCCGAGGAAGTCACTGGTGGAGCGGTGCAGGTCGCGGGCGCCGCGCGCATACAGGTTAAGCAGTCGGCTGAGCGGCAGGTAAACGTCGCTGACTTCCTGCATGTCGAGCACGTCGCCGAGCCCGCGCAACTGCACCAGCTCGGTTTCACTCAGTGGCAGTCGCGTCGTCGGTGCGAGGTCGGCCCAGTCGGCACGGTCGATTTCCACAAAGGGTGACAGGTGGTGGGCGGCGGCTGCGAGGTCAGGCATCGTGACAACGCTAGTGCCTCAACACCCGCACCCCGTGATGACAGACGGTGGATGCCGGCCCGGCGGCTATCCGCTAGGGTTTTCCGTCTTCCCCGGCGCCCGCGTGGATGCCACAAATCGCGCAACGGCCGTGGGGTCGGCCGGCCGCAAACCGAGTCGCCGGGCCAGCAGCTCAACGTCGCGGTCGGTGAGTTCGGGGACGGAGGGATACGCGGCATCCACCCCGTCGGCGTCGAACTCGTCGGCACTGGACCCGTCGGGGTTGAACTCGAACAGTGGCGCGTAGGTCTCGGCGATATCGTCGGCGATGAGGTCGGCCCTGCCCGAATTGGCCAATACCAGGGCGGCGACCGCCGGGGTCAGCGACACAGGCAGCAGGGCGACCGCCACCGTCACGATGTCCTCGATGCCGTTGTGCGCGCCCACTTCCTCGGCGGGAGAGGCCAGCGCCGATAGCTGTTCGTCCGGCCGAATTGCCAGGGCCGACCGGATCCCGGCGAAGAGTGCCATCACGTCGGCCGCCTTCAGCCCGCCCAGGAACGGGTGGAACCGCACGGCATCCTCGAAGTCGACCATCGGCAGGGGCAGGTAGCCGAGCACACATTCCGCCAGGTCGGGTGGGGAGGAGAAGCTGTTATCCAACCGGTGCAGGGTGGGGGCGCTCGCCGTGGCCAGCTTCGCCGTCGCCTGGCGCAGCAGCACCTTGCGCCCGGCGTAAGCGCGCTCGGTGACGTCGAGGGCGGCGCTGCGCTGTCGGCCTTCCAATTGCGAGGCGTGCTGCAGGCGGTCGGCGAGATACTGCATTACCCCGCGAGCGAGCCGCTCGCCCAGCGAATCCGCCAACGCCGCCGGGACATTCTGGAACTGTGGTGTTGTGCCGGCTGGTGGCAGCGGAACGCCGGGGATGGCCGAGGTTTCCGCCCGCCGGCGGGTGGCCCGGAGCATCGCCTGCACCGCATACACCGCAACGAAAATAACAAACGCGGCGATGATCACGATGCCCGTGGTGAACAGGATGTCTGCCGCCCTGCCGCGGCTAACGACAACACTGAGCACTATGCAGAGCGATCCGGAGCCGAGCACCACGGGGCTCCAGCGGATTAGCGCCGGCGCCCGTGGAGATTTAGCCATGGGTCCAGACTCGCACCGATTCCGTTGAAACACCCGGTGGTCATATTCAGCTAATTCATAACAGCCTCACAACAGCATGTCTACAGCGCGCGCTCCACGCTGTTGGTCAGGGGGCGTCCCGTAGAATCGCCGTCATGTGTGGAATTGTGGGATACGTGGGGCCGAACAGCAGCCTGGACGTTTTGCTGTCGGGTTTGAGCCGTTTGGAATACCGGGGTTACGACTCCGCCGGGGTTGCCGTCATCGATGATGACGGTCAGATCGGCACGCGCAAGCGTGCCGGCAAGCTGAAGGTGCTGCTTGGCGATCTCGAAGAGACGCCGCTGCGCGACGGCCAGACCGGCATCGGCCACACCCGCTGGGCCACCCACGGTGGCCCGAACGACAGCAACGCCCACCCGCACCTCGGGGACGACGGCAAGCTGGCGTTGATCCACAACGGCATCATCGAGAACTTCTCCGCCCTGAAGCAGGAACTGCTCGACTCCGGCGAAGTCTTCGACAGCGAGACCGACACCGAGGTCGCCGCTCTGCTGGTCGGCCGCGAATACCGCGC
>JAODAO010000107.1 GCA_025463465.1 Glaciihabitans sp. | reverse complement strand
GACTGGTCGAAGGCTATCGCAGCGGGCAGAAGACTCGTACTACTTTGTCGAGTTGGAGCGTGAGCCGCGCTGGGGGCGAACCGAGGAAAGTCCGTGAGGATTAGCCGGCACCACTGGAGTCGTATTCTCGGCTACGAAATCGAGGAGCGCCCCCCGCGGGTACGTTCGAGTGTTCCCGATTTTGATGTAACCGATCTCGCCGTTCTTGGCGAGCTGCTGCAGCTTCCATTCAGACGTCTTGAGAAATTCGGCTGCCTGCGCCGCGGTGTTGATATCGTCCAGTGGATTCATTATTGGACTCTATGTGAATAGCCTCTAGCGGGCGTAGGGATTTATTGCGCCGTGGGCGTGCGCGCAGCCTTGCGTGACTACCTTATGGTCCCGGGACCACAAGCTGATTATCTTCGGGTCCCGGGACCCGAACGTGTAGTTGTAAACGCGAGGTTCACCCTGCAGAGCCCTCGCAGTGCACGGGGAGATCCGGTTCGAGACTCGAACAGGATCTCATTTGCCCACATTTTGCCCACACTTCGGAGAATAACCATCTAATCGAGCAACCGCCATGTGATCCAAAATCCTTATGTTTCCGGGGTTTTTAAGTGAGACCCGCGTACCTTCAAGGCGCGCAGGTGCTTTCGATTCCTACCAGGGGCACTCCCCTTCATCGCAGGAAAGCTACGCGACGCCACCATGCCGGTATGCGGGCCGTCGGCTCAAGGCTGGCCGCAGTTGCAGCCTTACCGGCCGATATCATGCGGCGGGTCGACTCTATCGCCGCCTGCCGTGACACCCCGGACGTTTCGACCGGGGTTCAGACCGCTTTCGCGAGAGCGACCAATACCTGGTTCACCGTGGGAATTCCTTCGGCGCGGAAAACCTCCGTGCCATCTTCCTTCCGGACGATCACGGTGGGCGTCGAGCGCACACCGTCTTCGCGGGCCCGGTCTTCGTCACGGGCCACGTCCATCTCGCGGATGTTCGCGGACGGCACCAGCGACCGTACGTCGCTGAGTACCGCCCGCGTCAGAATGCATGGGTCGCAGAAGGCTGAGGTGTAGAAATCGAGGTTCACACCCATCCCAACCACTGCGAGGCCGTAGGGATTCCCCTAGAGCTCGCCGCGTTCCTCTGGAGCCTGGTATCCGTCGCCATCCTTGGCATCCCAGCGATAGGTGACCTGCACCTTGTCGTTGAGTTCGCGGGCTGACACAACCGTGTAGACCTGTTGGGCATCGACGTTTCCATCGGTGTCGGCAATAACGGTGACCTCGGTGTCCCAGGAACCGTCCGTGCTGATGCGAATGTCGTTCTGCCCGTCGTACGGACCGCCCTCGTAAAACACGATGTATTCGTCGCCGTGCGTGAGCTTGGGTGTGTTGTTCGTCATGAGTCAGTACTACCAGACGCCGATGAAAGACAGCACTGCGGCGGTAGCGGAGGCGGCAGCAAGGACCAACGCGATGGCCACAAGCACCAAGTGAACCCTGAGGAATGTGGTGGAGCGACCGGAGGAATCCCGAGCTCGGGGATCAGCACTCACCCGCTTGTAGAAACGTGGCCACACCACCACGTTAAACAGGGCATTGATGATCAGGAGTACGGGAAGCATCCCGCCAGTGTAAGGAATACCACCTACCCACATCGGCCCGGCGCTCCGATATACATAACAAAGCTATGCATTATGCATAACTAGGTTATACAGTTAAGGGGTGACTCCAACAGACATTCTCGAATCCCTGCTCGTTTCCAATCATCGGCTGACCCGCTTCGCCGCGCAGGAGACGGGAAACAAAACTCCCGCGGGCGTCTGGCGCACGCTCTCGATCCTGGCGAGCGACGGCGCGATGCGCATTGGCGAATTGGCGGCCTCGAGCCGGATCAGCCAGCCCGCCATGACGAAGCTGCTGCCCGCGCTGGTCCAGGACGAGTTGGTGTACCGCATCGCCGACGTTGACGACTCCCGCGCCTGGTTGATCGCGATCTCATCAAAAGGCCAAAGCGAACTGGATGCCTGGAAACGCGAACTCGCCCAGGCGATGGAACCACTGTTCGGAGACCTCACCGCGCGCGAATGGTCGACCCTGTCCTCTGCCGCTCAACTGCTCGCCTCCCGCCTCGGATCGGCGGTGGCCGCATAATGTTTCACCAGTCAAAGCAGGTATGGGCTGTAGCGTTCGCATCGGTCGTCGCGTTTATGGGCATCGGCCTTGTTGACCCGATCCTCCCCGCCATCGCAACAGCACTCAAAGCATCCCCCACCCAGACGGAACTGCTGTTCACGAGCTATCTCCTGGTGACCGGGCTCGCGATGCTGGTGACGAGTTGGGTCTCCAGCCGGATCGGCGCGAAAAAGACGTTGCTCATCGGCCTCGCGCTGATCGTCCTGTTCGCCCTCGCCGCCGCGCTCAGCCCGGATGTGCTCTCCGTGATCAGCTTCCGAGCCGGGTGGGGCCTCGGCAATGCCCTCTTCATCTCCACGGCCCTGGCCACCATCGTGGGTGCCGCCAGTGGCGGAACCTCATCGGCGATCATCCTGTACGAGGCGGCCCTCGGCCTGGGAATCGCAATTGGACCGCTCCTCGGTGGCCTCCTCGGTTCCGTCAGCTGGCGAGCTCCCTTCTTCGGCACCTCGGCGCTGATGGCCATCGCGTTTGTGGCAATCGTGGTCCTCCTCGGCAAGGACACGGGACCTCGAACACCCGTCGCCTTCTCCGCCCCATTCCGTGCCCTCGCCAAGCCAGCTCTCGGGCTGCTGGCGGCTGCGGCGTTCTTCTACAACATCAGTTTTTTTGTCCTCCTCGCGTACACGCCCTTCCCGCTCGGAATGAATGCCATCGGGTTGGGACTGACATTCTTCGGCTGGGGCCTCGGGGTCGCCATAACCAGCGTGTTCGTGGCGCCGCTACTGACCGCGCGGTTGAAGCGCACAACCGTGCTGGCCATCACTCTTCCCGCCCTGGCCCTCGACCTGGTCGCCGCGGCCTTTGTGGTCAACACCCCCGCGGACCTCATCGTCTGCGTTGTGGTCGGCGGGCTGGTGCTTGGTGTGCTGAACACGGTGTTCACCGAGAGCGTGATGGAGGCGACCGACCTCCCCCGCACCGTCGCGTCGTCCGCGTACTCGTCGGTCCGCTTCCTCGGCGGCGCAATTGCACCCCCGCTGGCCACCCTGCTCGCTGACACCTTCACCGCCGCTACCCCGTACTTTTTCGCCGCCGCTGCGGCGCTGGTGGCCACCGGCGTTATCCTGCTCGGCCGACGCGCCCTCGCCGTGGTGAACACCGGAGCCGAAGAACGAGGGGTCGAAGCCCAGGCGATCACCCTCGGCGAGGCCGTCTAGGGGTACGCGGGTAGAATCAAGCTATGGCTTCTTCAGCGGACCGTTTGGTCTGGATCGATTGTGAAATGACCGGGCTCGACCTAGGTGTCGACGAACTCGTGGAGGTGGCCGTGGTGATCACAGACTACGACCTCGAACCGATTGCCGAGGGCTTCACCATCGTGATCAAGCCGGACCAGTCCGCGCTCGACAACATGGGCGACTTCGTGCGCAATATGCACACAGAAAGTGGCCTGATCAACGAGATTCCGAACGGCGTTTCCCTCGCCGAAGCGGAGTTCGAGGTGCTCGAGTACATCCTCAAATACGTCCCGGCCAACCAGAGCGCGCCACTCGCTGGCAACACGATCGGCACCGACCGTGCCTTCCTCGCCAAATTTATGCCCAGGGTCGACAACCACCTGCACTACCGCAGCATCGACGTGTCCTCGATCAAAGAACTGACACGCCACTGGTTCCCGCGCATCTACTTCAACGCGCCCGCAAAAAACGGTGGACACCGTGCCCTGGCAGATATTTTGGAATCAATTCGTGAGCTCGCGTACTACCGAAAAGCCGCGTTTGTAGCGGAACCCGGGCCCACCTCGGAGGACGTCCAAGCGGTCTCCGCGGAAGTAGTGGCGCACTGGGCCCCAAAACTGTAATAAGATAAACGGGTTGCTTCGGCAACGCATGGTGGGCGTAGCTCAGTTGGCAGAGCGCTGGCTTGTGGAGCCGGAAGTCGCGGGTTCGAGCCCCGTCGTTCACCCCACTGAAAACGGCTCGACTTCGGTCGGGCCGTTTTTGTTTAAGCGGTTGTTGTCACCAGAGTTTGTCGAACCAGGCTCGGCTCGCACCGGTGAAGTGCGCGGGCCGTCGTTCTTTTCCCGTTCTAAGAAGGTGGTCGCTGTGGCACAGACCCTCGATCGCACCGAGATGTCGCACGACACCGACCTGTCCGAGCAGACCGTCCTCGGGCAACCGTGGATCACCCTGGTCTGGAACGACCCGGTGAACCTGATGTCGTACGTGTCGTGGGTGTTCCGCAGTTACTTCGGCGTCGATACAGCGGAGGCCAACAGGCTGATGCTTCTCGTCCACAACGAGGGCCGCGCCGTGGTCGCCACCGGCACCCGCGAAGAGATGGAACGGCACGTGGAAGCGATGCACGATTACGGCCTCTGGGCGACCCTGCAGAAAGTTGACGCGTGAGCGGCTTCCGGGCGACTAAAGGGGGCGGGGCGACCGCCGTGTTCACCGCCCAGGAATCCGACATCCTCACCACGCTGCTGCGCCAGTTGGCAGAACTCGTCGAAAACCGCGGCCAGGCCGGCACCGACAGCGCCCTGGAGCGGTTGCTGCCGGACGCCTACCGTGACAATCCCGAGGACGCAGCGGAATTCCGCCGATTCACCGAGGACGATCTCGCCAGCCGCAAGGTGCGCAACGCCCGCGCAGCCCTCGACACCCTCGCCGTCGACGCACGCCGCCGTAAAATCACCGTGACGCTCGACGCCGCCGGTGTGCAGTCGTGGCTGCGCACCCTCACCGACCTGCGCCTGACGCTTGCCGCTCGGCTCGACATCTCCGCAGACGGAGAGCTGCCCGCCAGCGCTGACCCGATGGGCCACGCCGTATACGAATGGCTCGGTTACCTGCAGGAAACTCTCGTCGTCGCCATCGACCACTGACCACACTCCCCCGGCTCATAAGCCCAGCACGTCCCCGATGGGGTGTTCGCCACTTGGGGCGTGCAAAGCTTGGGGCAGCACAGCGCCGGCATCACCGGCGGCGCGGACGGGGAGCATCACCATGGAAGCGATGGACGCAGACGAGTTCGAAAAACTCGTCGTCGACGAGCTCGATGCCCTGCCGGATGAGATGGTAGATGGACTCGACAACGTTGTGTTCGTCACAGAGGACCGTCCCGAGGACGGGACCCTTGACATCCTTGGCCTGTATGACGGCGTCGCCCTGACCGACCGCTCCGACTACGGATTTGGTGAGCTGCCCGATCGCATCATCCTGTACCGAGAACCGCTGCTCGACATCGCCACCGACCTCGGCGACCTTAAGGACCAGATCCACATCACCCTGGTTCACGAGATCGCCCACTTCTATGGCATCAACGACGAGCAGTTGCACGAACTCGGCTGGGCATAACGGCCAACTCGTTGGGTGACCGCCGCCGACAGGACGGCGGTGGCGAGCGGGATGTCGCTAGCGCAGTTGAAGCGGGCGCGTCGGATCGGCGGACCACTCCTCCAGTGAGCCGTCGTAGATGCGCACAGCCGGCACCCCAAGCACAACGAGCGCCAGAGCGTCGAGGCTGGCCGCAATACCAGCGCCGCAGTAGAGCAGAACCTCACCGCCAGGAGGCGCCTCACCAGCGGCCATCACTGCCGCAGCGGTGAATTCAGCGGCGAGGGCCGCTGATGGCGCGAGGGTGCCATCGGATTGCAGCAGCGACCCGCTCGGCACGTTGCGACTGCCCGGGATCGCGCCGCGGCGGCTGTACCGGGTGGGACGGGAGCCGGCGAATGCGCTGGTCGACAGGGCACACACCAGCGGGGCGGTGCGGGCCCCAGCAGCGGCAGCGCCTTCGAGGCGGGCGGCGATCTCCTCTGCCGACACCCAACTGTGCACGGAGGTACGGGGAGTCCACGCCGGAACCACCACCGGCGCCGGGGTATCGCCGGTACTGACGTCGCCACCGGCGGCACACCATGCCGCCCAGCCACCGTCGAGAACCCGGGCGTTGATGCCGATCCAGCGCAGGAGAAACCAGAGGCGCGCCGCCCAGATCATGCCGGTGCCGTCGTAGATGACGATGTCGCTGGTGGGAGAAATTCCGATTCGCGCCAGGGCCGCACTAATGGAGGCCGGCGCCGGATGGCTGTAATGCAGCGCCGAGGAGGTGTCGCTGAAGTCCCGGCCGACGTCCACGTGCCGGGAGCCCGGGATGTGCCCGTCGCGCCAGCGCTGCAGGCCGCTGTCGGAGCGGTTGTCGCCGTCGAAGGTTGCCGTGTGCACGATGAGGCTGGCGTCAAGAATGACCGGGCACCGGTCGGTACCAACGAGGGCCATCAGCTCTACGGCGCTCACCAACACGGCGGTTCGTTGTGTGTCGAGATCGGCGGACGGGGTGGGTTGGTTCACCTGCCCATTGTCGACCGCGCCAGCCGCTCCCGCCAGCTGAGGATGTCGACCACCGCGTCGCGGGAGGCGTCTATCCCGCGCAGGACGACATCGGCCAGCGAGTCCGGACTCTCCCGTGCGATGAATTCGTCCTCCTGCGCGGCCCAGCGGTCCCAGTACGGGCGATAGTCGTCCCCGTCGCGGGCGAGGGCACGCGCTTTGCGGGTCGCGGCGTCCTGCTCGATCCACACAGCGAAGGTGGCCAGTCGCCGGTTGGCGCGACTGAGCGCGCCACATCCCTCGACGATGATCGGCCGGAGCGGATCGAGCTGGTGCCATTGCGCTGCGGCATCCACCGTCCAGTCCCAGCGTTGCCAGCACGATCGCAGGAGGATGTCTCGCGACACGGCCTCGCTGGCCGCCTCGAGCCCGTCCCAACCGGGGTAGACGTCGTCGAGGCGCACCAGTTGGGCTTCCGGCCACGCGGCGACGAGGGCCAAAGCGAAGTCACTTTTGCCGGAACCGGACCGTCCATCGATGAGTATTCGCGGCGCCGACACCGCAGGGGTGGCCGTCGCTGGTGCCACTTCAGGCGCCAATGAAGTTCCAGCTTCCGGTGAGGACGGAGGTGACGATGGCCGTGGCCCCCACGGCGGCGCCCAGAGCGACCAGCGCCCAGTCGCGCGCGCCGAAAACCGACTCCCGCGCCCAGCTGCGGGTGATGGGGGCGCCGAACGCGCGCGCCTCCATGGCGGTGGCCAGTTTGCTGCCGCGGCGAATGGAGAGCACCAGCAGGGCGAAAGCCTGGCCGGCGAGTCGTTTGATCCGGCCCGTGTCGCCGACCCCGCGAGCCCGGCGGGCAAGCTCGAGAGAACGCCAGTCGTCGAGGAACAGCCCGATCAGGCGCAGCGCGGCCAGGGCCCCAAGGACAAAGCGGGCGGGCAGGTGCAGCACCTGGGCGAGGCCGTCCGCGAGGTCCGTCGGGTCGACGGTGATGAACAACACCACGGAGGGCAGACCGATGGCGAGCACCCGCAGGAAGGTAGCCAATGCCAGCTCGAGGGAACCGTCGCTGACCCGGGCGAAAAGGAACTCGAAGTGCACCCGCCCGGAACTTTCCCCGTAGAGCGCGATCGTGACGGCAGTGAGGGGCGCGGCGATCCAGACGGGCAGCGTGCGCAGCCAGAACCGGCGCGCTGACAGCCCGGCGAAGAGGAACAGCACGAGCTCAAGGCCGAGGGCCACGGACGCCGACACCCAGTCGATCGACAGGATGAGGCAGGCGCCGAGCAGCAGGGCTGCGCCCAGCTTCGCGACCGGGTTGACCCCGTAGATGGCCTGGCTGCCGCGGACGGGGATGAGGAGGTCACTCACAGTTGCACCGTCCGGTCGGCGAGGGCATCAACGAAGTCCGCATCGTGGGTGATGGCGACGACGGCGCTGCCCCCGTCAACGAGCGCCGCCAGCAGGGCGACCAGCTCGGTCCAGGTGCGGGAATCCTGGCCGAAGGTCGGTTCGTCGAGGACCAGGACCCGCGGGCTGGTCGCCAGCACCGTAGCCACACTAAGTCGGCGCTTTTCGCCGCCGGAGAGGGTGAACGGGTTGGCGCCGGCCAGGTGGTCGAGTCGCAACCGCTGCAGCAGCTCATCCACCCGGCAGGTGACATGGGCTGGCGGCAGGCGGAGAGCGCGTGGCCCGACCTCCAGCTCCGCACGCACCGTGGCGGCGAGGAACTGGTGCTCGGGTTCTTGGAAAACGGTGCCGATCCGTGTCAGCAACTCCCGCGACTTCCAGCGGATGGGGTACGGGCCGAGCCCCGACGCCAGCTCCGGCCGGGCGACCACGGCACCGTCGAGGGGTGGCAGCAGTCCGGCGAGGGTGAGGCCGAGGGTGCTTTTGCCCGCACCGTTCGGCCCGGTGATCGCCACGGTGGTACCGGCGTCAACGTGGGTCGTTATCGACGAACGAAGGACATGGGAGCGGCCGATAGACAGCTCGCTCGCCTCCAGCAACACCGGGGAAAACGCCGAACGCGACCGCGTGGGGCGTTCCGGCGGGAAGCCGGGCACCCAGACCCCGCGGGCGGCGAGTTGTTCACCCTGCGCCGCGAGGACAGCTCGCGGGTCGCCATCGGCCAGTACCCCACCACCGGCGGCCAGGACGATCACCCGGTCGACCAGGGGCAGCCAGACATCCACCCGGTGTTCAACCACCACGAGGGTCGCGCCCGTCGTCTCCAGTACCCGACCAACCGATCGTCGTACCTCCTCAACGCCGGCGGCGTCGAGGTTGGCGGTTGGTTCGTCGAGCAGCAGCAACCCGGGCTGCATGGCAAGCACCCCGGCGAGGGCGAGGCGCTGCTTCTGCCCACCGGAGAGCTTCGCAGTGGGATGGTCGAGGGGAAGGTCGAGACCAACGGCGTCGAGGGCCCTGGCCACCCGACGCCAAATTTCATCGCGCGGAACCCCGAGGTTCTCGCAGCCGAAGGCGACGTCGTCACCGACCCTGGCGAGAATGACCTGGCTGTCCGGGTCCTGCAGTACCAGCCCAACCCGGCCACGGGCCTCAGCGGGGGGCACACCGTCGAGCACCAGCTCGCCTCGCTGCTCACCCTCTTCGTCGCCTCCGAGCACACCGGCAAGGGCCGCCATCAGGGTGGATTTGCCCGCGCCGGACGCTCCGAGCAGCAGCACCCGCTCCCCCGGCGAGATATCGAGGTCGAGGTCGCTGACGGCCCAGGCCCGACGCCCGGCGTGCCGCCACCCCCAGCCGCGCGCGATGACACGCGCGGCCGGGGGTGGCGGTGAGCCGACGTTCAGACCCGCACCGCGCCGGCGCGTCCCGAGGCGAACCGGTTGAGCGCGCCGGTGCGGGCTATGCCCCGCGCCGCGAGCCACGACAGCAGCCCGGCGATCAGGGCGCCGCCGACGATGGCGGAGATCGTGTAGACCGTACCGAAAAGGGCGGCACTACCCGGATACCAGAAAGTCAGGTCAGTGATGGCCATGGCCAGGCCGGCACCGGCACCGGCCAGCACGGCCACATACGCGCGCCAGTTTCCGTACAGGAAGACGAGGAAGATGAGCTCGGCTCCGAGGCCCTGGGTGACGCCGCTGACGAGGGTCCACCAGCCCCACTGGTTTCCGATCAGGGCCGATACCACCGCGGCGACGACTTCGCCGTAGAGCGCGGCGCCGGGTTTGCGAATGATAAGGGCCGTCAGCACCCCCGCGAACAGCCAGAAACCACCGCCGGCCGCCTGCAGCCCGGGCAGCAGTGCCTTCAACGGGTCAGTGATGGGGGTCGACAGCACGTTCCAGGCCAAAAAGACCAGTCCACTGGCGACGCCGATCACGCTCGCCACCACGATGTCGACCACCCGCCATGGTGCGAAGAAACGACGGGGCGATGGAGACGTCGCGCTGCCGGTGCCTGTGCCCGAAGAGGAGGGCGCTGTTTTAGTCATGTCGTGCCTTTCAGTCATTGAAATGGCACGGGTGAAAGAGAATCTGCCTCCCTGCGCTGGCATTATCCAGATCAGGTTCGACGGTCGAAGCTTGGAGAAGCTTCCTCTC
>JAODAO010000100.1 GCA_025463465.1 Glaciihabitans sp. | reverse complement strand
GCTGACCGTGCGGGTGGATGACGACAGGCCGAGTGCCTGCAACGCGCCGACCGAGGTGACCGGCAGCTTCTTTCCGCCATCAACGAAGTAGATGGTGGACGAGGAGGCCGTTTTGATCATGCTGCCGGTCGGCAGGTAGGCCGAGCTGGTGGTCAGCGAACCGATGATCGGAGCGGCGACGGTGATGATCGACTTGTTCTTCAGCGTCTTCGCGTACTTCTCATAGTCCGCGTAGTTGATGAGTTCGCGTTTGCTCGATCCGCCGACGGCCCAGGTCACGGCCGACGTCGGCGACTTGAGCGCCGCCGGGTCGTAGACGGTGCCGGAGTTCACGGGCAGCTTGCTCAGGATCGATGCAGGAAGCGTCGTGGCGGACAGGCCGAGCGCGACACCACTGGCGGTCTGGATGCGTCCGGAGGGTGTCAGCAGGTAGCTGCGCCCCGAGGAGTCCTTGACGAGTCCGCTGAGCGTTCCGCTGCTGGGTATCTGGTCGAAGCTCTCGGCCTTGAGGTTCACCGCGGTGAGCTTCTTCGACAGCGAGCTGGTGCTGTACATCGACGAGCTGACCGTCGCGACCTTCGACGAGTAGTACAGGCCGTAGGTGGATGTCGAGCCACGGCGAACCAGCACACCCTCGCGCATGATCGGCTTCGTGTACTTCAGGTGGGCGATGGCGTCGGCGCGCAGCGTGGTCGCTGCTGCGCCGTGGCCGGCCGCCTTCATCGCGTTCGAATCCAGAGCCTGGGCGCGGGTGGAGTTGTTGATCCAGAACAGGGCGTTGTCAGACTTGACCACGTCGGTCAGTGTTCCCGCAGTTGAGAGCTGGGCGTTCTGCGACGCCGTCAGCTTGATGTAGTTGGAACAGTTGAAGCCGAAGGCGGCAACCTGTTCGCAGGTAGTGAACTTACGTTTCCCGCCACTGTCCACCAGATAGAGGTTGCCGGACGTGTCGCCAACCACCCGGCTCATGGTCTCGCCCGTTGCGAGCTGGTCGAGGTAACCCTGGCTGACGAACCCGACGGAGCCGAGCTTCGAGAGGGCCGTGAACAGGTTGTAGTCGGTGATGGCGTGCTTGGTGGTACCAACAACGAGGTAGACGGTCTCCGAGGCGGTGGTGCGCAGGAAGTTGTTTCCCAGCTGGGTGGAGCCGAACCAGTCGTTGAACTGGCGCCAGAAGTTACGGTTTCCGTAGGCCGAGCAGGCGTCGCCGGTTCCGCGCAGGTTGGCCAGCGCCGCGGCGTTCGGGCGGTACGGGGTGTAGAGGTAGAGGCCGGCGGTGGCCTGGTTCTCGATGTAGACGGTGGAGCTGCCGCACGAGGCGGTCGGGCTCCAGCGGATCACGTTGTCGCGGCCGGCGACGTAGCCACGGCCGGACGGTGATGCGCGGTAGGTCTTGAACTGCAGCGCTGCGTTGTAGACCTGGTTGGCGAAGCCGTAGTACTTGGTGTCACAGTCGGCCGTGTCTGGGCAGCCGTAGCCGGTGGCCGAACGGTACTGGCGTGCGACGGGGGAGGAGTCTGTGACCAGGCCCTGCTCCTTCTGCAGCAGGGTGATCAGCACCTGCGGGTTGATCCCACATGCTTTGGCGACCCCGGCGATGATGGATGCCGCGGAGATGTTGTTACCACCGGCGTATGCGTCACAGCGGTTGGACCGGGCGATCTGGCTGTTTGCCGTTGTTTTGTAGTCCTTGAGGCAACTCGAGCCGGACGCACACTTGCTCACCTGGCTGTTGAGGAACGCCTGCACCTGCGTGGCGTTCATCGTCGACGAGTTGTAGAAGACAGCGTCGCTGATGATGTTGCCAGCGCTGAAATCACTACCGGTGACCGCGGCCGAAGCGGAATCCGTGGTGGTGACGGCGGGAACTGCAACAAGAAGCGCCGCAAATAGCAGCCCACTTACAAATAACGCGACGTTTCGTCGGGCGGCACTCAGCATAATGTCACTCTCTAAACGGGGGTAGGCACCCCCAACAGTAAGCCACGTTCGCGCAATATCACGCAAAACTGAGAAATGACAGTACTGTAAGCAGCCCACTTAGCGGGTCACAATTCTCCGTCTCAGGCATTGCTGGGCATCTTCGCTCCGCCAAGGCACGACTGACCTATTTAGAGACGGTGAGGGCGCTGGGTGATCGCCCGGTGTGCGCCCCGGAAAACCCGTCCGTTGGCACCGTACTAGCGGTGTGCCGGGTGAGCGTTAACCGGGTGCGTGCTACTCACACCCTGAATGTTTACAGGAACTCGCCTGCGGAAGGAGGCCGTGGATGCCGTGTCTGAATGCGTGTCAGGTGCAGGTTGAGCGCCGGTCGCCCCCGCGGTAGCCCGTGCCCCGGCCGCCCACGCGGTGCCCGTGCGCGAATTCGCCCTCACGGTAGCCCACGCACCAACCGCCCTCGCGGTAGTCCCTGCGCCGGACGCAGTATCAGCGCAGCGCGTGACGCAGGAGGGTCCCGATGCTCTCGCGCTGCCGGGTGGCCAGCGCGCTAGGAAGCCGAGTAAGGGCGTTGATACGGGAAGAGAGGTGCAACTCGGCGGCGCGGCGAGCACGCTGCCATCCCCGGGCGGCGAATTCCTCGCCGACACTGGTGAAAAAGCGACGCTCCTCCACAAAGCGGCGACCCTCCGCGGCCTGCCAGGACGACACACTGCCGGAGTGGCGCCGGTAACGGAACACCACCTCGTCGTCGACAAACAGGCTGCCGCCGTCGAAGGCGACGTCGAGCGCGAGCGCGAGGTCCTGCACAACCTCAAAGCCGGGGCGGAAACCGATGCGTGCTGCGACATCGCGGCGCCAGGCGATCGCGGGAAAGTTCATCCAGTTGCCGCGGGTGATACTGACGGCGAAGTTCTCGCCGGATAGCTCCAGAGTTCCCTTCACCTTCGGCTTGTAGAGCGCCTTCATCGAGTCGACGAGGGTGCGCACAACCTTGCCGTCACCATCGATGATCTCGGTGCCGGGGTGGATCATCGCGGCGTCGGGGTGCTCGGCGGCGATCTCCCGCACCCGCTGAACGTAGCGGGGAAGCATCACGTCGTCGCATCCGAAAATCACAAAACGCTCGTTGACGGCGCGGTCAATCGCCGCCTGGAAGTTCGCGTTGATCCCCACGTTCTCCGCGTAACGCACGTATTCGATGCGGGAATCGCCGAGCGCCTGCAGCCATTGGCCGGCGCTCAGGTCGGGGTAACAGTCGTCGAGTACCACCAGGCGCCAGTCCGGGTCGGTCTGGGTGAGCACGCTGAGGACGGCGATCTTGAAATGGTCGACACGCCCGTAGAAGGGCATCATGATGTCGAGTGTCACGGTCGGATCCGTTCGATGGAGTGTCTGCGGGGTGTGTGGCGGCGACCCCGGCCGAGCCGGGCAGGTCGCTCAGGCCGGTTAGGTCGGTCACCCCTATCTTGCCCGCATCCCGCCAGATCGCGTTGCTGCGGCCAACCGTGCAGGCTCGCAGGGATAGCATGCGTGGGTGAAACAATCATCCCTTATGTCACTTGCGGCGCTGTCGACGGCCGGCGTCCTGGTGCAGGGACTGTCACGTTTCGCCGTTACCGCCCTGATCGGCCGGGTGATGGGTCCGGCGGACCTCGCCCATGTCTCTGCCTGGCTGTCGCTGGCGCTGATCCTCTCACTGCTGTGGCCCACCGGCGCAGGTAACGCCGCCTCGCACTTCCTCTCCGGCGCCCGCGCCCGCGGCGAGAGTCCCGTCGCCGCCTTCACCGTGCTGTTGCGTTCCTTCTGGATTTCCTGCGTTGTTATGGTCGCCATCGGTGTTCCCGTTGCCGTGATCGGCCTCGGCGCCGCCTGGTACGACGCGATCGCCGTCGCCGCGCTGATCGTCACTTATTCCGGCTACATCTTCACCCGAGGTGTCCAGGTCGGCCTCGGCCGCCTCCTCGACACCTCCATCTGGGATTTCATCTCCGCCATCGTCACCACCGGTCTCCTGCTCGCTGTACTCGCGGCCCAGGCCTCGACCCTCCTGCTCTGGCCCATCGCCATCGGCTACGCCGTCTTCTGCGCCCGGGTTCTGCTAACAGCCCACCGCGGCCACGGCCTCCCCACCGACATCGTCGTCGACCCCGGAGTCGTTGAGCCCGCCGTCGTTGACTCCGGCGTCGTCGACCCCGCCGTCATCGCCCCCGTCACTATCGGCCCCCAGGCCAGTGGGCCCGCTCCCGTCGGCATTTCCACCACCAAAGCAGCTCCCAGCCTCGACGCCAAAGAGATCTGGCATGTTATCCGCTGGAACTCCCTCGGGGTGCTCGCCTCCAACGGGCTTATCCAGTTCTCGATGCTGTTCGTCTTCGCCGTGGTGCCGCAGACCCCGGCCGGCCTTCTTCAGGCTGGCCTCTACGCCGCAGCCATGTCGCTGGCCACCCCGGCGTCCATGCTCAGCCAGGCCATCACCCAGGTGCTGCTCGCCCGGTTCTCCGAATGGGGCGCCACCGATCCCATAAGCGCCC
>JAODAO010000087.1 GCA_025463465.1 Glaciihabitans sp. | reverse complement strand
ATGCTCCGGAGCGGCCCTGGAGGAGCGATTCGGTGTTGGCGAATCCTTCCAGGCGGGCCAGGCCCGCGTTGCCGAGGTCTTTGTGGGAACGGATCGCGATCTCTGCCGCATACCTGGCGTTGTGGGTTTCGACCTGCTGCGCCAGTTCCATTCCCGCGGCCATGCCCGCCAGCAGGACCGAGTTCTCCAGCGCCGCGATCTCGCTCGCCGTCACGCCGAAGTCGGTCGCAGTAGCGGCCGACTCACAGAGAGCAGAAACGGGATTCGTCATGCCCCCAGTCTTTGGGGTGGAGTGATACCGGCCTGCAGGCAGGCACCGGGATGTGCACTTCTTCTCAGCGCAATCGCCTGTGGGGGACGGTACAACCGATTCGCCGAGACGATCCCTCCAGCAGTTGATCTGGCCACTACCCGTGGCACTCGAGTAGCAGCTGCGCAGAGGACAGCGAGACGTCCACTCGGTTGTGGGACGTCCCCTGCGCGGCACCGCGCTACGTCGCACTGTTCAGCACAGCACTGCAGATCTTCCTTCGAGTGCAGGCTGGCGAGGGGTTAACGCCAGCGTGGGGTTAACGACGGCATGTGGTAAACGACAGCGGGGCACCGCCGGTCGCAACCGGAAGACGCCCCGCTGGGGTGATACGAGTGTGTTTATTTGCCGAGCAGGGAGTCCAGGTAAACCCCGTAGCCACCCTTGCGCAGTGGTGCCGCGATCTCGGCGAGCTGCTCGTCGGTGATCCATCCTGCGCGCCAGGCGATCTCCTCGATGCAGCCGATCTTGAAGCCCTGGCGGTCCTCGATCACGCGCACGTACTCGGACGCCTGCATCATCGATTCGAACGTGCCGGTGTCGAGCCACGCGGTTCCGCGGTCGAGAACCTGAACCTGCAGGTTGCCAGCGGCGAGGTAGCGCTCGTTAATGGTCGAGATCTCGAGCTCACCGCGGGCGGAGGGCTCGATGGTCTTGGCGACCTCAACAACGGTGTTGTCGTAGAAGTACAGGCCGGGAACGGCGTAGTTGCTCTTCGGTACCACCGGCTTCTCCTCGATGGAGATGGCCTTGAAGTCGTCGTCGAATTCGACGACGCCGTAGGAGGTCGGGTTGGCCACGTGGTAGGCGAAGATCAGGCCGCCGTCGATGTCGTGGTTGCCGCGCAACGAGGTGCCGAGGCCGGCGCCGTGGAAGATGTTGTCGCCGAGCACCAGCGCGACGGACTCGTCACCGATGAACTCCTCGCCGATGATAAACGCCTGGGCGAGGCCGTCCGGGGAGGGCTGTTCGGCGTATTCGAGACGGATGCCCAGGGCCGAGCCATCCCCCAACAGCGCTTTGAACTGGCTGTTGTACTCGGGGGTGGTGATGATCAGGATCTCTTTGATCCCGGCCATCATCAGCGTCGAGAGGGGGTAATAGATCATGGGCTTGTCGTAGATCGGCATCAGCTGCTTCGAGATGCCCTTGGTGATCGGCCACAGGCGGGTTCCCGAGCCCCCGGCCAGAATGATTCCGCGCATGATTGTGTCAGCTCGTTTCGTTGTCAGTTGCTACAGGTTGTGCCCGGGCCGCGTGGAGCGACCGGAAATTCTGTTGGTCCAAGCTGCAAAGCCGGACCGATTGGTGCACATCGATCGATTGGTGGATGTCTACCGATTGGTGGATGTCTACCGATTGGTGGATGTCGATCAGTTGGTGGATGACTCCGCCGCAGCTTTCGCCACGGTCGCGTCGGTGAGCGACTGGTAGTAGGCGCGCATGTCGTCCCAGGTGGGCAGCAGGCCGGAGGCGGCAGCGTCGTTCAGGCTGGGGGCGTCGGTGTCTTTCGGGGACAGCAGCGGCTCGCCGGCCTCGGGCGGGAAGACCAGGTTGATGGTCGTATCCAGCGGGTTGATGCCGTGTTCCTTCGGGGCGTTGAACACGTCGGTGACGAGGTACGACACGGTGGCGTTGTCGCTGAGGGCGACGAACGCGTGGCCGAGGCCCTCGGAAATGTAGATGGCCTTACGGTCAACGTCGTCGAGCAGGACAGAGTCCCACTGGCCGAACGTCGGGGATCCGACGCGGATGTCGATGACGAAGTCGAGCACGGCACCGTGGGTGCAGGTGACGTATTTCGCCTGGCCGAGCGGCACGTCGGCGAAGTGGATGCCGCGCACCACACCCCGCTTCGACACCGACGTGTTGGCCTGGCGCAGGTCGATCGGGTGGCCGACGACCTCGGCCAGCTTGTCAAAGCGGTACCACTCGAGGAACACACCACGGTCGTCAGCAAACTGCTTTGGGGTGATCTCGTAGGAGTCCGGTATAGAAAGTTCGCGGATTTGCACGTCGGAAGTCTAGCAAGCCGGTCCCCGGTAGACTGTGCTGCGGTATGCCCCCGATTAGGAAGCAGTAGTTAACTTGAGAATTCTCGTCACCGGCGGTGCCGGATTCATCGGCTCAAACTTCGTCCGTCGCACCCTCGAAGACGCCTACCCGGGCCTCGAAGGCGCCGAGGTTGTTGTGCTCGACGCGCTCACCTACTCCGGCAACCTCGAGAACCTCGCCTCGGTCGCTGACTCGCCCCGCTACACCTTTGTGAAGGGTGATATCCGCGACGGCGCCCTGCTCGACACCCTTTTCCCCACGATCGATGCCGTGGTGCACTTCGCCGCGGAGTCCCACGTCGACCGTTCGGTGCGCGACGCCTCGATCTTCGTTGAGACCAATGTGCTCGGCACTCAGCAGCTTCTCGACGCAGCGCTGCGCAACGACCTGAAGCGTTTTGTGCACGTCTCCACCGACGAGGTCTACGGCTCCATCGCCGAGGGTTCGTGGGACGAGCAGCGACCGCTCGAGCCGAACTCGCCGTACTCGGCCTCGAAGGCCGGCAGCGACCTGCTCGCCCGCAGCTACCACCGCACCCACGGCCTCAACGTGTCGATCACCCGCTGCTCGAACAACTACGGTCCCTTCCACTTCCCCGAGAAGGTCATCC
>JAODAO010000022.1 GCA_025463465.1 Glaciihabitans sp. | reverse complement strand
GTGCTCCCACGGCGCTCGCACGTTGATCTCGGCGGTGAGGGTGTCGAGAGTCTCGATCAGGCGGCGCAGCTCGTCCTGTGTCACCGCGGAGGTCGGGAATATCTCGCCGGAGAAGCGGCCGGCCGTTCCGTCTTTGGCGACGTAGACGCTCTCGCCGTCGCGGAAGCGCGGATAGGTGTCGAGCCCGAGAGTGCCGAGGGTCTCGATCAGTGCCTCCTGATCGGGGGAAACCCACTGGCCACCAATCTCGAACGTCTGGCCGTCGATGCTGTTGGTCCAGAGCCGGCCGCCGACGCGGTCGCGAGCCTCGAGTACGGTCACGCTCAGTCCCACGGCGCGCAAATCGGTCGCGGCGGTCAGCCCGGACGCTCCCGCCCCCACAATCACCACGTCACAACTAATGGTTGTTTTCAATCTCTCCAGCTTTCACGTTTCGGGTTGCCACTACAGGCTATTCGACCGAATCAGCATTTAGCCGGTGAATCTGCAACTAATTCGCGTGCCATCCATGCCAATCACTTCGAAATTCGTTGCGACGACTCGTCTCCCTGCGGATGCGAGACGGACGTCTCCCCATCCGCCCGCTTCTCCGGCGAATTCCGGTGGGATACACGGCTGGCTACCGCCCAGACCGCTTCCATGGCTGCGATATGCGCAAACACGAAACAAATCACCAATGAATTTCGAAGGACGAACTCGCAAACACGGCGGCGCGGATAGCTCACTATGGACATCACCCCTCGAACGAGCAGAAAGGAACGGGTGAGCATGAACACAACACCCGATTCACCCGCCGCGACCGACACTGGCCGCAGCACGTCCCGAGGAACGAACGCGCTGAAAAACGGGACGGGCTACCTCCTGCTGCTCCCGGCAATTGTCGTTGTGGTTTTCCTGGTGATCATCCCGATGCTCGTCATCGCCCGAGACAGCTTCGCCATCAGCGACCCCCTCGGCGGTAACCTCGGGGGTTTCACCCTCGACAACTACGCAAAACTCGCCGACCCCGTTTACCTGAAAACCCTCGGCTATAGCCTCGGTATGGCCGCGCTGAACGCGGTCGTTTGCCTTGTAGTCGGCTACATCGTCTCGTACTACATCACTACCCGGCCGGCCTCCCGGCAGCCGGTGCTGCTGGTCCTGGTGATCATCCCGTTCCTCACCGACTTCCTGGTGCGCACCTTCGCCTGGATCAACCTGCTCGGCAGCGGCGGCCCCTTCCTCAGCCTGCTCCGCCTGGCGGGCATCGACGCCGACTCACTGGTCCCCTCGCAGACCGCGGTGACCCTGTCGCTGCTCTACGCCTTCCTCCCCGTCGCCGTGTTCCCCATCTACGCGTCGATGCGCTCCATCGACCCGTCGCTGAAGGAAGCGGCCTCCGACCTCGGAGCCGGCTGGTGGCAGACGCACTGGCGGATCTTCATCCCTCTGTCTGCCCCCGGCATCGCCTCGGCCGTCATGCTCACCTTTGTGCCGACCCTGGGTGTTTTTGTAATTCCCGTCCTGCTCGGAGGAGGCAAGGACCCGCTCGTCGGGAACCTCATCGTGACGCTGTTCACCGAGTTCCGCAACGAACCCCTCGGCGCCGCGCTGTCGATGGTCGTCCTCATCCTGATGCTGCTCACCGTGGCGGCCGCCGGCATCGTCCTGCGCATTATGAACTCACGGAAGGCCGCCTGATGGATCGACTCATGGCGTGGATCGCCCGCCTGGTCTTCGTTTTCCTCTACGTCCCGATCGTTGGGTTGATCGTTTACTCCTTCAACAGCGCGGACGTGAGTTACCGCTTCGACGGTTTCAGCTTCCGCTGGTACGCCGACCTGTTCGCCGACACCCTGCTGCTCGACACCCTGCGCACAAGCGCCATCGTGGGACTTGCCGCCGCCCTGCTCTCGACCGCGATCGGGTTCCTCAGCGCACTCGCCCTCGTGCGGTTCCGGGTCAAGGGCCGCGCCTTTTTCCTCGGCGCCATCCTGATCCCACTGATTGTGCCGGAGATCGTGCTCGGCGTTTCCCTGCTCACCGTGTTCAGCACGGCCAACGTGCCCACCGGCCTGGTCACCCTGATCCTCGGCCACGTGGTGATCACCCTGCCCTTGGCCACTCTGGTGCAGATGGGGGCGATGAGCGCGCTGGACCCGAGCCTGTCCGAGGCGGCTACCGACCTGGGCGCCACACCGTGGGGAACCTTCACCCGGGTGCTGTTCCCGCTTTTGCGACCCGCGATCCTCGCCGCGTTCCTCCTCAGCTTCACAACGTCGTTCAGCAACATCGTGATCTCCACCTTCACAGCCGGAGTGGGCACAACCACCCTCCCGCTGCGGATCTACAGCACGCTGCGCACCGGGCTCACTCCCGAGCTCAACGCGCTCGGCACCCTTCTGGTCCTCTTCACCCTGGCGATCATCCTCGTCGTCGGAGTCGGCCAGATGCGGCGAATCCTGGCCGGGGGCGCCTCGCCGACTAAACCCTGACCGCTCGCGAGCACCCGGTAATCCCGCTTTCCCTCCACCACCAGTCACCCCCGCTTTTCCTCACCCTGAAAGGTCACCACCATGAAGAAAATGGTTATAACGGCATCGGCCCTCGCCGCGGTCTCCATGCTCGCCCTCAGCGGCTGCAGCGCCGCGAGCTCCGACTCGACCTCAGACGACACCCTGAGCATCTACGCCTGGGCCGGTGAAATCCCCGACTCCGTGATCTCCGGCTTTGAGGAGGAGACCGGCATCAAGGTCACCGTCGACACCTTCGACAGCAACGAGACCATGATCTCCAAGCTCGCCGCTGGCAACTCCGGCTACGACATCGTTGAGCCGAGCCAGTACGCCGTCCAGCTGATGGTTGAGCGTGACCTCGTCGCCGAGATCGACAAGTCCAAACTCGAGGGCTTCGACAACCTGGCCACCAAGTTTGTTAACCCCTCGTTCGACCCCGACAATGCGCACAGCATCCCGTGGGCGTGGGGCACCACCGGCATCCTCTACAACGAGGCCTGCACGGGCGCAGAGGTCACCGGCTGGAGCGACATGTGGGACGAGGCATACGCGGGCAAGATCTACATGCTCGACAACATGCTCTCCGCCTACATCGCCGGCCTCCAGGTCAACGGCCTGAGCGCTACCACCACCGACGAGGCAGACGTTGAGACCGCCACCGAGTCGCTGCTCGAGCAGAAGGCCCTGCTGGCCGGCTACAACAGCTCCAACTACGCCGACCTGATTTCCACGGGGGATGCCTGCATCGCCGAGGCATACAGCGGAACCACCTCGGCCAAGGCCGTCGCCGACAACCCCGACGTGCACTACATCATCCCCGAAGAGGGTGGCACACTCTGGACCGACAGCTTCTCCGTCGTCAAGGGAACCGACAACGAGGACGCGGCCTACCAGTGGCTGAACTACACCCTCCAGCCCGAGGTCGCCGCCCTGGTCACCGACGAGGCGTCGCTGGCCAGCACCAACGCCGAAGCGCTGCCCCTGGTCGCCGACCAGAGCCAGGTCGAGAACCCCGCGATCTACGCACCGGAGGACTCGCTGACCAACTCCGAGTTCATCGTCGACCCGGGTGAGGCGCTCGCGTTCTTCACCGACGGCTGGACCCGCGTCCGCGCTTCCTAATCCACTGAAACAACCGGAAGAGATCATGACAAACAGCGTCAGTACCGAGCAATCGGGTGCCAACGGCATCGCCGTTCGCCTGCATGGCATCACAAAGTCCTTTGGGGCCAACCGGGTGGTGGAGCCGCTCGACCTCGATATTCGTACCGGTGAGTTCTTCAGCATCCTCGGTCCGTCGGGCTGTGGGAAGACCACACTGATGCGGATGATCACGGGCTTCGAGACACCGACGGAGGGGTCCGTCGAACTCGACGGCCGCAATGTCGACAGGGTGTCGACCCGTGAACGCGACCTGAACATGCTCTTCCAGAGTTACGCCCTGTTCCCGCACCTTTCCGTTTACGAGAACGTCGCCTTCGAACTCCGTGTTCGTCGCACCGCTCGCAAAGAAATCGACGGAAGGGTGCGGGACGCACTCAGCCTTGTCCGCCTGTCGGACTTCGCCGACCGCAAACCCAGCGAACTCAGCGGTGGCCAGCGCCAGCGCGTCGCCCTGGCCCGCGCCGTGGTGGGACGCCCCGCCGTGATCCTGCTGGACGAGCCGCTCGGTGCGCTAGACCAGCAGCTCCGCAAGGAGATGCAGTTCGAGCTCAAGCGGATGCAGAGCGAGGTCGGCATCACCTTCATCTACGTCAGC
>JAODAO010000012.1 GCA_025463465.1 Glaciihabitans sp. | reverse complement strand
GTGCCGTTGATCGTTTCGATCGACGCCCCGAGGAGGGAGACGGGGGTGGACAGTGCGGCGGCCAGGCGGGTTATCCAATCGGTCGGCACCGCCGCGGAGGTGTAGCCGACGAACCAGGTGGTTTCGTGCGCCGCGGCATCCAGCGCGGGTTTCGCCGGGTTCAGCGCACGCCCGAGCCCGGACGATGCGTCCCGCAGGAGGTCAACAACCCGCCCGGATTCGACGATGGTTCCGCGGTCGAGCCGCGCCACCGAGTCGGCGACCTGCAACACCGTCTCCATCTCGTGGGTGATGAACAGGATCGACAGGCCGAGGTCGTCGCGCAACTCCTACAGCAGCGCCGTGATCGACGCGGTTGACTCGGGGTCGAGCCCCGAGGTGGCCTCGTCAGACAGCAGGACGGCGGGCCGCAGAGCGAGTGCCCGAGCGATGCCCACCCGCTGGCGTTGCCCGCCGGAGAGCTGGTGCGGGTAGTAGTCGGCGCGGGAGGAGAGCCCAACCCGGTCGAGCAGCTCCGCCACCCGCTTTTTCGACTCGACCTTGGTGACGCCCAGGTAGCCGAGCGGCAACGCGATGTTCTGCGCCGCGGTGCGACGACTGAAGAGGCCGTCTGACTGGAACACCGTGCCGATGCGGCGCCGGGCCGTGCGCAGGTCGGCCTCGTTTAGCTCGGTGAGGTTCTCACCGTTCACAATCACCGAACCGGAGGTGGGACGCTCCAGCAGGTTGACGCACTGGGCGAGGGTGCTTTTGCCCGCGCCGCTCGGCCCCACCACCGCGAAGATCTCGCCGGGCGCGACACTGAAATCGAGGTCGTCGAGCACGGTCACGGCGGAGGCGCCGTGACCGTAGACCTTAGTGAGCTTCTCGAGGGTGATCATGACACCGGGGCTGCCACCACGCGGTACTGCGCGCCGAGGTGCTCCTCCGGCAGGCGGTCGCCGCGGCCGTGCAGCTTGTGGCGCAGGCTGCCCTCGACGTACTCGGTGGGGTAGGCGCCGCGCTTTTGCAACTCGGGCACGATGTAGGTAACGACGTCCTCGAAGGTGCCGGGGGTGATCGCGTATGCGAGGTTGAACCCGTCGACGTCGGTGTCCTCCACCCACTCCTGCAGGTGGTCGGCGACCTCCTCGGGCGAGCCGACGATGAACGGGCCGAGGCCGCCGATGGCGCCAAGCTTTGCGATGTCACGCACCTTCCATTCACCGCCGTCCGCGTTCGCCTCCTGGAAGTTCGCGACCGCCGACTGGATGGCGTTGCTCTTCACGTTGCCGATCGGCTCATCGAGGTCGTACTGGGACAGGTCGATGCCCATCCAGCCCGACATAAACACCAGGGCGCCCTCTTCGCTGGCGTATTTCAGGTAGTCCTGGTGCTTCGCCGCCGCCTTCTCGCTGGTCTCGTCGGTGATGATCGTGAGCAGCGTGTAGATCTTGGCGCTGTAGCGGTCCCGGCCGGCTGCCTCCAGGGCGTCCCTGATCCGGGAAACGGTCGCCTTCAGGCCCGCCTTGGTGGATGACGCAACGAAGATCGCCTCCGCGTTGCCTGCGGCGAACTTGATTCCGCGCGGGGAGGCACCGGCCTGGTAGATCACGGGGGTGCGCTGGGTGGATGGCTCGGCGAGGTGAATGCCGGGAACGGTGAAGTTCTTTCCGAAGTGGCCGATCTCGTGCACCTTGGCGGGGTCGGTGAACACACCGGATTCGCGGTCGCGGATGACGGCGTCGTCCTCCCAGGAGCCCTCCCACAGCTTGTAGAGAACCTCGAGGTACTCGTCGGCGACGTCATAGCGGTCGTCGTGTTCGAGCTGGTCCTCGTGGCCCATATTGCGGGCGGCGCTCGGCAGGTAGCCGGTCACTACGTTCCAACCGACGCGGCCCTCGGTGAGGTGGTCGAGGGTCGACATCCGCCGGGCGAACGGATACGGGTGCTCGTAAGCGGTGCCGGCCGTTATCCCAAAACCGAGGTGCTTGGTGACGGCGGCCATCGCGGACACCAGCAAGATCGGGTCGTTCACGGGCACCTGCGCGCCGTGCCGGATCGCGGCCTCGTTCGATCCGCCGTAGACGTCGTAGGTTCCCAGCACATCGGCGATGAAGATCCCGTCGAAACGACCGCGTTCGAGCAGCTTGGCCAGTTCCGTCCAGTAAGAGATCTGCTTGTAACGCCAGGCCTGGTCGTCGGGGTGACGCCACATACCGGAGGACTGGTGGGCAACACAGTTCATGTCGAAGGCGTTGAATCGAATCTGTCTGGTCATCAGGCCAATGTCGTCCGCTTCGCCCGGTTTGGCGAGGGGGCGTGTTACACGGCGTCACAAAGCACGTAACACAGCGACGCAGTGCGACAGGTGTAACGCGGGGGCTGCCGGGTCGGACTGCGGCGTGCAGAGCGGTGAAGGAAGGGCGGCTCTTCCGGGGTGTGGCGCACCCCCGAAGCGAAATGGGCGACGATAGGTGGATGTTGATCCGCGTTTTCGACCCCGCCGACACCGAAGAGATTGTGCAGCTGTGGCGGGACAGCGGGCTGGTGCGGCCCTGGAACGACCCGCATAAAGACATCCAGCGCAAGTTGACGTTCCAGCCAGAGCTGTTCCTGGTGGGGGAGTCCGACGGGGTCATTGTGGCGGCGGCGATGGTGGGTTACGACGGCCACCGCGGTTGGGTGAATTACCTGGCGGTAACACCCGATGAACGGGGCCACGGTCTCGGCCGGGCGTTGATGGTGCGGGCCGAGGAGTTGTTGACCGCTCTCGGCTGCCCGAAGATCAACCTGCAGGTGCGGGCCGGAAACGACGCGGTCATCGCGTTTTACCACTCCCTCGGCTACGCGGAGGATGGCTCGGTCTCGATGGGGAAACGGCTGATAGCCGACGACTGAACCGACCTGTCGGCGCCGGGAACCGGTGACGAGGGAGCCGGCGGGCCTCCGGGTGACATAATTTTGCTATAAGCGGGGCTTGCATATCCAATAAGCAGGATTGAGCACGGGCTGAGGTTCTAGGCTGTGTCCTGATCATTGAATCCCCCTTTTGTTCGCTCCATGGCGGCACCGACGACAAGGCACAAGGCATTTCTTATGGCACGCATCTATTCCGACATCACCGAGGTTTTTGGCAAGACCCCACTCGTTCGGCTGAACAAGGTGACCGAGGGTCTCGGTGCCACCGTTTTGGCCAAGCTGGAGTTCTACAACCCCAGCGCCAGTGTTAAGGACCGCCTCGGTGTCGCCATCGTTGACGCCGCCGAGAAAGCGGGCGTCCTGAAGCCCGGCGGCACCATCGTCGAGGGAACCAGCGGAAACACCGGCATCGCCCTGGCGATGGTCGGTGCCGCCAGAGGCTACAAGGTCATCCTCACCATGCCGGAGACCATGAGCAAGGAACGCCGCCAGCTTCTGCGCGCGTATGGTGCTGAGCTGGTACTGACCCCCGGCGCCGGCGGTATGAAGGCCGCCGTCGACAAGGCCGCCGAGATCGTCGAATCCACGCCGGGCGCCGTCGCCGCGAAGCAATTCGCCAACGAGGCCAACCCGGCCATCCACTACGCGACCACCGGCCCCGAGGTCTGGGAAGACACCGACGGCAAGATCGACATCTTCGTCTCCGGTATCGGCACCGGCGGAACCATCACGGGAACCGGCCGCTACCTCAAGGAGAAGAACCCCGACATCAAGATCGTCGCGGTTGAGCCGGCGGAGTCTCCCATCCTGAACGGTGGAGCGCCCGGCCCCCACAAGATCCAGGGCATCGGCGCCAACTTCATCCCCGAGATCCTCGACCGGGAGATCTACGACGAGGTCATCGACGTCAACATCACCCAGTCGGTGGAGCTGGCCCGCCGCCTCGCCGCCGAGGAGGGAATCCTCGGCGGTATCTCCTCCGGCGCGACCGTCACGGCAGCGCTCGAGCTGGCCGGCCGCCCCGAGAACGCCGGAAAAACCATCGTCGTCATCGTCGCCAGCTACGGCGAGCGGTACCTTTCCACAGTGTTGTATGAAGATTTGGTCGACTAAACCCGTATGCCTGTGATCTCCCGCCTCCGGGAGGATGTGGCGGCCGCCCGCCGGAGAGATCCGGCGGCCCGGTCTGCCACCGAGGTGCTGCTCGGCTACTCCGGGTTGCACGCCATCTGGGGGTACCGCGTGACGAACCGCCTCTGGCGACGGGGTGCTTTCCTGCCTGCCCGCCTGCTGTCGCAGTACGTGCGTTTCCTCACCGGCGTGGAGATCCACCCCGGCGCCACCATCGGCCGGCGCTTTTTCATTGACCACGGTATGGGTGTGGTGATCGGTGAGACCGCCGAGATCGGCGACGACGTGATGCTCTACCACGGGGTCACCCTCGGCGGCCGGAGCATGTTGCACGAAAAACGCCACCCCAGCCTCGGTGACGGCGTCATCGTGGGTGCCGGCGCCACAATCCTCGGACCGGTGGTGATCGGCGAGCACTCCGTGGTCGGTGCGCAGGCCGTTGTCCTGAAGGATGCTCCCGCGTACTCGGTGATCACGGGGATGCCCGCGACCGCCAAACCCCGTTCGCCGCGCGAGAAGGCGCCGGACGAGGAATTTTTCAGCTACAACATCTGACGCATCCCGCGTGGACGCAACCACCGATCAGGGTTCGGTTGTGCGCTCCAGCTGGGTGGCCGCCTCGGTGGTCGCCGCCCAGTTGGCGAGCAGCTGGAGTCGTTCTGCGCTGGCCGAGCCGGGTTCCGCCGTGTACACCATCAGGACAAGGCCGGGGTCTGCGGTGATCACCAATTCCTCGAAGGCGAGGATGAGTTCGCCCACCACCGGGTGGTTGAACCTCTTGGTGCCGGCGCCGTGGGTGCGAACGTTGTGGGCACCCCACAGGGTGCGGAATGTGTCGCTCCGCGTGGAGAGTTCGCCGACGAGGTCCTGCATGTCTTTGTTGCCGGGATCCCGGCCGGCCCTGGTGCGCATAATCGCGACGCACATCTCCGCGAACAGGTCCCAGTCGGGATAGAAGTCATGGGACGCGGGGTCGAGAAACTGGAACCTGGCGAGATTGGGGGTGCGGCCACCGCTTCCCAGGATGGGTGAGTAGAACGCACGGCCCAGGTCATTTGTGGCGACAACGTCCTGGTGCTGGTTGCACACCACCGCGATGCCGCCCGTGATCGTGGAAAGAACCCAGTGCAGGCTCGGCCGGTTTGCCACCGTCTTGCTGGCCCGGCGGCGTGGCCGGCCGGAGAGGGGGATGCCGTCTGCGGCCCTGGCAAGGTCGAACAGGTGGGTGCGTTCGGTGTCGTCGAGTTGGAGGGCACGGGAGACGGCGTCCAGGACGGATGAGGATGCTCCCGCGATAGCGCCGCGTTCGAGCTTCGCGTAGTACTCGACACTGACACCCGCGATGCTCGCCACCTCGCTGCGGCGTAACCCGGCGACTCTCCGGTTGGGACCGGCCGGGAGACCGGCCTCCGCCGGGGTCAGTCGCGCCCGCCGCGACATCAGAAACTCGCGAACTTCGGATTGGTTGTCCATGACAACGACGTTACTTCCCGCTGCCAGGCTCCGGGGTGCTCTGCTGGTACACCTCTCGCCAGGCACTCCCTCCCGATGGTCCAAGCGCCTTAACTGGACTTACGAGATTGCGAACGTGAGGAGCACGCTATGCGTGGAGTGATGATGTACGGACCCGGCGATGTGCGGGTTGAAGAACGGGATGCCCCGGAGATTGTTGAGGCGACGGACGCGATTGTCCGTCTGACCGCCACCTGCATTTGCGGTTCCGACCTGTGGCCATACCGTGGTGCCGAACCGCTCGCCGGCACCCCGCAGGCGATGGGACACGAGTACATCGGGGTGGTCGAAGAAATCGGAGCAGACGTCACCACCGTCAAGGTCGGTGACTTCGTCGTCGGCTCGTTCGTCGCCTCCGACAACACGTGTGAGATCTGCCTGGCCGGTTACCAGTCCCGCTGCATCCACAACGTCATGATGGGCGCGATCGGCACCCAGGCCGAACTGGCCCGCATCCCCCTCGCCGATGGCACCCTGGTCGCCACCCCTGGACAGCCAGCAGCCGACCTCATCCCGTCGCTGATGGCGGCCTCCGACGTGCTCGGCACCGGCTGGTACGGCGCCGTCGCCGCCGAAGCCGGGCCAGGGAAAACCATCGCCATCGTGGGTGACGGCGCCGTCGGCCTGTGCGCGGTTCTCGCCGCCAAGCAGCTCGGCGCCGAACGGATCATCATCTTCAGCCGCCACCCGGAACGCCAGGCGCTGGCCAAAGCGTTTGGTGCGACAGACGTCATCGAGGAACGCGGCGACGAGGGTGCTGCACGGGTCAAGGAGATCACCGGGGGATACGGCGCCCACGGCACCGTCGAGGCCGTTGGCACCCAGGAATCGATGTGGCAGGCGATCAACGCCACCCGTCCCGGTGGTTATGTCGGCTACGTCGGCGTCTCCCACGGGGTTGAACTCGACGGCCTCAACCTGTTTTTCACCAGTGTGCACCTGCACGGTGGGCCGGCCCCGGTGCGCCAGTACCTCCCCGAACTCATCAACCTGATCTGGGACCGCAGCATCGACCCCGGAAAGGTATTCGACCTCACCCTTTCCCTCGCGGAAGCCGCAGAGGGCTACAGGGCGATGGACGAACGCCGCGCCACCAAGGTGCTGCTCACCCTCTAATCCGGTCGCATCCGCGGCCCTGCCATCGGTCTCACCGATGGGCCAACCTGCACCCCACAACCCGCACGCCCAAACCCCGCACGCCCGAACCGCCCGGCACACCGCCGACGGTTCGGGCGTGCCCACTTCGAGGAATCTCGTGGACACCAGCACCCCCGTATTACCGCCGATCGCCGCCGAGAGGGTACGTCGGCTACCCGTTGCCACCCTGGTTGCGCTCGCCGTGGTCGGGTTCGTCCTGGTCGCAATGGAAACCATGCCCGCCGGCCTGCTCCCGGTCATCGCCAACGGAATGAACACCAGCGAAGGCACCGTCGGGCTGTTCGTCAGCGCCTACGCCCTCGGGACCGTCATTGTCACCATCCCCGCCATCACCCTCACCAGGGGGATGCCGCGCAAACCGCTTCTGCTGGTGGGCATAGCGGGGCTTATCGTTGCCAACAGTGTGACGGCAATCTCCCACGACGTTGCGCTCTCGCTAATTTCGCGCTTCATCGCCGGCGCGTTCTCCGGGATCATCTGGGGCATGCTCGCCGCCTACGGCCGGAAGATCAGTCCACCGCACCGGGCCGGCCTCGCCCTGTCGATTGTGTCGACCGGCGCCCCGGTCGGCTTTGCCCTCGGCACCCCGCTCGGCTCATGGCTCGGGACGACCTTCGACTGGCGCTGGGCATTCGTTGGCCTCAGCGCCGTCGCGATCATTGCCGTCGCGGTGATCGCCGTGATCGCGCCCGCGGCGCCCGGGCAGGCGGGGGCGTCCCGACTGCCGGTGATCCGGGTGTTCCGGATCCCCGGTGTCGCGGTGATTCTCGCCGTGATCTTCGCCTGGATGCTCGCCCACAACACCATCTACACCTACATCTCGCCCTACCTCCAGGCCACAGCCAGCACCCTCACCGTGGATGTGCAACTGTTCATCTTCGGCGTCGCATCGGTGGGCGGGATCGTGGCAACGGGGGCCATCCTCGACCGCCACCCACGTGCCCTGCTGCACGGCAGCGTCGCCGTATTCATCCTCGCGGGCGTTGTCCTGCTGGTTGGGCACAACTCGACACCCGCGATCATCGTCGGCACAGCCCTCTGGGGGATCACCTTTGGCGGGGCCTCCGCCCAGCTGCAGGCCGCCCTGACCACCACCGGTGGAAAAGACTCCGACGTCGCCAATTCGTTTTTGCCGGTGGCCTTCAACGTGGCGATTTTCATCGCCGGAATCCTCGGCGCGCTGGTGCTGACACGGTTCGACGGTTTGGTGCTCGCCGGCATCATGATCGCTTTCGGTGTTGTTGCGCTCCTTCTCACTTTCTACGGACGCCGGACGGCCTTCCGCGGTCAGCTGTGAAGGAAGACGACCCCGCCACAATCCATCCCGTTACGCGTTGGCCCCTCCCGCGGAGGCGACGCGCACTCAGGACAGGGTGAACAGCACCCCGGCGGTGACGGCAAAGCCGAGTCCCACATATTGCACCACCGCGATCCGTTCCCGCAACACGATGGCGGCCAGCAGGATGGTTCCGGCCGGATACAGGGCGGTGAGCACCGCGATCACCGACATTTGGCCGACCCGCAGCCCGTAAAGCAGGGCCGCCGTGGCGAAAGCATCCACCGCCCCGCACGCCACCGCAAACGCCAGCCCCGGACGCCACAGGCTCAGCTTCGGGACGGCCGGGGGAGGCGGCCCCATGGCGATGAGGACGGTTGCGCCGGAGGCCGTCGCGATGCTGCGGGATTTGCGCCGGCCGATCCACGCGAGCACACCGATGGTGAGGAAGACCAGGCTGGCGTTGACGGCCCGGTGCACAACCAGCGGCACGATCCCGGACTCGAGCGGGGTGCGGGCCACCACCACCAGGAACACCCCGATCATGGTGCCGGCACCCACGGCCATCAGGATGCCGGGCACAGTTGGCCGCACCGAGTTCTTCTCCCGCACAAAACCCACCAGCACCACCGCGACCAGCGCGAGGGCGATAGCGGGATAGCCGGCGCGGCCGAGCCGGTCACCCGATGACAAACCCACCCCGACCGGCACCAGCGCCGAGACCACCGCGGTGAGCGGCGAGAGGATACTCATCGGTCCGGTGGCGAGGCAGGCGTAGAGGAGGGTCGCCGCGAAGGCGCCGCAGACCCCCGCGACGGCACCGAGGGCGACCGTGCTCCAGGACCACACCCCGCCGATGGCAGGATACGCCAGCAACAGGACACCGAGCCCAACGGTTCCGGCGACGGCCGCCACCCGCAGCGGGCTGATCCGGCGGGAGCCGAGCCCGCCCAGGAAGTCCGCCGCGCCAAAAACCAACGCGCTGGTGACCCCCACAAAAACGGCGAGCATAAGCGACCTGATCCTCAGCGAAACAGGATCAAAGCTACGCGCCGGGGTCAACCGCCCGAAAGACGATTTCGCACAAAATCTCGCCGAAAACCGCGCAAATCCGCGTTATCCGACCGTCGTTCCGGAGATAACTGACCGCTGTTACGTTATCCGCCGGTGAACATCATGATGGCCGCCTCAACGCCAACGTCGTCGCAGGCGTCTGACAGTAACTGGAGGCCGCTGTTCCACTCGTCCGACCCGATGGCGACGGTTCCCATCGCGCCCGGCGCCTCCGCCGGTGCTGCCTCCTTCAGCGCAGCGATCGCGTCACTGACCGCACCATCGCCGCTGGTCTGCACCCGATCGAGCACCCGCGCGGCAACCCGGTACCAACCCTGCTGCTCCTGCGTTGCCATCCGACCGTCGCTGACACCAACGTCCGCGTTCGCGACGATCGTCCGAACGTCATTGCTGGCCTCACACGCTTCCCGGTCGACCGACGATGCGGTGGATGTCGGCGACGCCGAAGCAACCGGTTCTGCGTTTGCGGCACACCCCGCCAGCGCCAGGGCACCAATCAGCGCGACCGATACCCGTACAACCTGCCGACCCATGGAGCCTCCCCAACGCTCACGAATGTTCCGAATACTACTCGACCATGTCCCAGCCCGGCGAGGGATGTGCAGAGGTTGCCGATGCCGGCGCACCCACATCGCGGGGGCATCGCAGCGGCATACGCACGGACATACGCAGCGCCGCTCCAGCGGTCGCCGTTAGGATCGCCGGGTGACAACCAGCACCGTAACTGCCGCCACCGTTCCCAACCAGGACGGCGTCGCGTACCACCGCCTCGACCGCACCGACCGCCGCTACCGCTGGTGGAAACCGCTGCTCGTCCTCGTTGTCGCCTTTGTCCTGTTTGTCATCATGACCCTGCTGGTGGTCGCCGTTGTCGAGGTTGTCGCCCAGGTCACCCTCGACCGTGCCGGTTACGCCGACTACAGCAGGCAACTTGTTGAACTCAACGTGGTGATAACCAACCCGTACACCCTGGTGTCGCTGCTCGGCGGTCTTGCCGTGATGATCCCCGCGCTCTGGCTGGCCCGCCTGATCGTGCGTGCCGGGCCCTTCGGCCGGTTGTCGTCGGTGGCCGGGCACCTTCGCTGGCGCTGGCTCGCCATCGCCCTGCTGCCCGCGATCGCCTACATGGCCGTCCAGAGTCTCATCGGTTACATCATCGCCCCGGCGATCACCGGTGATTCGCTCGGCGAACCCAGTACCCCAACATCCACCTACCTCGCCTGCCTTGTGGTGATCCTGCTGCTGGTTCCCCTGCAGGCCAGCGCCGAGGAGTACGTGTTCCGCGGCTTTGTGATGCAGGCCGTCGGCGGCTGGCTGCGCTGGCCCCTTGTCGCGCTCGTCGCCTCCGTCATCCCCTTCACCCTCGGCCACGCCTACAACTGGTGGGGCCTCGCCGAGATCGTGGTCTTCGCCGTTGTCGCTGCGTGGTTGACGCTGCGAACCGGTGGCCTCGAGGCGGCCATCGGGGTGCACGTCCTCACCAACGTGCTCGCGTTCGGCATCCCCGCGCTGGGCTTCGCCAACGTCACCGAGGCCAATGGATCACCGGAGAGCCTTATCCTCGCGCTCATCCTGTTGCCCCTGTACGCGTGGGCGGTGCTGGCCCTGTTCCGCCGCACGTCGTACAGCGCGACCCGCCGGGTGGATGTTGTGGTTCCGCTGCCGACATCCCCGCGGGTCGACTAACCACCGCCAGGCACGGCCGGGGTTGGCCCGGGGCGGTAACGGTTGTGGCCACAAGCCATTCCGCGTGCGCCGAATCGGTGTGAGAGTTCGAAGTGTCCGTGGGCGTTCTCGCCGGGAGGGGCAGCTGCGCCAGTTCGCCATCCGCGTTTCCGAGCGTTACGAGCCGAAGGCCACTCATGTCATCCCCCGATCGCCATGCCCCACTCCCCGCTGCGTCTTCGTCTTCGTCTTCGTCCCCATTGCGGCGCAGAGCCCTTACCCCACGTGAATCCATCCTGGCGTTGGCGCTGGTCATCGTCTGTGCTCTTCTCCTGGGAGGGTGGATCGGCTCAGCGCAGGGCGCCGCTGCCGCCGCCGAACAGGACCGGTCGTCAGGGGCGCTCGGTGGTAAGGGCGGTTCGAGCGAGCCCAAACGGGACTTCCTGTTTCAGATCGTCGGTTATGAAACCGCCAACCAGGGCGGCCAGACGATGAACATGTACTTCCATTACCGCTACAACGAGGGGATCGCCACCGCCGACATTCCCAACTACGTCGACCTGCGCACCCAGGCGCTCAACTTCATGGCAGCGGTTGACACCGCAGACAGCCCGTACTGGGAGACCCTCGACCTTGAGCTCTGCACAACGCTGAAGGACGATTACCCCCTCGAGGCGATCTCCTGCCAGCTGCAGGTCTACCCAGACGACCGCGCCGGGCTGCCGTACGAACCGGGCTACCACGGCACCACAACGACCATCGGCGACATCGATGCGCTGGCTTTCGCGGGTCCGCTGGACTCCACCGAATAGACATCCAGCTTCCGCGCACCCGGCGCCACCGCCAGGGGTGAGAATTTGTCGCCAACTCTTCCCCGCCCCGACGGGCACGATTATGGTGTTGAGCATGACGCCATCTGACGCCGAACCACTCGTCCACATCACAAACTTCCGAATGGACTTCGGCCAGGCCACCGTGGTGGAGGACCTGTCCTTCGAGGTGAACCGGGGGGAGACGTTCGGCTTTCTCGGCTCGAACGGTTCAGGCAAAACCACAACCCTGCGCGCCCTGCTCGGCATCTACCGGCCGACGGGCGGCATCCTGCACATCGATGGAAAGCCGTTCGAGCCGGAGGGGGACGTTCGCCTCGGGTACCTTCCCGAGGAGCGCGGCCTCTACAAAAAGGAGACCGTGCTGGAGGTGATGTCCTACTTCGGACGGCTTAAGGGCCTGGGAAAAACGACCGCCCGCGACTGGTCGACGAACTACCTCGAACGGGTTGGCCTCGGCGACAAGGCCAAAACCCGGCTGGACAAACTCTCCGGCGGCCAGCAGCAGAAGGTGCAGCTGGGCGTCACCATCATGAACAACCCCGAGCTGCTCATCCTGGACGAGCCCACCAAGGGATTCGACCCGGTGAACCGGCGCCTGCTGATGAACATCATCGAGGAGCAGAAGAACGCGGGCGCCACCGTGCTGATGGTCACCCACCAGATGGAGGAGGTCGAGAAACTCTGTGACCGGGTGATCCTGCTGAAGGGGGGGCGCGCCGAGGCATACGGCACCATCCCCGAGGTGCAGAACCAGTACGGCGGCACCATGGTCCGGCTGGTCTACGCGGGAGACATCCCCCCGTCGCCGCTGTATGAGGTGACCAGCCGCGAGCGCAACTACGCAGAACTCACCCTCACCAACAACGGTGTCCTGCCCGGTGGCGGCACGGTCGACGAGGCCGTGATCCTGCGTGAGCTGGTGACGGCAGGCGTCCTGGTGCGCAGCTTCACCACAAGCAAACTGTCGCTGGAGGAAATCTTCGTCACGGTGTACGGCGAACAGAACGAACTGGTGGATGTCTGATGGCCCAACACAACCTGCGCACCGTCGTCTCGTTCGAGGTCGGCCGCACCCTGTCGAAAAAGCGGTTCTGGATCATCGCCCTGCTTGTCCCCGTCGCCCTCGCCGTCGTTTTCGCGCTCGCCGGGGTCTCCGGGTCCGCCTCCGGGGGCGCCAGCGAACCGGACGACAGCGCCGAGATCACCTTCACCTACAGCGACGCCTCCGGCTACGTCGACCCCGCCATCGCCGAATCGTTCGGCGGTACGGCGGTGACCGACGACAGTGCAGCCATCAGCGCGGTCAGGGAGGGCACCAGCGATGCCCACTTTGTGTACCCGGCCGACCCGCTGACCGAAACCACCGAGGTGTATGGCGAGGACCTGGGCCTGCTCGACAACGGCCAGTATGGCGCCGTCGCCTCAGCACTGCTGTCGGCCAGTGCCCAGCAGACCATCGGTGACGACGCCCTCGCGTTCCTCGCCCAGGGCGACATCGACGTCACCTCCACGGTCTACAAGGACGGCGACGTCGCGGCCGGGTTCGGTGGAGTGGTGCCCCCACTCCTGTTCGTTGTGGTCTTTTTCCTGGTGATCATGATGCTCTCGAACCAGATGCTGAACTCGACCCTGGAGGAGAAAGAGAACCGGGTGATGGAGATGATCCTCACCACGGTGAACCCGACGGTGCTGATCCTCGGCAAAATCGTGGCCCTGTTTTTCATCGGGCTGGTGCAGATGCTGGTGTTTGTGGTGCCGGTGATCATCGGTTACGTCTTTTTCCGCGATTCCCTCAGCCTGCCCGAGATCGACCTGTCGACGTTCAGCTTCGAACCCGGCCAGATGGTGGTCGGGGCACTGCTGCTGATCGGCGGCTTCGCCCTGTTCACCGGTTCCCTGGTGGCGGTCGGCGCGATCATGCCAACGGCCAAGGACGCCGGCGGCCTCTTCACCACCCTGATCCTGCTGATCATCGTGCCGTTCTACGCCGTCTCCCAGATCATCACCGAACCGTCGAGCCTGATCGTGCAGGTGCTCACCTATTTCCCGTATTCGGCCCCGATTACCGCCATGCTGCGCAACGGTTTTGGGGTGCTGGCGCCGTGGGAGGCCACCATTGTGATCGCGGAGCTGTTCCTGCTCAGCTACGCGGTGCTTCTGCTCGCGGTGCGCCTGTTCCGCTACGGATCGATCGAATATTCCAGCCGGGTGTCCCTGAAAAATGTGTTCCCGAGAAGAAAAGCGAAGCGGGCGTAGTGTCCACTCGTAGTCTTGGCGCGTGGGGAAACTAAACACACGCGCCGTAGTAGCCGGGTCATCCGGTTTTATCGGCCAGAGAATCGTCCGCGAACTCCGGGACAGGGGCTACGAGGTGTCGCGCATCGGCCGCAACGGGCCAGACGCACGCTGGGGGGATGCTGCGGGCATCCTGGCGCTGGTGGATGGCGCCGACCTGGTGCTGAACCTCGCAGGCAAAAGCGTCAACGCCCGCTACACCGACAGCGAGCGCGACGAAATCCTGCGCTCGCGCACCGCCACCACCCAGGAGTTGCGCCGTGCGGTGGAGACCAGCGCAAGGCCGCCGCGGCTCTGGCTGAACGCCAGCACCGCCACCATCTACCGGTTCTCCCTCGACCGGCCGATGACCGAGTCGAGCGGCGAACTCGGCACCGGTTTCTCCGCAGACATCGCCCGGCTGTGGGAAGAGGAATTCTTCGCCGGCGAACTGCCCGGCACCCGCCGGGTCGCCCTGCGGATGGCGATTGTGCTGGGCGACGGCCCCGCCACGAACCTGCTGGTACGCCTCGCCCGGCTTGGCATCGGTGGCCCGCAGATTGACGGCTGGTGGTTCCCACACCGTCGCTACCGTGGCATCGGCGCCCACCCCAGCGGCGACGGCCGGCCGCCGCAGCACCGCTCGAAGGGGCGGCAGAAATTCAGCTGGATCCACATCGACGACGTGGTTGGCGCCATCAACTTCATCGACGAAAACGACTCCCTCGACGGTGCCGTCAACCTCGTCGCCCCGACCGCCAGCGACAACCGCACCCTGATGGCGGTCCTGCGCCGCCGGGTTGGCGCGAAAATCGGCCTACCCGCGTTCCGGTGGATGCTTGAACCGGCGATGTGGGTGCTGCGCACAGAACCCGAGCTGGTCCTGAAAAGCCGGTGGGTGCAACCGGAAAAGCTCCTGCAGGCCGGCTACAGCTTCACCTGGACGGAACTGGAACCGGCCATCGCCGACCTGGTGACATAGCCCGCTAACCGCTACCAAGGAGAAACCTATGGCCCGTCTCGAGAACCCCGTCCCGCTGGACTTCCACTTCGCCGCGCCCATCGAGGTGGATGGCACGTTCGCGTTTTACCTCACGGTGCCCGGCTCCGCGGAAATGCTCGGAACACGCGCTCCAGCGAAGGTGGAGGGCACGATGGACGGCCACCCGTTCGCCGCGACCCTGATGTCCTCGGGCAGCGGGCCACACTGGCTGCCGCTGCGCCTCGCGCTGCGGAAAATGGTCGGCAAAAGTGCCGCCGGCGACGTGCTGACGGTGCACCTCACCACGCGGCTCAGCTGAGCCGCTCATCCGAACCGGCCCGCTGGCCACTCCTCCTCAATGGCCCTGTTGTCATATCCGTCTCCACGTTGTCCCTCGCCCGGCGAACGGTAGTCGGAGGCATCTCGTAAACTGGAACCCATGACACCGGCGCTTTCCGTACTCGAGAGAACGTTCGGCTACGACGCTTTCAGAAACCAGCAGGCCGAGATCATTGACCACGTCATCAACGGTGGCGACGCCCTGGTGCTGATGCCCACCGGTGGCGGCAAGTCGCTCTGCTACCAGATCCCCGCCCTCGTCCGTGAGGGCACCGGAGTGGTTATCTCGCCCCTCATCGCGCTGATGCAGGACCAGGTGGATGCCCTGACCGCCGTGGGTGTCCGGGCGGGCTTCCTCAACTCCACCCAGGATGTGGCCGAGCGCCGCCGGGTCGAGTCCGCCTACGTCGCCGGTGAGCTCGACATGCTGTACCTGGCGCCGGAGCGCCTGCGCATCGAGTCAACGGCCGAGCTGCTCAACCGTGGCAACATCGCCCTGTTCGCGATCGACGAGGCGCACTGTGTGTCGCAGTGGGGTCACGACTTCCGCCCCGACTATCTGCAACTGTCCGTGCTGCACGAGCGCTGGCCCACCGTCCCCCGCATCGCCCTCACCGCGACGGCCACCGAGGTCACCCACAAGGAGATCACGAGCCGGCTCGACCTCGGCGAGGCCCGCCACTTCGTTTCCAGCTTCGACCGCCCCAACATCCAGTACCGCATCGAGACGAAGAACCAGCCGCTGCAGCAACTGCTGTCACTGATTCGCAGCGAGCACGCCGGCGACGCCGGCATCGTCTACTGCCTGTCCCGCGCCTCTGTGGAGAAGACCGCCCAGTTCCTCGTCGAGCAGGGCATCACCGCTCTGCCGTACCACGCCGGCCTCGACGCCGGCGTGCGCCAGCGCAACCAGTCCCGCTTCCTCCGCGAGGACGGCGTTGTGATGGTCGCCACCATTGCCTTCGGTATGGGAATCGACAAACCCGACGTCCGTTTTGTCGCCCACCTTGATCTGCCCAAAAGCGTCGAGGGCTACTACCAGGAAACCGGCCGCGCCGGTCGTGACGGACTGCCCTCCACCGCCTGGCTCGCCTACGGCCTGCAGGACGTGGTGCAGCAGCGTCGCATGATCGACCAGAGCGAGGGTGACCGCGCCCACCGCCAGCGACTCGGCCAACACCTCGACGCCATGCTCGCCCTCTGCGAGACCCTGCAGTGCCGCCGGGTGCAGCTCCTCGCCTACTTCGGCGAGGAATCCACCGCCTGCGGCAACTGCGACACCTGCCTCAGCCCACCCGCCGGCTGGGACGGCACCGTCCCCGCCCAGAAACTGCTTTCCACGGTGGTGCGCCTGCAGCGTGAGCGCAACCAGCGTTTCGGCGCCGGCCACCTCATCGACATCCTTCTCGGCAAACGCACCCCACGTATGAGCGAGCAGGGCCACGACACCATCGCCACGTTCGGCATCGGCGCCGACCTGAGCGACGTCGAATGGCGCGGGGTGGTGCGCCAACTACTCGCCCAGGGCCTGCTGGCCGTGCACGGCGACGGCTACGGCACCCTGGTCATCACCGACGCCAGCGCGGAGGTGCTCGCCGGAACCCGGCGGGTCCTGCTGCGCCGCGAGCCGGAGAAGACCACCAGCCGCGCCAAAAAGTCCGCCGTGGCCTCCGACCTGCCCGCCGAGGCATCCGGGCTGTTCGAGAAGCTGCGCGAGTGGCGTGCCGCAGCGGCCCGGGAACAGTCGGTGCCCGCCTACATCATCTTTGGCGACGCGACCCTGCGCGGGATCGCCATCTCCCGCCCCGACTCCATCGCCGAGCTCGGCGGCATCAGCGGCGTGGGTGAGAAGAAACTCGACATGTATGGCGAGCAGCTGCTCGAGGTTGTCGCCGCGGCCAACTGATCGACCGGAAACAACCCCAGCGCTTTCCCTGCGTGACGTCGCTCAGCAGTAGTAGGCGCTGAGGGAGGCCGGCGCGGTGATCGCGCTGACCAGTCCGTCCGGGCCCACGAGCGCGGCGCCGCCATACGGGGTTCCCTCGGCATCGGCGCCGGCCACCTCGAAGAGCAACGGGCCGGTCGAATCGCCGTACTCGTCGATGAACTGCTCGGCGGGGAGGGCCGCGAGGATGGCGACACCGTCGTCGCCGATGCTGAAGCCGGTGCTGGATTCCAGGCGGATGCCGTCACCGGCCTGCGCGGCGCGCGCCTCGACCTTCCAGGTGTAGAGGGGCGGGTTCTCCATATCCGGGTCGCTCAGGAGCAGTCCGTCACCCCAGGCATAGAGGGTGGCAGGTCCTGCGCAGTCGCCATCCGATGTGCCGGTCAGCGAGGTGACCGGCTCCGTGCCCATCGCGTCGCTGATAAAGGCGACCATCGCGTCGGCGCCGTCGGCGAAAGCCGCGTTGTCCAGCGCGACGCCGCCGGCATCCATGCTGGTCACGGTCGCCGCACCGATGGCTAAGGCGACCACGGCGGCCGGTGTGGCGGGCGGGGCGGAGGCGGCACTCGGGGTGATCGGTGCCGAGGGCTCCGCGGTCGCCGACACCGTTGGTGTGGCGCCACCGCCGGCCTCCGCCGTGGCGCAGCCGGACAGGAGAAGGGTCGCCGACGCAAGCAGGCAGATCGTGACACTCAGTCGGTTCATACGGTCACGGTAACAGGAGCGGGGCGATCTTCCCGGCGGCCACATCGTCACCGGCCAACGGGCCGTAAAGCGGGCGGGACTATCGTGGCCTCGTGACCGTTCCCGCAACACCAGCACCCCTTCACACCGAACGGCTGCTCCTGCGGCAATGGACAGAATCGGACCGTGCCCCGTTCGCGGCGATGAACGCCGATCCCGAGGTGATGCGGCACTTCCCGTCCCGGCTGGACCGGGAACAGTCCGACGCGATGATTGACAGGGCCAGCGCCAGGATCAGCAGCGACGGCTGGGGGCTCTGGGCGATCGAGCACAACGGCGAGTTCCTCGGCTTCGCCGGTCTCTCCGAGCCTCGTTTCACCGCTGCTTTCACCCCCTGCGTCGAGGTGGGCTGGCGCCTGGCTCGCCCGGCCTGGGGAAACGGCTACGCCACCGAGGCGGCCCGCGCCGTCGTCGCCTACGGCTTCGACACCCTCGAACTGCCCGAGATTGTTTCATTCACCACCGTCGACAACCGCCGCTCCCGCGCGGTGATGGAGCGACTCGGGATGCGCACCGATCCCGCCGACGACTTCGAGCACCCGTCCATCCCGGAGGGATCACCCGTCCGCTCCCACGTGCTTTACCGGCTTCGACCCGGCGACGAGCGACGTATGAGTTAGGATCGCCTCGCGATACCGGCCGTTATGCGGCTTCCTCGGTGATGCAACAGCTACCGGAACGCCGCACTTTTCCTCCCGCCGGCCCACCGGGCCCCGTCCTGCGAGGCGCCCATGTCACAGCCCCAGCCATCGTCACAGCCATCCCCCACCCGCACGTCCACGTCGTTCGCCGATGACCCCTCCGTCATCTCGGTCCTGCGCTCGCCGCGGGTGCTCAGCCGCGAGGTCCTGGCGGGGGTGGTGACAACCCTCGCGCTGATCCCCGAAGTCATCTCCTTCTCGGTGATCGCCGGGGTCGACCCGACCGTCAGCCTGGTCGCCTCGATCGTGCTGGCGCTGACCATGTCCGTGCTCGGTGGGCGCCCCGCGATGGTGACGGCCGCGGCAGGGTCGGTTGCCCTGGTGATCGCGCCCATGGTCAAGGAAAACGGAGTCGAGTACGTCCTGCCCGCCGTGATCCTCGCCGGCATCGTGCAGATCATCTTCGGAAAAACCGGGCTAGCCCGCCTGATGCGGTTTGTGCCGCGCTCGGTGATGATCGGGTTCGTCAACGCACTCGGTGTGCTCATCTTTTTCGCGCAGGTGCCACACCTGATCGACGTGCCGTGGCTGGTCTACCCGCTGTTCGCGCTCACCGTTGTCATCATCCTGGTCCTGCCGCGCCTGACCACGGCGGTGCCCGCACCCCTCGTGGCCATCGTGGTGGTGACGCTGGTGGTGGTGATCGCCCAGCTGAGTGTGCCGAACGTGGGGGATGAAGGCCCCATGACCGGCGCCCTGCCCGGGATCACCCCGTTCCTGGTCCCGCTGGACCTGGAGACCCTGCAGATCGTCTGGCCCACCGCGCTGAGCATCGCGTTCGTCGGCCTGATGGAAACACTGCTGACCGCGAAACTCGTTGACGACCTCACCGAAACCCGTTCCCACAAGGGCCGCGAATCCTGGGCACTCGGGGTGGCGAACATCCTCGCTGGCTTCTACGGCGGCATCGCCGGGTGCGCGATGATCGGCCAAACCGTGGTGAACGTCAAAATCGGCAAGGCCCGCACCCGGGTCTCCACCGCCGCCGCCGGGCTTGTCCTGCTGCTGCTTGTCACCGTGCTCAGCCCGGTGATGGCGCAGATACCCATGGTCGCGCTCGCCGCCGTGATGATGATCGTCGCGATCACGACCGTCGACTGGCACAGCCTGCACCCCTCGACCCTGCGCAGAATGCCGATCCCCGAGACCGTTGTGATGGCCGTCACCGTGGTGGTGGTGGTCGCCACCGGCAACCTCGCCTACGGGGTGCTGGCCGGGGTGCTGCTGGCGATGGTGTTGTTCGCCCGCCGGGTCGCCCACGTGATCCAGGTCGAACGTGTTGTCGGCGATGATCCCGCGACGGTGCGCTACGACGTGCGTGGTCCGCTGTTCTTCGGCAGCAGCAACGACCTGGTCGAGCACTTCGACTACGCCGCCGACCCCGCGACGGTGATCGTCGACCTCACCCACGCGCAGATCTGGGATGCCTCGAGCGTGGCGGCCCTCGACGCCATCGAGACCAAGTACCGCGCCCACGGCAGCACCGTGGAGTTTGTTGGCCTCGACGAGCGCAGCAGCCGGTTCCACCAGAGACTGTCCACCCACCTGTAAGGGCGGGGTGAGCCGTGCTGGCCGGCTGTCCCGGTGTGGTGCAGTGGTCACTTCTCGTCGAACCGGGTCCCACCCCTCGGCTCGGCGACCAGGATCAGGTTGGGCGACAGGCGTTCCAATCCGTGGGGTGTCTCCGTGGAAGCGAACACGGCCTGCACCTCTGTTGGTCCCATGTTCAGGAAAAACGGCAGCGTGTCGCAGGTCGACGTCCAGCCGATACCGGGCTCAACCGCATACAGGCAGACCGCCGGGGAACCGGGGATGGTGTCCTGGGCGAGGTAGTAGTCCAGCTCGTTGTGCTCCGCGAGCAGGCGCATGCTGCCAAGGTCAACATCCGCACCGGGGGCGACATCCTCGGGAAGGACGTCCGACTCCGTCTGCTCCCGCTCGAACGCGGGAATGACGGCATCCCGGGCGCAGCCGCTCGCACCCAACATCACGGGACCGCTGATGAGCATCGCCAGTATCGCGCGCTGTGCCGTGCCGGCGGAGGACATGGCCCCAGTATCGCACTGCCCAAAACTGCCCAAACTGCCCAGATCTGGGCGAGTCCGGCTCGATCAGCCCGATTCCACCCAGGTGCCGCCGCCCGGACTGGCATTCACAAGGAGGTTCGGCGCCACCCGCACCATCCCGGCAGGCGTGGGATCGCCGGCGAAAACGACCCGCACCTCCACGTCGCCCATCCCCATCCACACGGGCAGGGGACTGCAGGTGGATGCCGTGGAATCGGGCGTTGACGTGTCGACGATGTAGACGCACACGGCCGGTGACCCAGGAATGGTGTCCTGGGCGATGTAGTACAGGTGCCCCTCGTATTCGGCGAGCAGCCGCATGGTGTCGAGGTCAACGGAGGAGTCGGCCCCGAAGTTAGCAGGCAGGGTGTCCGACGGCACTTGCGCGCGTTCGAAGGGCGGGATCGACGGCTCCCGGGCGCAACCCGCCGTGGTGAGCGCCAGCAGCACGCAAATACCCGCGGCGACCGCGGCACGCTGGGGGATCCCCGCGAAGGTCATGCCTCATTATGGCAGCGGGGGCCTCGGTAGCGGGGATGAATTCGACGCTCGGTTTCGAGGCGCAGTCACCGTCTACGCAGGCTCTCCTCGGCGAGCTGGGGCAGGTCTATGGTGATCAGGTCGAAGAGGCGATCCTCGCGGTCGTTGCCGTTGCCGTCGTAATTGCCGTCGTCGCCGTAATGGCCTGGACCGCTCAACCGCACCGATTGCTCGGCGCCAGCGATCAGCACCGGCCCGATCTCTGACCAGGCGTCGTCCCGCGCCGTTTCCACCATGATCGCAAGGCGGTCCGCGTCGGCGGCCCAGGAGATGAAGGCGGCGGACAGTTCCCGGTGGATTCGCTCCCGCCGAAGAGTCTCCTGCAGCTTCGGCAGGTCGAGACCCGCATAGTCAGGTGCCGCCCGCTGCTCGTCCCGGCGAACGCTGATGCGTTCCGCCGATTGTTGTTCCTGCGCTGCCAGGGCCTGGAGTTCCTGCGCCGCGTAGTCGGAAAGCGCGGCCCTGTCGAAGAATGCCCGCTCCCGCAGCACATCAACAACCACACGATTGCGCAGGATCATCCGCACAACCGATCCGCCGATCAGGGCGCCGTCAGCGACAACACGGGCAACCGGGGCGGGAGCCACCGGCGGTGGGGCGACAAAGCTGCCCACGTCAACACCCCGACTGCGGAACCACCCCATCCTCCTATTCTCCCCCAATGAACCCCGGGGGCGCCGGAATTGTTTGTGGGCAGCGACCACATCGAAGGCGGGCCGTACAGCGACGGAGGGGCGGCAGCACCAAGTGCCACCGCCCCACCGCTTCCATCGAAACGCCGTCGCTTACCGGTCGTCGTCTACCGGCTGCCGCTCGATGATTGCTGGGTGACGATCACCGAGCGGGGCGGTCGGAGGTAGCCTCCTGCTGCAGCTCGGCCACCAGCGGAGAGTTGGAGCCGAGTTCACGCTCGAGCTCGTGCGCGAGCGAGTCGAGCTCCGCACCTCCGGCCATCAGGCTGGTGAGCTCACCGATGGTGATGTCCTTCTTCTCGAACGTACCGAGGCTGGTGCCCCGGTTGAGGAGCAGGAACCGGTCGCCGACGGGGAAGGCGTGGTGGGGGTTGTGGGTGATAAAAACCACACCGAGCCCCTTGTCGCGGGAGCGAGCGATGTAGCGGAGCACCACACCGGACTGCTTGACCCCGAGGGCGGCGGTGGGTTCGTCGAGGATCAGCACCCGAGCGCCGAAGTAGACGGCGCGGGCGATCGCCACACACTGGCGCTCGCCGCCGGAGAGGGTGCCGATGGGCTGGTCGACATCGCGCAGGTCGATGCCCATGTTCGCCAGCTCGACCTTCGTGATCGACTTCATCGCCGCAACGTCGAGGCGCCGTAGCGGCCCCCAGCCCTTGGTGATTTCGGAGCCGAGGAAGAAGTTGCGCCAGACGGGCATCAAAGCGACCACGGCGAGGTCCTGGTAAACGGTCGCGATGCCCGCGTCGAGCGCCGCCCGCGGGGAGGTGAAATGCACCGGTTCGCCGTCCAGCAGCAACTCACCCTCGCTGGGTGAATGCGAGCCAGCGAGGATCTTGATAAACGTCGACTTACCCGCACCGTTGTCGCCGAGCACACAGGTGACCTGGCCGGCGAACACGGAGGTGGAAATGCCGCTGAGCGCGTTGATCGCGCCGTAACGCTTGCCGATGTTCTTGACCTCGATGATGGGCAGCGTGGTGGTGGCTACGTCGGTCATTTGTTTCCTCCTGCTCGAATCCGGACCCAGTGGTTGAGGAGCACCGCCAGCAGCAGCATCACTCCGAGGAAGGTACGCAGCCAGTTGGTGTCCCACTGCGCGAAGGTGATGCCCTGGAACACCATCCCGTAGATGAGGGCGCCGAGGGCGGCCCCGATTGCGGAGCCGAAACCTCCGGTCAGCAGACATCCCCCCACCACGGCGCAGATGATGTAGATGAATTCCTGGCCGACGCCGGTGTTGGCCTGCACCGTCGAGGTGCGAAACAGCGAGATCATGCCAACCAGCCAGGCAGCGCCGGCGGTTGTCATAAAGAGGCCAACCTTGGTTTTGAGGATTGGCACCCCCACCTGGCGGGAGGAGTGCAGGGCGCCGCCGACCGCGAAGATCCAGTTGCCGGCGCGGGTGCGCAACAGTACCCAGGTGGCGATGGCTGTGACGGCGAACCACCAGAGGACCGAGACGTAGAACACGCCCCCACCGATTCGGATGGACGCGCCGAACAGCGGCTGGATCGAGTCGTAGAACGGGATCTTCGCCATCCCCTGAATGGAGACCTGCCCGGTGATGACCTTGGTCAGCGCGAGGTCGATGCCCGCCAGGACAAAAAACGTCCCGAGCGTCACGATGAAGCTGGGCAGTCCGGTGCGCATCACCAGGATGCCGTTCAGCGCACCAACGGCGAGGGCCGTGACGAGCGAGATGACTACGGCGATCCAGACGTTCAGGCCGTAATGCGTGGTGAGAACCCCAACGATCAGGGCGCTGAAACCGGTCATTACCCCGGCCGACAGGTCGAACTCCCCGCCGATCATCAGCACGGCCACGGCGACGGCCATAATGCCGAAGGTGGATGCCGACTCGAGCCAGACGCCGGCCCCGGCGAGGGTGAGGAAGTTGCTGGTGTAGATCGAGAAGAAGGCCAGGACCGCGAGGGCGGCGACGAGCGCTCCGATCTCGGGGCGGGCGAGGAAACGCCGGAAGGGACGACGTTCAAGCCGCGGCCTGGTTGCTGCAGTCACGATGTCTGTGGTTGTCAACGCTGACTCCTAGTGGTTGAGGGAAACGGGTGGGGTTGGCGCTGTGCTGCCAACCCCACCCGGGTGCCGGGTGAGCGTTATCGAGTTCCGTTGGCGGCGAACTTGGCGACCTGGGCCGCGTTGTCCTTGGTGACGAAGGCGGGACCGGAGTAGACCGGCTGCCCGCCACCGAGGTCGTTTCCGTTGGTCGAGCGCAGGTAGAGCGCCGTCACACCGATGAACCCCTGCACGTAGGGCTGCTGGTCGACGGCGAACAGGATCGATCCAGCCTCGATGTCCGAGACGACGTCATCGGACAGGTCGAAGGTTGCGACCTGGGCGGCGCTACCGGACTCGTCGACAGCACCGACCGCGTCGATGGCGTACTGGCCGCCGAGGGTGAGCACACCGTCGATGGTGGTGTCGGCTTGCAGCTTGGACTTGATCGTCGCCTTCACCTCTGCATCGTTGGTGCCGTCGACCTGGAGGTTCTGCATTGAGCCGCCGAAGGTGGATGCTGCGGCCTTGCACCGTTCCTCAAGGCCAACGTTGCCGGCCTCCTGGATAACACAGAGCACGTTGCCGAGGCCGGCATCGCCGAGCCGGGTGCCCACGGCCTCGCCGGCCACCGTCTCGCTCTGGCCAACGTGGGTGATCGCGCCGAACTCCGCGGAGCGTTCGATGCCGGAGTTGATGGTGACAACGGGGATACCGGCTTCGACCGCGCGCTTCACACTCGACTCGACACCATCGGGGTTGGCCATCGACACCACAATGCCATCCACATTCTGGGCGACAGCATTGTCGATCAGCTGGGACTGCTTGGCGGGGTCGGCGTCGGAGTTGTAGGTGATCTTGACGCCGTAGTCGTCACCGGCCTTCTCCGCGCCAGACTTGACCCGGTCCCAGAACGCGTCGCCGGGGCCGGAGTGGGTGACGACCGCGTAGGTCAGGTCGAGCTTCGCGCCATCGTCCGTGCTGGTCTCCTGGCCGGTGCCGGAACAGCCGGTCAGAACCAAGGCGGCTGCGGCAACGATGCCGACGCCCGCAATGATTTTCTTCATCATGATGTGAAACCTCTCTTGGGTGCTTCCATTACGGAAAGGGGGGACCCACGTCGTCAGTTGCCACTGTAGACGTCGAGAGGATTCGACGAGGATGCCTCACCCCGCTGAGAGGTGCGGTTCTTCGGTGAACCTGGTTCTCGACTGTAGACAACACTGTCGATCGAGCGTTTGGTCAGGTTAGTGGATGCAGAAATAGTTTGTCTATACATTCTGTCAACCCCGATTTTCTGTATCGGAGTCTTGACTTGGCCACAACAACGGCGTTAGATGCCGAACCCCATCACCGAGCTGCGCGCGTGCATTCGTGCACCCCAACCGGCGCGGTGGCGGGACGGTCGTGCCAGGCCGGGGCCGCCAGAAAAGCGCGGGTCCCGAAAGGCCCGGGTCGCGCCACTCCGGTGTGCCTCACGCCAGGTCGACCGCCACCACGATGTGTTCCGTGGCCGATCGCTGGGCGGCGTCGGCGAGAATCAGCGCCGCCCTGCCGTCGTCGAAGGAGGGGCTGGTGGATGCCTCGCCCCGAGCCAGTTTGATGAACTCCCGCAGCTCGGCCGCGTACGCCTCGGCGTAGCGCTCGAGAAAGAAGTCCTGGTACGGCGGCCGCGCCTCCACGATGGATGCCCCGGAGAAGCTGACCAGGCTGGTGCCGGCGTTGGCGACCTGGAGCATTCCTCTGGCCCCGAAGGCTTCGAGCCGCTGGTCGTAACCGACGGCGCTGTGGCGGGAGTTGGTGATCGACACGGTCGCCCCCGTTGATGAGCGCAGGACGGTGGTTGCGGTGTCGAAGTCGCCGTGGGTGCGCGCGCCGGCATCGAAGAGGGTGCTGCCGACCGCGGTCACCTCAACGATGTCCGGCAGGAAGAACCGGGCCATGTCGAAGTCGTGGATGGTCATGTCGCGGAAGATGCCGCCGGATACCCCCACGTAGTCGGCCGGCGGGGCCGAGGGATCGCGGCTGATGATCGCCAGTTGTTCGAGGGCGCCGATCTCGCCCGCCTCGACGCGGGCGCGCACGGAGGCGAATGCCGGGTCGAAACGACGGTTGAAGCCGATCGCGACGGCAACGCCCGACGCGTTCACACGCGGCCGCAATTCCTCGACCCGATCGATGTCGAGGTCAATCGGCTTTTCGCAGAGCACGGGGATGCCGGCCTCCACCGCCCGTGAGATCAGGTCGGTATGGGTCGGGGTGGGGGAGGCGACCAGCAGGGCATCTACCGCCCCACTCACGAGCAGCTCGTTGACGTCATCTGTTGCTTTGCCCCCGTAGCGGGCGGCGGTGGTTCTCGCGCCCTCCACGAATACGTCGGCAATCCAGGCGAGCTCGGCGCCCGGGTCGGCGGCGATGCTCGCCGCGTGCACCTGGCCGATGCGCCCGGTTCCGATGAGTCCGAAGCGGAGGGGGTGAGCTGGCATTGTGGGGATCCTTTTGGTCGGGTCGGGTCGGGTCGGGTGGGGCTTGGGCTGGGTTGAGGTGGGTGCGGGGCTGCGTGTTCGAGTGCGGAGGGGTTACTGCCACGCGCGGAGAAAATCGCGGTTGGTTTTCTGGTCGGCGGCGCGCTGATCGCGAAATTCACCGAGGGGGATGTCTGCGGCGGGGAGGACATCCTGTTCGATCACAATCCAGCCGTCGAACCGCTGGGCGTCGAGCGTCGCCATCACCCCGGCGAGGTCGATGGCACCGTCGCCGAACGCGACGAATGCCCCGGACGACCAGACGTCGGTCATTCCGCCGCCCGCGGCAAGCACCCGGGAGAGCTCTGCCGTGTCGACGTCCTTCAGGTGCACGTGGTTGACCCGCGATCCCCAGCGGGAAAGCACGTCGAGCGGGTTTCCGCCGCCGACGAGGAGGTGGCCGGTGTCGAGGGTCAGGTCGACGTCGACGTCGGTGAGAAAACGGTCGATCTCGTCCGGGGATTCGACGAACGTTCCGGCGTGGTGGTGGAAGGTCGGTTCGAACCCCGCCGCGCGCACCCGCCCGGCGGCGACCGCCACGTTGCGGACGAGGCGACCCCAATCGGCGGAAGTGAGGGAATCGACCTCGTGGCCACGACCGGGTGCACCCTTGCGGGCGGGGGATCCGTGGTCGGCGAGAGTGGGCTTCGGCAGCAGCGCCGGGGAGTCTTCGGCCGCGTCGCTGAAGACGGTGAGGGCATCGTCGAGTTCGGGGAGGGCGGCAGCGAAGGCGTCGTCGTCGCTGAACGGTAACTCGACCCATCCTCCCGCCAGCGCGAGGTCCCAGCGGGCAAGGCGATCACGAAGCTCTGCCCCGCGGCCGAAGTAGCCGAGCGGACCAAGGTCGACCCCGGTGTGCCCGGTGCTGTGGAGGATCTCGAGGAGGTCGTCCGGGTCGAGCACCGCTGCGCCCTCCGGTGTCATCTCGAACACCCCGAAACTCACGGGAGCGCCCGCGACCTGGAATGTCGTCGAGTGGGTCATACGCCGGGTCCAATCCTCTGGCTCGGGGTCGCACCATCGACGACGCCGTCTTCGATTGTCTAGACAATCTCACAAGAGGCTAGCGCAGCGCGGGTGCATGCGGGAAGCGAGAATGTACAACCCGTCTCCGGTGCCCGTGGCCGGGAGTCGAAGCCTGCGGTTTCCCGTGTAAATTTCCTCACCGGGAATAGCAAGACGCTTTTCAGGTTTGTTTCAAATGTGAAGCACGTATGCTGCGTCACACCGCAACATCCATAAGCGAAAGAAGACAGACATGAGCAACGTCATCTACACGGCAACCGCATCGTCCTGGGGCGGCCGCACCGGAACGGCGGTCACCAGTGACGACCGCCTCAAGGTCGAGCTGTCCGTTCCCAAGGAAATGGGCGGCGACGGTGGACCAGGAACCAACCCGGAGCAGCTGTTCGCCACCGGCTGGGCCGCATGCTTCCATAGCGCCATCAAGGGCCTCGCCCGCTCACGCAAGATCGACACCACCGACTCCGCCGTCACCCTCGAGCTGAACGTGCTCGGCAGCATGGCAGAGGGATTCAACTTCGAGGCCACCATCAGCGCCCAGATTCCCGGGGTTGACCCCGCGGCCGGCCAGGAGCTGCTCGAGGCGGCCCACGCGGTCTGCCCGTATTCCCGCGCGACCACCGGCAACGTGCCGGTGAAGCTGAACCTGATCACCGACGAGGACTAAGAATCCCGCGCCCCGCAGCATTCGACACCGGGACTAACGCAGACAAGGGGATCTGGTTCCTGTGTCACCAGAATTTGGTGGCCAGGAACCGGATCCCCTTGTTGGTGAGGTCCGGTGTTACTCCGCTGCCGGGGTGGCGGCAGCCGCGCGCTGGGCCTCGATGTCCTTGTGCACCTGGTCCATGTCGAGGCCGCGGACGGCGTCGATGACCTGGTTCAGGGCCGGGGCAGGAAGGGCGCCGGGCTGGGAGAAAACGAGGACACCGTCGCGGAACGCCATCAGCGTGGGAATCGAGGTGATCCCGGCGGCACCGGCAAGCTGCTGCTCTGCCTCGGTGTCGATCTTGCCGAAGGTGATGTCGGGGTTGCTGTTGCTGGCCTCTTCGTAAATGGGGCCGAACTGCTTGCAGGGGCCACACCATTCGGCCCAGAAGTCCACCAGCACAATGCCGGAGTCGAGGACGGTCTTCTCAAAGTCGTCGGTGGTGAGGTTGATTGTAGACATCCACCAAGCCTAAGAGCACGGCCGGCATTCCGCTGGCTAGATCGCTGTCGGCGAAAGATTTCTCGACACCGTTGCCCCACGCCGTCGCTCATCTTCGACGACCGCATCGGGCTGCCGTTGATGGATGCGTTCAGCTGGACGAGCCGAGCCGCACACCCGAGTTGAGGCCGGGGCCGCCGGGCAGGTTGCGGCCGTAGCGGAGGCGCCAGAGCACGGTCACCGCCAGCACGGCGACGATCGCGACAATCGCGGTGACCGCAGCGGGAATGGAGACCAGGTCGCCGGTAAGGCGGCCGATCGCGAGCCAGGCGAGGCCCCAGCAGAGTGAGAGAGTTGGGGCGAAGCGGCCTTTGCCGTCGAGGGCGAGCAGCACGCCCACCACCCCGGCCACTGCGATGACCAGCACGGCCCAGACATCCACCGACATGCCGAAGCCGCGGAAGCCGATGTCGGTGAGGAACGCGGCGATGTTCGCGGCGGTTGCCACACACACCCAGCCGAGGTAGAGACCAATGGTGCCGTCGACGACGATTGCCTCGACAGAGGTGCGCGGGCGGGTGGCAAGCGTGATGCGGAACGCCCAGACCAGCACCGCGAGCAGCAGCACAATAACCGGGACGCTGAGGGGGAGGGCGTCGAACTGGATGCTGAGGATCCAGGCGGCGTTCAGCAGTAGGGAGGCAGCGATCGGGTAACCGAGGCGGCGCTGGCGGGGGTCGGCGCGCTGGCCGGGCAGCAGCTGCCAGACGGCGTAGGCGAGCAGGCCGATGTAGATGACCGACCAGATCGAGAATGCGGGGCCAGCGGGGGCGATGGGGGTTGCGTCGGCGCTGAGAGCACCGCCGGCGGCATCCTGGATGGGGGTACCCCCTGCCGCTCCGGAACCAACGAAGGCCCCGACGACGGCGGCGACGGCGCTGACGGCGACGATGATCTGGCGGACGATGTCCTTCACGGTGGATCCTCCCGGTGGTCGGGCCGCAACCGGCTCTGCTGGGCGGCAAAATCACGCTAACACCCGGGGCTGGACGGTTGGGGGGGCCCGTTGGTGGGGGCCCGCGGGCATTCGGTCTAACCCAGCGCGAGCAGCGCGACGGCGACTACGGCGCAGGCGAGTCCGAGCAGCTGCGGCCGGGTCAGGCGTTCGTGCAGCACAATCGTGGCCAGCAGCGCGGTGGTCGCGGAGTTCATGGCGACGAGGACCGCCATCACGGAGAGGTCGCCCGTGCGCACTCCGGCGAGCATAAACGCGTCGGCGATGCCCGCGAACACCCCGGCGCCCAGGGCGATGCCGAACCCCGCGCGCCAGCCGGACGGGGCTACCTCGATAGTGGCGGTGGGGAAGCTGCCACGGCGCAGGGAAGCGGGGAGGCGGCCGTGGCGCTGGCGGAGGGCGATCACCCCGACGGCGGCAAACATCACGGCGACGGTCACGGTGCGCTGCACCACCAGCGGAACAAAACCGGAGTCGGCGGGCATCTGCGTGAAGATCACCAGCCCGGCACCCATTGAGGTGCCCGCGCCGACGGCGAGGAGGATGCCGCGTGCCGTGGGCCGGACGGAGCCGATGCGTTGCGGGGAGAAGCCGACAAGGATCACGGCCAACAGGGCGATGCCGAGCCCGGCGTAACCGGCGGCCGCGAAACGTTCCCCGCCGAGCAGGCCGGTCAGCATCGGGACAATGGCCGAAACCACCGAGATGAGGGGAGCGAGGATGCTCATCGGACCGATGGCCAGCGCCGCGTAGAGCATGGACACGGACACACAGGCGACGATCCCGGCCAGGGCGCCCCAGCCGATGGCGGCCGCGGACCAGACGCCGCCGAAGAGCGGCACCACAACGCAGAAGATGACGAGGCCACCGAGCGCGCTGAGGGCGGTGACCCGAACGGGGCTGATCCGGCGCGACGCTACGCCGCCGAGGAAGTCCGCGCCGCCGAAAAAGACCGCTGTCGACAGCCCGAGGATGGCGGTCAGCATAAAACTCCTCGGAACGTGCGGGGTGGTGTGGCGGGGGTGGTGCGGCCGGGTGGCCTGCCCGAGCGTATCAACCGGTTGCGACGGGGATGTTTCACGAACGCGGCCCCGCAGCATCCCCCTGTGCCGGTGCGGGACGGTCGTCGTATTGTGGGGGGTGACTTTTAACGACAACGCGAAACTATCGGGCCGAGGGGTCCGCAAATCCGGCAAGCGGACCGGCCTCGCCCTGGGTGGGGGAGGACTTGGGCTGGTCGCCCTGTTCGTTCTCTCCCAGTTTCTGGGGGTCGACCTCACCGGTCTCGCCGGGCAGTCTGGTGGCGGTGCCGGTACCAGCCAGGACAGCGCGCTGGAGAATTGCGAAACCGGGGCGGCAGCCAACGACGACGCGGAGTGCCGGGTGCAGGGGGCGTATGACGCCCTCGACGCCTACTGGGCCGAGGAGGCCCCGGCGATGGGGATCGGCTACACCTCACCGCAGGTGCAATTGTTTGAGGATGCCGTCGACACCGGCTGCGGAACCGCATCGAGCGCCGTGGGCCCGTTCTACTGCCCGCCCGATCAGCAGATCTATCTCGACGTCGCCTTCTACGACGAGCTGCGCACCCGCTTCAACGCGACCGCCGGCCCGCTCTCCCAGCTGTATGTGGTCGCGCACGAATGGGGACATCACATCCAGAACCTGTCCGGCACGTTCTCCCGCGCCGACACCAGCCAGACCGGCCCCACCTCGGACTCGGTGCGCCTCGAGGTGCAGGCCGACTGTTTCGCGGGGGCATGGGTCGGCAACGCCACGGAGGCGGTGGATGAGGACGGGGTACCGCTGCTCAAGCCGATTACCGATGCCGAGATGGCCGACGCGTTGAACGCGGCCGCGGCCATCGGGGACGACCGAATCCAGTCACAGACGGCAGGGCAGGTAACCCCGGAGACGTGGACCCATGGTTCGAGCGAGCAGCGCCAGCGCTGGTTCAGCCGCGGCTACAGCGACGGAGCCGCCGCCTGCGACACCTTCGCGGTGGGCGGCGACCAGCTCTAGCGACGGGAGTGGACCCACCGCTTTATTGGCGCTCGTTATTGTCGAACTCGACGTGGGCGTTGTTGCAATACACACCACGGGTGGTGCGGACCCCGTCCGCCGGGGCGACGGCAACGCCGCACCACAGGCACAACCTGTTGCGCGGGTGACTCGTGACGAGGATGTAGCGCAGGAATACCACTATCCACTTCATCGACGACCTCTTCTGACACCTGTCCGATTACTACTGAGGATCACTCTACAACCGGGGTACGGCGGGGTGATCGTGTCACGCGCCCCAATACTGCGCGCCCTCTGTCTACTGTCAGAGGTCATCAGTACTGTGACGGGTGTGCCTGATGAGATTGAGTTCCGTTCCGATGTGACCGTGGAGCTTGTCCGCTCCAACGCCTCCGACGCCGACGTGTTGTTCGCTGCCCGGGTTTCCACCCAGGGTGAGAAAACCCTCGCGGCGGCGCAGGATGAGGACCTGGACACCTCGCGCAGTGCCGGGCTGATCAACTACCTGATGCGTGACCGGCACGGTTCCCCGTTCGAACACAACTCGATGACCTTCTACGTTCAGGCGCCGATTTTTGTGTTCCGCGAATTTATGCGTCACCGTATCGCGTCGTATAACGAGGAATCGGGGCGGTACCGTCAGCTGAACCCGGTGTTTTATGTTCCCTCGAGTGAGCGCAACCTGGTCCAGGTGGGCAAGCCCGGCGCGTATGACTTTTTGCCCGGCACCCCGGAGCAGGTGGAGTTGGTTCACCGCG
>JAODAO010000481.1 GCA_025463465.1 Glaciihabitans sp. | reverse complement strand
GACCCTCGGGCTCGCCCAACGACTTCTCGTGCTCGTCGAGACTGTGCCAGCCGTCGAGGTTGGTGAATTCCACACCGCGCGAAGCGAGCAGCTCGGTGACGGCGGATTCCTCAGGGTGGGCCGGGGTCCACCAGTTGGGCTGGTCGTTGATAACGTGCTTGACCGTCTCCATCGCGTCGCTCTTGGTGTGGCCGATGAGGCCAACCGGGCCGCGCTTGATCCAACCGGTCGCGTAGACGCCGTGCACCTGCTGGTCCTCGTCGTCCAGGACCTGGCCCTCGCGGTTCGGGATCACACCACGCTTCTCGTCGAACGGGATGCCGTCGAGCGGCGACCCGAAGTAACCGACCGCGCGATAGACGGACTGCAGTTCAACCTCGCGGATCTCGCCGGTGCCGCGAACACCACCCTCACCGTCTGGTTCGGTGCGCTCGTAACGGAACAACGCCACTTTGCCGTCGTCGCCCGCGACAATCTCGAGGGGCTTGGCGAAGAAGTGCAGGTGCAGGCGACGCGAGGCGGTGCCGGTCTCCTCGGCGCGCCACTTTTTGAAGATGCGGTCGAGCACCATGATCTGCTTGTTGGTCGCGATCGCGTTGAGGGCGGCTTCGTCGTAGTTGAAGTCTTCCTCGGCGACGACCATGTCGACATCGCGCAGTTCGCCGAGTTCACGCAACTCCAGCGGGGTGAACTTCACCTGCATGGGTCCGCGGCGTCCGAAGACGTGCACGTCGGTGATGGGGGATGTTTTGAGGCCGTCGTAGACGTTCGCGGGAATCTCGGTGGGCAGCAGGTCGTCGGCGTGCTTCACCAGGATGCGTGCCACGTCGAGGGCAACGTTGCCGTTGCCGATCACGGCGGTCGAGGTGGCCGTGAGAGGCCACTCGCGGGACACGTCGGGGTGGCCGTCGTACCAGCTGACGAAGTCGGCGGCGCCGTAGCTGCCGTCGAGGTCGATGCCGGGAATTTTCAGGTCGGCGTCCTTGATGGATCCGGTCGAGAAGATCACGGCGTTGTAGTGCTTCTTCAGGTCGTCGAGGGTGATGTCGCGGCCGTAGTAGACGTTGCCGAACAGGCGGATCTTGCCGCTGTCCAGCACCTCGCGCAGGGCGGTGATGATGCCCTTGATGCGCGGGTGGTCCGGCGCGACGCCGTAACGCACAAGCCCGTAGGGGGCGGGAAGCTGCTCGAACAGGTCAATGGACACGTCGAACTGCTTTTCTGCCTTAAGCAGGATGTCTGCGGCGTAGATGCCCGCTGGTCCCGCTCCGACGATGGCCAAACGAAGCTTGGTCATGATTTCCCTATCTCTGCACGTTCTGGATTGTAAAAATGAGGTGGATGTCGGGCGACCGCCCGGCTGCCCAATGATCGTTCGTAGCGCCGGGGCGCATCAGTTGGTGCGTTGCACCACCGTGTCGGCGAAACGCGTGAGCGCCTTTTTCACGGGGCCGTCCGGCAGCGGGGCTAGCGCTGCGACGGCCTCGCTCGCCCAGCGGTTGGCTTCGTCGCGGGTGCGGGCGGTTACCGGGTGGTCGCGCAACTCGGCGATGGCGGCGGTCAGGTCGGCGTCGTTGGTCTTGACGGCGGCGCTGTCTGTGACGCTGTCGCGCTCGAGGCGTTCCAACAGGGCGGCGGCGTTGGTGTCGGTGGCAGCCAGCTCACGCAGGAACAATAGCGGCAGGGTCTGCACGCCGGAGCGCAGGTCGGTGCCGGCGAGCTTGCCGGTGTCCTCGGGACGCGGCGACAGGTCGATGACGTCGTCGATGAGCTGGAAGGCGATGCCGATCTTCTCGCCGAACTGCTCGACGGGGACGGTGTACTCCTTGGGAGAATTGGAGAACATCACCCCCATGGTGGCGGCGAGGGCGATGAGGGACCCGGTTTTGTCGGAGAGCACCTGGATGTAGTGCGCGACCGGGTCTTCGTCGGGACGTGGGCCGATGGTTTCGTGCAGCTGGCCGAGGCAAAGCCGCTCGAACGTGTCAGCCTGCAGCTTGATGGCTTCGACGCCGAGAGAGGCGACCAGCTTGCTCGCGCGCGCGAAGAGCAGGTCACCGGTGAGGATGGCAACGGAGTTGCCCCACTTCGCCTGCGCGCTCGGCACACCACGACGCATGTCCGCATCATCCATCACGTCGTCGTGGTACAGGGAAGCGAGGTGGGTGATCTCCACAACCTCGGCGGCCCGGATGACTTCGTCGCTATTGCCCTGGCCCAGCTGAGCGGTGAGCAGGGTGAGGGTGGGGCGCACGCGCTTGCCGCCGGCGTCGAGCAGGTAACGGCTGGTGACGTCGGCGAGGTTGTCCGCGAACGACATTTCGCGGAGCAGCCCGATCTCCACGGCATCGAGGCCGGTTTCGATGGCGGTTGCAAAGCGTCGTTCGTCGCTCGAGGAGAAGAGCTTCTCGCCCAGCCCGAGCGACGAACTCAGCGAATTACTACGTCGAGCAAGGGGAACGCTCGGATTCACGGGATGACCAATCCTTGAGGAAGCTACGGCTTCGATGGCTGCGCTGCAGTCTCGCCGGACGATTGCTCGGAGGACTTGGCGGAAGTGGACGGAGCGGGCTTCGGGGCTGCTGGCTTGGCCTCGGCGGACTTCTCCATGGCGGGCTGAGCGGCGGCAGAGTTTACATCGGCATCGGGTTTTCCGATGGCATCCGGAATGTGCTCGACAATCTTGGCCACATCCGCCGGCGTCGGAATATCGGAAGACGAGGTGGATGTTGTGGGCGCCGAGCTCTTCGGAGCAGCAGTTTTAGGGGCGGCAGTCTTAGCGGCAGCAGTCTTAGGCGTCGCAGTCTTTGAAGCTGCAGACTTTTCAGTCCCCTTGGGTGCAGCCGCTTCGGGCGCAGTCGTTTGGGGCGTAGCCGTTTCGGGCTTAGCCGCTATAGACCCAGTCGCTTTAGCCGCAGTCGTAGTGGGCGCCGCGGTCTTCTCTGCAGGCGGGTGCGTCGCAGGAGTCTTCTCGGCAGCAGGCTTCGCAGCGGCAGGCTTTGTAGCGGCGGGCTTCTCGGCAGCAGGGGCGGCGGCCGGCGTGGTGTTTTTCGCTGCGGTGTCCACGGCGGTCGTGGGGGTGCCCGGGGTCGCCTTGCCCTTGCGCTTGGCGACGGAGGCAAGCACCGCAGCATCCACCGGCTTGCGGCCGCGGTGCAGTGCGACGATTCCCGCGGTCAGGTTGCGGTGGGCGACGCGCACAAAACCGGCTCCGCGGATCCACTGGCTCAGCTGGCCCTGGTCCGGCCAGTCCTTGATGGAGTCCATCAGGTACTTGTAGGCGGCGGGGTTGGAGCTGGCGGTGGAGGCGACGGCCGGCATTACGTACTTGAGGTACGCCCAGTAGCCGGTGCGCAGCAGCGCGCGTGGGGGTTTGGAGAACTCGCAGATCACCAGGCGGCCGCCGGGCTTCAGGACCCGGTACATCTCGCTGAGGGCGGTCTTCGGCTGGTTGACGTTGCGTAAGCCGAAGCTGATGGTCACGGCGTCGAACTCGTTGTCGCCGAAGGGCAGCTTCTCGGCGTTGGCCTCGATGAATTCGATGTTGCTGTGCTTCTTGCGGCCCTCTTCGATCATGCCGGCGGAGAAGTCCACGGCCACGATGCGCGCGCCGGAACGGGCCAGGGCGGCGGAGCTGGTGCCGGTGCCCGCGGCGATGTCGAGGATGCGTTCACCCGGTTGGGGGTCGACGGCGCGAACCGCCTGCAGCCGCCACAAATACGCGTTGCCAACCGACAGCACAGCGTTCGTGCGGTCATAGTGCTTGGCGACGTCGTCAAACATCCCCGCAACCTCGTCGGGTTGCTTATCCAGATTCGCCTTGCTCACAACACATAAGTGTAGTGAGAAAGGTTGTGGATCTCCGGAGTACGGTTAGTTGGTGATTGACAACGCGGGACAGATGCCTGCTCTCCACGTAGAGACCCAGGCCCTGGACAACATTCGGCCGCTCGTTCCGCTGGTGGACCCACGCAATCCGCTGGTCTTTATCCGGCGCGGGCAGGGCATCGCCGGTGTCGGTGAGGCGCTGCGCCTTGAGTTCTCCGGGCCTGACAGGATGCGCGAAGCCGCCGCCGCCTGGAAGCGGGTTGTCGAGGCCGCGACCGTCATCGACCCGCTGGGCATCCCCGGCTCCGGGCTTGTGGCTTTCGGTGCCTTCACGTTCGCTGACGACTCGACATCCACCAGCGTTCTCATCGTGCCGTCGATCGTGATCGGCCGCCGCGAGGGCACCAGCTGGATCACCCGCATCAACTGTGACGCCCCGCTGCCCAAATCGACCCCCATGGGCCCCGAATACCGGCTCCGGCTGCGCCCCGGCACACTGTCCGCCGAGGGCTACAAGGCGGCGGTGGATGTCGCGGTGGACAGGATCCGCAATAACGACCTCAGCAAGGTCGTCCTCGCCCGCGACCTCGTCGGTCACCTGCCAGAGGGCGCCGACCTGCGTCGTGTCACCGCTGAACTGGCCCTCGGTTACCCCGACTGCTGGACCTTCGCCGTCGACGGCCTCATCGGCTCAAGCCCCGAAACCCTGGTCAGCGCCAGCCGCGGCACCGTCAGCGCCCGGGTGCTCGCCGGCAGCAGGGCGCGCGGCGCCGATGCCCTCGAGGACCAGGAGGCCGCTGTCGCCCTCGCCACCTCCACCAAGGACCAGGACGAACACCAGTACGCGCTGCAATCCCTGCTGACCAGCCTTCGCCCGCACAGCCGAAACGTCACCACCAGCGAGGTTCCGTTCACCCTGAAGCTGCCTAACCTGTGGCACCTGGCCAGCGATGTCGAGGGGACCCTCACCGACGGCTCAACGGCGCTCGACCTGATCGACTCGCTTCACCCCACCGCGGCGGTCGCTGGGCATCCCACTGTCGACGCGCTCGATCTGATCACAGAGCTCGAGCCCTTCGACCGTGGTCG
>JAODAO010000474.1 GCA_025463465.1 Glaciihabitans sp. | reverse complement strand
CCCACGGGAAGGGACCTCCTTCTTCGCGTTTTGCCGCCGCTTGCCCACATCAGTTCCGCCACCGCCGTGGGCCCTCAGCTACGCGGGCACATCGAGCGGCTGTTCACCGAGATCACCACAAACCGGGTCGGTTCCGACTTCGCGATCCGCCAGTACGGCCAGTTGCTGGTGCTTGATGTGGTTCGGGGTTTTATGCAGGATCCCGATATGCCCGCCGGCTGGCTGAAAGTACTCACCGATGAGCGACTGCGTCCCGCCCTTGAACTCATCCACAACCAGCCGGCCCGATCGTGGAGCCTGGAAGACCTCGCCAGGGCCTGCTCCATGTCGCGCACCACGTTCGCGGGACGATTCCGCGACGTGGCGGGCACCCCACCGCTCAGCTACCTCATCAACTGGAGGATGCTGGTCGCGCAACGGGAATTACGCTCCGCCGATACCCGGCTGCGACCCCTCGCACTCGAACTGGGCTACCTGTCCGAAAGCGCCTTCAGTACCGCCTTCAAACGCGAGACCGGTGAATCCCCGCTCGCCTACCGGTCCCGCGTCACCCAGGGAGCTTAGGAGTCTGCGGGCACCCGAACGGTCAGCCCACCCGGCTCCAGCCAGGTCCTGAAGGCGGTCGCCTTGCCGAAACCGTCGCCGTCGAGTTCGATCTCCTCGGGGCGGGATAGCCGAAGCGACAGCTTTTTGCCTGTTGTGTATGTGAGGGCATCCACCTCTTTGGTGGGCAGGCTGCGGCCAGCCTTGGTGCGGCTGAGCACTCCGTTCTCCCAGAACACCTTGCCGAAGATCTGCAGCCAGCCCCAGACGCCTTTCGGCTTCAGTAGCAGCACGTCGAACACTCCGTCGTCCACGGCGGCATCTGGCATCAGCAGGATGTTGGCGGGAAGCGAGCCGCAGTTGCCGATCATGATCGAGTGCACCCGCACGTTGTGCTGGCTGTGATCGTCGAGCTGGTAGCGGAAACGCAGGGTTTCCTTGTCCCTGAACACCATCAGGATCGCCTGCACGTAGGCGAGCCAGCCGGCCTTCTTTTTAAGGTCGTCGTCGGTGTTGGCGATCATCTTGGCGTCGATGCCAAGGCCCGCCATCACCAGGTAGCTGTGCTCGTCGACGGAGTCGTCCGCGCGCCGAATTTTGATCTGCGCGATGTCGATGTCGCGGTCGCGGCCGGTGAACGCGGAGTTGATCGAGTGGTCCAGGTCGTTCAGTGTGAGTTTCAGGTTGCGGGCCAGCAGGTTGCCGGTGCCGGAGGGCAGCAGGGCGAGGGTCGCGTCGGAGTTGCGGATCGCCTCGGCGACCGCGCGCACGGTGCCGTCACCGCCGGCGACGATGACCAGGGTGGCCCCGGCGTCGAGCGCCTGTTTGGTCGGCCCCTGCCCCGGGTCCTCCGCACTGGTCTCGAAGTACAGCGTCTCTGGCCAGCCGGCCGCCTTTTCTTCGCGGCTGACGGCGGCCTTGATCGCGTCGATGTCCACCTTGATCGGGTTGTAGACGACCGCGGCCTGGCCGATCGGGGCGCGTGGCTTCTCGGACTCCGGCTCAGTGGCCGGGCTTCCAACATCAACCGTCATGACGTATCACTCCTCGATCTGGGTGCTGCGAAACGATTCAGCTATGGGTACCTGGATCTAACGGTACCGAACGTTAGCTGAAGGTCGTCAGTCCGCGAATCCACCTCGTTTTCACCGGTCTGCGCCCGAACGCGGAGCGTGTGCTTTCCAGAAGTTCAAGGCGGAGTATCCCAGCAAAGAAGCGGCCCAGATGGCGAGGCCCAGGGCGAGGACCACCCCCAGGAGCGCCACAAACATCTGGAGCGATCCCTCGTCGTAGTTGCTGGAGAACTCCTCGCTCCACCGGGTTTCCCCGGTGTCGAGCCGAGCCGACAGCGTGAGAACGACCGGCACCAGGATCGCGGCGACCAGCGCGAGGGCAAGCAGGAACCAGCCGCGCCGTGTGGTGTTTGTCTCGAAGCGCCCGTTGATCTTTCGAAGGAATCCCATCGCCGATCATTCCGCTGCCCGGTGAACACCCGCCAACGTGCCCGCGGCAGTTTCGTAAACGCCACACGCTACCTGAACAGATCGCCCGCCGGCTCGTGCACGGTCAGCGTGCTGCGCAGCGCAGCCCGAGCCGCCGCATACCGCCCTCGCGCGGTTGCCGCCGGGATACCGATGATTTTTGCCGCATCCACCAGCGCGAAGCCGTCCCAGTGCACCAACGACACAATCTCATGCTGGGCGGGTGGCAGCTGCGCCACCGCGATGCGTAGCTCGACATCCTCGTCGGGGGCGGGGCGGGTGGATGTCGCGTCCGAGGCGAGCAATTCGAGTCTCAGTCGTTGCGCCAGAGCGTATTGGCGGCGTGTGCCACGCAAGGAATTTGCCAGCACATTGCGGGCGATGCCAAACATCCACATCCGCACCTCCGTGTCCTTGACCGGCAGGTCGCGTATCCGCCGCCACACGGTAAGAAGGGTCTCCCCCACCATGTCCGCGGCATCCTCGACGGGGTTGGCCCGACGGGCGAAGTAGGCGAGAAGGTCACCGCTATTGCGGTCGACAGCCTCCCGAAGCCGGTCGCGGTCATCGCTGCGGGCGCCGGGGAAACGCAGGACAGCCACTAGGACGACGTCCGCACGCAGTTGATGCTGGACGTGGCGGCGATGTCGGGATTGCGGAATCCCTCGGCTTCGAGGTGTTGCACCATTTGGCCGACGACGTAGTGAAAAACGAGGCTGCCCTTCGCATCGGCGGAGGTGTCAGCGGGATCGGCACCCGATGGATGCTGCACCGCCCACGCCTCGGCATCCACCATGGAGATCGCGTCAATATCGACGGTCTGCAGGAACGCGGCCGCTTCCAGGTGCATGGCCCGCTTTCCCCCGGACGCATTGATGGTGATGAAGCACGACTGTTTGGGGGATACCACTACCGTTCCTGTGGCGTCGGCACTGGCGGGGTTGTGCACCACTTGCTCCTGGAGGATGGGCACGGCAGCTGCCGCCGAGGCCCCTCCGACGAGCAGGGTTGCCGCCGCGATCACCAGCATTCCGCGTCGGCCCAGCCCATGCCCACCGCGGGCGGCCTGCTGCTCGGCCGCGCGGGCCACGGTGTGCAGTTCCTGTTCGATCGCGGGGACGTGTTGGTCGAACGCCGGTGCGGTGGCTCGCAGCCGTTCGTCCAGGTTCGTGTTGCTCATCGGGTCCCAGTCTTCCGCGGTGTGTGCCTCATACCCAGGACATGTCCGCCCGAATCGGAAACGTTTGGTTGATTGCGGAAAATTTTGACTGTTGTGCCACCTCACCCAGAACGTCGAGCCGGTCCGGGGCGCGCACCACAACAATCGTGGCCTCGTTTCGGAAAACCGCTGGTGAGCCGAGGCCGGCAGCCGGTCGCGGGGGTGATGATCCGGCGTGAAGCACTCGGCGTCAACATCTCCTCAAAGAAATAACGGGGAAATTCGGCGGCGCTACACTCGCCACAGCAGCACACCCAGACCCCGTGTGCTGTTGGAGAGTGATCCTCCGTGATAACTGAACAACGCAGTAAACGTCATCAACAACATCCATTTATCTCGCACCACGCCGACCCGGCGGGGCTCCGGTGACCCCCGTATGAACATCATCCCCGCCGGGCCGCCAGACGACGAACGCGCACGCCTCGATGAACGGGCGCGCCTCGACGAATGCGCGTTGGAGCCCATAAGAACACCCGGGTCAGTGCAACCCCATGGGGCATTGATCGCCGTTGACGCCACAACCGGCACGATCATGTTCGCGAGCGAGAATTGTGGCGAAATTCTCGGCACCGCCGCTGCCGCGTTGCTCGGCACCGATGTGGCGGAACTCGTGGGTGCGGGCACAGCCGAACAGTTCAACGATGTGCTTCTCGACCACCTTGCCGACGTGAACCCCCTTTCGGTAACGCTTGGCGGCCAGCGCTTCGACGTCATTGTTCACCGCTCCGGCGCGTTTGTCGTCGTGGAGTTCGAACCATCGATCGTTGCGACCGGGTACCAGTCGGCGCCCGTGATCTATGCGGCCATCCGACGGCTCGCCATGGAGACCTCGGTCGCCGGCCTGTGGGCGGCGGTCGCCCACGAGCTATCGCAACTCACCCAGTTCGACCGGGTGATGGTGTACCACTTCCATCCAGACGGCCACGGGGAGGTGGTGGCCGAGGAGGTCGTCGCGGGCATGGAACCCTATCTGGGCCTGCATTACCCCGCGTCCGATATTCCGGCCCAGGCTCGGGACCTGTATCTCAGCAAGTTGTCGCGACTCATCGTCAGCACCGCCCAGGACGGCGCGGCCCTGCTGGCCAGCGCCGATTCCGCGCCGGCGACGAGCCTCGACCTCGGCCTTGCCGAGCTCAGGAGCGTCTCCTCCGCCCACCTGCAATTTATGCGCAACATGGGCCAGGCATCCACCCTGTCGCTCTCGCTTGTGCACGACGGCCAGTTGGTTGGCATGGTGACCTGTGCCCATCGCACGCCGCACCGTGTTCCTTTCCTGCTGCGGCAGGGACTGGAGATCCTGGCCAACCAGGTGGGCCTGCAGCTCGGTTCGATGCGGCAGGTGCAACGCCTGACCGAGCAGATGCACCTGCGTGCGCTGCGGGTCGAACTCCTGGCACAGCTCGACGGGACCACCGACATCGCGGCCCTGTTCGACGGCGATCTGACGGTGCTCGACCTGATCCCCGCGGCGGGTGCCGCGATCCGTCTGGCCGGCACCATCTCGACGGTTGGTGTTGTGCCGGCGGATGGCCACCTCGCTTCGTTCGCGAAGGGTGTTCTCGGCGAGCGCGGCGCCCTATCCATCGTCAGCGACTGTCTCGGCGAGGATCACCCCGAACTCGCCCTGTCTCTTCCCGCGGTCGCTGGTGTGATCATGGTTCCCCTGGGCACGGGCGACGATTTTCTGGCCTGGTTCCGCCCGGAAGTGGCCACAACGATCACATGGCTGGGTGACCAGCGGGAAAGCAACCGGGCCACACCACTGTCGCCGCGCAACTCATTCTCGATCTGGACACAGAGCGTAACCGGTCGCTCGGCGGCATGGCAGGGGCTGGAATCCGAAGCCGGCGAGCTCGCCCGAGACCTGGAGGGTGTCCTGCTGCGCCGCGCAGAATCGAAACTGGCGAGCGTCGCCATGCACGACCCTCTCACCGGCCTGCCCAACCGGCGCTACCTCATGCTGCAACTGGAGCACGCGCTGGCGAAACACGCCCGGGGCGAGCAGGTGGCCCTGCTGTTCATCGACCTCGACGGTTTCAAAACCATCAACGACACCCGGGGCCACGATGCCGGTGACGCCGTTCTGGTGCACACGGCAGAACAGATCCTCGCTACGGTGCGGGCGCAGGACACCGTGTGCCGGATCGGCGGTGACGAGTTTGTGGTGCTTTGCGAGGACACCACCCCCATCGAGGCTGAGGTTGTCGCGGGGCGCATCGTTGATGCGATCCGCCAGCCCGCCTACGCCGCAGGGAACAGCTTCAGCATCACCGCATCGGTGGGGGTGGCGGTTGCCGGGTTCACATTCAGTGCCCTTGAACTGCTGCACGAGGCCGATGCCGCCATGTATCGGGCGAAGGCACTGGGCCGCGACCAGACCTCCCGCTGAGGCACGTGTCGTCAAGCGGCTTCGGGGAACCGGCGCAGGATGTCGCGAACGGTGAAGGCAACCTCGGCCGCGGTCGGCCGGGCGCCCGGTTCCTGCTGGGTCATCTGCGCGATCAGGCCGCGCCATTCCGCCGGGACGCTAAGCGGAATCACCGGGTCGGTGTTGATGCGCGCCATGGCCGATTTGATCGCCTCGCCGGGAAACGCGATGGTGAGGGTGAAGCACTCGAGCATCACCAAGCCAAGCGAATAGATGTCGGTGGACGGTTCGAGGGAGCGGTTACGCACCTGTTCCGGGCTGAGGTACGCGGCGGTGCCGAGGATCGTCGCTCCCGCCTCCGGTATGTAGGCGACGTCGAGGGCGATCCCGAAGTCGGTGAGGCGGGCGCGGGAACGTGAGGTCGCCGTGCCGTAGTTCGTCAGCATCACGTTTGACGGGGTGATGTCGCGGTGGATGACGCCCTGGCTGTGCACGTAGTCGAGGGCCTCGGCCACCTCATAGCCGATCTCCCCGATCTGGCGCCGCGGCAGCGACCCGCGGCGGAGGGTCTCGTCGATTGTGCGCCCGCGCACCAGTTCCATCACCAGGAACGGGTGGGGTTCCGACGGCATTGTCAGGTCGATTCCCGCGTCGACGATCGAAACCACCCCGTGGTGGCTGAGGCTGGCCAGCAGCCGAAGTTCCTCGCGGTACCGTTTTAGGTTGGCGCCGGCGGTGAATATCTTGATGGCGATGTGCCGGCCAAGGGTGACGTCGATTCCCCGGTACACCGAGGCGGTGCTGCCGCGCGCGATAAGCACCTGGGGCTGGTACCGGTTGAGAAGCAGTGGAGCATCGATGGGGTGAACCACCTCTCTGATAACACCCCCGGGATTGTCCTGAGCTTACGTCGGGCACACACATTCCCGTGAACTTCGGCCTTGTCACCACAACCGGCCACAAAGTCACTAGTGTTCTTGGTCAGTTGAACGGGCGCCTGCGCTTGGCACCACACAAGCGGAGGTCCACGACAACCGGAAACCCGGCCCCGTCGCCGGATCAAACGGGCACACTGGAAACAACGGACTTCGACGCGGACACCGGTACGTATGGCTGGCTAGTCCGTAAACAACAGGCGGAAGGAGCCCCCATGGACACCGTTGACGACTACCTTGCCCGTTTCACTCCCGACCAGCGCAAGCTGCTCCAGCTGGTGCGCGATGCCATCCATCGTGGGGTGACCGGCGGCGATGGGCAGGCCGAGGAGAAGATCCGCTACGGAATGCCGGCGGTGATGCTCGGCGGACGCTACGCGATCCACTTTGCCGGCTGGAAGAAGCACATCGGACTTTACCCGGTTCCCCGGCTGCCGGACGAGCTGGAGGCCCGCATTGCTCCGCACCGGCGGGAGAAAGATTCGGTCATCTTTGTTTGGCAGGACCCCGTACCGTTCGAACTGATCGAACAGGTCGCCGCAGCCGTCACCACCATGCGCACCGAATGACCATTCGGCAAAGTCCATCGGCAACGACCATCGGGCTGTGACCAACTGGCAGGCTGGATCTCGCGCAAGCGCCTGGGTACAGCAATGGCCCCTCCCGAGGGAGAGGCCATCGTGTGTGCTCAGTGTTTAGCTGACGACGTTTAGCTGGCGACCTGTTCGCGGTGCGGCAGCTTCCAACCGGGACGGACGTAGTGGCAGGTGTACCCGTTGGGGT
>JAODAO010000449.1 GCA_025463465.1 Glaciihabitans sp. | reverse complement strand
AACCGATTGTTCGGACGGGTCGACCGGTGAATCAGTTTCGTCAGCGACACCGTCGTCGAGCGACTCTGCATCGGCTACATCTGTGCCCGCTGGTTCTGCACTGGGCTGGTCTGCACTGGGCTGGTCTGCACTGGGCTGGTCTGCGCTGGCCGGAACAACATTGTTACCCGCCGCATTCGCACCACCTACGGACGCTGACGTTGGGGCAGGACTCGACGATGACGTAGGCGCTGGTGTCGCGGCTGCGGCCGGAGCTTTCGGGATCACTGCAGGGCCCGAGAACAGTGTCGGGTCGTTGAGGCTGGCGGCCAGCATGTCGCGGTCCATCGCGATGGTGTCCCGGCTGGGGTCAACAACGGGAGGTGCCATTGCGGGCTGGCGTTTGCTTGGTACGTTGCGCGCACGGGTGGCGCGACCGCATTCTCCACAGAACATGGCGCCTTCGGGAAGCGCCGTGCCACAGGATGTGCAGGTGATAGACATGTTCCCCCTACTTTCTGGAACGGTTGCTGCCACTATAACCGCCCAGCGATCTGCGAGAAATCTTCGCTTTTAGTCGCTGCCATGGACTGAGGTCCTGGTCGAGGGAGGCGGTGAGCTCGTCCACCGCTCGCCAGACGTGGTCGGCCTCCACCGCGTCGGGTTCGTTCGGGGCAAAAATCGCGCGGTCGGTCACGGCCGCGAGAACGGCGGAACGGGATCCCCCAACGGTAGCGGCGACCTCGCTGCGGGTGGAGGCGGGAGGAAGAAGGAATCCGTGGTCGACCGCGCTGTCCTCGAATTCGCTCCAACCACCCCGGATGCGGTCTCGACTCGTTTTACCGCGACGCCGCCGACGACGACGGAGCAGTTTCGTCGCGATGATCGCGAAGAACGGCGACAGCAGGAGTGCGATGCCGAGGACACCTATGCCAGCGGCGCGAAGAATCATTCCGATGAGGCGGCTGGTGGCGTCCTGCGTGTCCGGATCCTCACGCTGCGATTCCTGGGCTTCCTGGCGGTCGGTCAGCGACGGGTCGGAAACGGGTGGCGGCACAATCGACTGCGGCCGCGAGATGCGGGTGGGCTCCTGCGGCTGCTCGGCGGGAATGTCGCGCACCTCCGGGTTGGGATCGAGGGTGACCCAACCATCCTCGGCGGTGTTGACCTCGATCCACGCGGAGATCTCGTCGCCGGTGATGTCGACGGCCTGGCTGCCGTCGCCGGCGTCATCTCCCGCGACAAACCCGAGGACAACGCGGGCGGGGAAGCCGAGTTCGCGGGCCATCAGCGCCGCGGCCACCGCGTACTGCTCGGCATCGCCGATCATGGGCTGCCCGGCGAGCAGCTCGCTCACCCGGTCTGCGGCGTGGCCCGAGCGGGAGGTCGCGACATCCTCACCGACACCGTGGCTGACGTAGCCGTCCTCGCGTAACCCGTCGAGCATGGCCACCAGTTGCTCTCCAGGCGCGACGATGCCCGCCGTGTAGCGGTCAACGGCGGCGGCCACCCCCTCCGGGACGACTGTCGGCGCCGGAACGATAGCTGTGCCCGGGGTGAGCCCAGCGACCTGGTCCTGGGTGGGCTGGCTGGGGATGCGGGATTCGAGGGTGTAGCGATCCCCCACCGAGACCCCGCCAATGACCGCGGCGGTTCCCGTGGTGCTGTTGTAGTAGAAGGAATCACGGAGGCTGGCTGCGCCCGTTCCGGAGAACGTCGCGGACTCGAGCTGGCCGACGGTGGGAAGCCAGGGACCGGCGAGCCGAGAAATTTCGATGGTGACGCTGCTGTCAGTGCCGTCGAGATCGCTTTGGTCGATGCGGGAGGGAACCCGGGTGAACGCACCGGACGCGGTGCTGTCGGAGGCACCGCCCACGGAATACACAATGCCGTTGTAGCTGTCGAGTGTCGCCACGCGGAGCCTCTCCCCGCGGCTCAGTCCGGTCGCCGTCAGCATCACGGCCGACGGGGTGTCACCCTGCCAGTACGCCCGGAACGAGGAGAGCGGGCTAACGTAGGAGCGTGGGTCGAACGGCTGGACGACGGCGTTGCGCAGCACACTGCGCTCCGATGTCGGTGGGACCAGCGTTGCCGCCCCGGTCGCGGCGGCCCCGGCGACGGCGAGGATCAGCAGCCCGCTCGCGGCCGACCGTATCCGGTGCGAGCGACGGTCGCGGCGCATAGACGAGCCTTTAACGCGCTGCGCCGGAGTGTGCGGCGCCACGGTGGCCGACCGCGGCGGCACGGTGTCGGCGTCGGCATCGTTCGGGGCGTCCGCCTGTGTTCCATCGGCCGCCACGCCAGCAGGGTCGGCGCCGCTGGCGAGGACGCCGGCCGCGAGGGAACGACGGACGGCATCACGCCGACGGATGACCCGGCGCAGGGCCAACCAGGCGAGACTGGAGGCGAGCAGCGACAGGGCGAGGGCAATCGGCCAGTCCGCACTCGCCGGGCCGAACAGCAGGGCCGCGACGAACAGGACAACGGGACCGAACACGGCGAGCCCGCCGCGCGCTGAACGCAGGGCTGCGGAGAGGGCGATTACCGTGAGGACCAGCGTGAGGGTGAAAAACGGGACGAGGAGCCCCTGGTAGGTACCAACGGGGAGGGAGATCGTCAGGAGCTGTTTCCAACCGAGGGCGATGGCCGCGAGGAGGTCAAGTACACCGTCGGTCGTGGGCAGGATGCCGTAGAGGGCACGGTCGGGAATCGCCAATGGCACACCGAGGACCACAACGGCCAATACGGTCGCCAGGGCCACGAGGGGGGATGACCAGCGCCGGAGAGCACCGGCGAGGGCGATGGCTGTGCCCGCGATCAGCGCGCCGCCAATCGCGACCAGCAGTTGTGGTGTCTGGTAGATGGGCCAGAGGGCGGCACCGGCGACCGCTGTCGCCAGCCACAGCATAAGAACGTTGGCGATGGTGCCGCTGCGGGACGGCCGTTCGAGCGGCGGTTTCCTGCTGCCCACAACCGGGCGTTGTTCACTGGCTCGGGCGTCCAACATGCGGGGGTCCATCTCGCGCGGGTCCAACATGCGCGGGCTCATCAGGCAGCCGCCGATGCGGCGAGGGACTTCTGCAGGTCGTCGAGGAAACCGATAGTGATCACGGTGAGGCCTCCGACGCGGCGGAGCCCCGGCTGGTGTTCGGGGTCGCAGACGATGGCGACGACCTCGACACCGGCGGCGAATTTGGCGGAGGCGGCGCGCAGCAGCGCTGGGGTGACCACGGAGCCGCAGACGAGGAACGCCACAGACACCCCGGTGACCCGCTCGGCGGTGACCCTGGCGACGTCGACCAGGCCGAGGGCGGTCGTCTCGCGCTCGACCAGGGCGAGGCCGTCGAGCAGTCGGGAACGGGTGAGCGTCGACAGTGAACGGATCGCGAACAGTTTGCGGGCGGCGAAGTCCGGGGTGGTCTCGCTGACCACAACGGTGACGTCCCGGGTATCGCGGATGGCGCGGGCGCCGAGGGAACCGGCGACGCTCACGGCCATCTCGAACTCGTCCTCCGACGCGAAGTCCGCCTCGGCCAGGCTCAACGCGATCAGCAGGTGGCTGCGCCGGGTCTGTTCGAATTGGCGGACCATGTAGGTTCCGGTGCGGGCGGTCGACTTCCAGTGGATGGAGCGGCGCTCGTCGCCGGGTTGGTACTCGCGGAGCGCGTGGAAGGACATGTCGCTGGTGGTCAGCTCGCGGGTCGCATTGCCCTCGAGATCCCGGACCAGCCCGGTGCTCATACTGGGGATGGGAATGGTGCGCGGGTGCACAAAAATCTCCCGGCGGTCCGTCCACACCATCTCGCGACGGACCAGGCCGATGGGGTCGGCGCGAACGGATCGGACGGGTCCGACCACCACGACGCCGCGGCGGATCGTGGGGACGGAGAACGACGAGACGAAACGGTCGGTGCGGGCGAGGCTCGGCAGCTCGACATCCACCAGCCCATCCCCCACGGGGATCTCGACCGTGCCACCGAGCAGTCGGGCGCGGCGGGGATTCTGCACGGCGATCTCACCATCGGCCGGCTGGCCAACCACAACGCGGGGGGACACCATCCTGAGGTCGATAATCAGGGCGGAGCCGCCGATGAGGTACAGCGCGGCGAGGCCGAGGAGCACAAGGCCGGCCCAGCCGACGATGACGAGTTCGAGCCAGCCGATCGAGTAGCCGATGGACAGGCTGAGCGGGACGAGCGCGGCGAGCACCCAGCCGACCGGGGTCACCACGGCGGCGGAGCGGATGGCTACGCGGCGGAGGAAACCGCGAACGGCCCTGGCCATCCTGGCGAGAACGATCAGGGTGTCAGCGAGGAACCCGGTACGTGTTCCGACGAGCCGGGTCCTGGCGTTGCGGAGCCCGACCGTCGCCGACGACACCTCGGAGGCAACCGCGGTCGACGACTGGATGGCCGTTCTGGTGCGACCTGCGGCCTGTCGACCGGTGGCGGTGACCCCGGTTGCTCCACTGTCCCGCTTTGTACCGCCCTGCTTGCTACTGTTCCGCGTTCCCGCGCCCCGCCTCGCGCTCATCCGGCCTGCCGGTCGTTCGGGGGTGCGGTCTCGAGCAGGAGCTGCCCGATGACGCTGGAGGCGGTGACGCCGTCGAACTCGGCCTCGGGGTCGAGCATCAGCCGGTGGGCGAGGACCGGTTCGGCCAGGACCTTGACGTCGTCGGGGATGACGTAGTGCCGGCCGTTGGCTGCCGCCAGGGTTTTGGCGGTGCGGACGAGTGCGAGGGCTCCCCGCACACTCACGCCGAGCCGCACCTCGGAGGCAGACCGGGTGGCGTCGACAAGCCGGGACACGTAGTCGTTGATCGCGGGATCAACGTGGACGGTGCGGGCGAGCTGCTGCATACTCTGCAGCACCTCCGCGGTAATGATGGCAGGCACAACGTGGTCGTGGGCGGCCACGTCGGCGCCCTCGAGGATGCGCAGTGTCGAGGCATGGTCGGGGTAACCGATGGAGGCCTTCATCAGGAATCGGTCGAGTTGGGCCTCGGGCAGGCGGTAGGTGCCGGCCTGCTCGATGGGGTTCTGGGTGGCGATCACCATAAAGGGTGAGCCGACGGCGTGGGTGACGCCGTCGACGGTGACCTGGCCCTCCTCCATCACCTCGAGCAGCGCTGCCTGCGTTTTGGGACTCGCGCGGTTGATCTCGTCGGCGAGGACGATGTTCGCGAAGATCGGCCCACGGTGAAACTCGAACGCGTTCGACTTCTGGCTGAAGATGCTCACCCCGGTGATGTCGCCGGGGAGCAGGTCGGGGGTGAACTGGATGCGGCTGCTGCCACCCTGCAGGGTCTGGGCGATCGCCCGCGCCAGGGAAGTTTTACCCGTCCCCGGGACATCCTCGAGCAGCAGGTGTCCGCCCGTGAGCAGGGATGCGAACCCCAGCCGGATGACGAAGGTCTTGCCAAGCAGCACCTGCTCGACGTTGCTGACCAGGCGGCCGAAGGTCTCAGAGAACCAGCCGGCCTGTTGTGGTGTCATGCTCATGCTGTCTCCCGGGTAGTGCGCGGCGATGTTCGTTCTGCTGTGGTCAATGTCGCTGTAGTCACAGTCGTTCTGGTCAGTGTCGATCTAGTCATAGTCGTTCCAGTTGTACTCTCGGATGTAATCCACGCCGCCGACCCGGATGGTGATCACCAGCGGTGCGAATCCGGAGCTGCCGTCCTCGGTATTGTCATCTTCGACGACGGCACAGCTTCCGCCCTCACCGTCGTTCAGCTGGGTGCTGCCGGCACCGCAGGAGTAACTCACCGAGGAGT
>JAODAO010000448.1 GCA_025463465.1 Glaciihabitans sp. | reverse complement strand
GTCGCGCAACTACCCGGTCTACCTGTCGACCAAGAACACGATCCTCAAGGCCTACGACGGTCGCTTCAAGGACATCTTCGAAGAGGTCTTCCAGACCGAGTTCAAGGAGAAGTTCGACGCCGCCGGCCTTACCTACGAGCACCGCCTCATCGATGACATGGTGGCCTCCGCCATGAAGTGGGAAGGCGGTTACGTCTGGGCCTGCAAGAACTACGACGGCGACGTGCAGAGTGACACCGTCGCGCAGGGCTTCGGCTCGCTCGGCTTGATGACCAGTGTGCTGTCCGTTCCGGACGGCAGTGTTGTGGAGGCCGAGGCCGCCCACGGCACCGTCACCCGCCACTACCGCCAGCACCAGGCAGGCAAGCCCACCTCGACCAACCCGATCGCCTCGATCTACGCGTGGACCCGCGGCCTGTCGCACCGCGCCAAGCTCGACGACAACCCGGCCCTGGCCGAGTTCGCCGCGACGCTCGAAGACGTGGTCATCAAGTCCGTCGAGGCCGGTCACATGACGAAGGACCTCGCGCTGCTCGTTGGTCCCGACCAGAAGTGGGAGACCACCGAGGAGTTCCTCGACACGCTCGACAAGAACCTGGCAGCACGACTGGCCTAGGTTTTATCAACGGCGGAGGGCCGGGAGCTGATGCTCCCGGCCCTCCATCGATGTTTTACGGGGGATGTTGTGGACCCGGTCGCCAGCTCATTCCGCCACGAGGTCGCTGGCGAGCTTTTCGAGCAGCTCAGCCGCGAGCGCGAGGGTAGCGCGTTCGCTCGGTGTAAGGGCCCGCTCGGCCGCGTGCAGGATCATGCGGGACCGGCGCAGCCGCGACTCTTCAATGACCACCGTCCCCGCCGGGGTCAGTTCGACCAGCACACTCCGGCCGTCGGCAGGGTCTGCCGTGCGGACCAGTAAACCCTGCGCTTCGAGCTCCGCGACGGTGCCGCTCATACTCTGGTGCCGCACGTGCCGCAGCCGCGCAAGCCGCGCGATGCTCTGCGCGCCGTCCCTGGCGAGGAAGCCCAGGGCTTCGATCTGCCCCGCCGGTGTTTCTTCCGTGCGTTGGACCGCGCGCACGGAGTCTCCGATGGCACGCCGGAGTCGGTCGGCGGATTCGATCGTGAACTCGGTCATGGGAAAAGAATACAGGCAGCCTGTATAGTTCGAGGTATGGAGCTTACGAAATACACCCATGCCACGGTTGTCCTTTCAAAGGACGGCGCCACGCTCGTTATCGACCCGGGCGCCTACACACCCAATTCGGCAGAACTCGTTGCCGCAACCACGGTTGTGCTCGTCACCCACGATCACCCTGACCACTTCGACGCGGCCGTCCTGGGCGCCGCCCTCGACGCCAAGCCCGAATTGCAGGTTTTCGCCCCGGCGTCGACCGCGCACGCGCTCGGCAGTCATCACGGTCGCGTTGTGGCGGTTTCCGCCGGTGACAGCTTTTCGGCAGCGGGGTTCGAGGTCGCCGTGTATGGCGAACACCACGCGCCGATCCACAGCGACCTCGACCTGATGGACAACGTCGGCTACCTCATCGACGGCAACGTATTCCACCCGGGAGATTCCTACTTCGTTCCGGACGTCGCGGTCCCAACACTTCTTGTCCCCACCAGCGGCCCCTGGGCCAAGCTGTCCGAGGGTGTCGACTTCGTGCGCGCCGTGGCGCCGACCCGCACCATCCAGATCCACGACCTGATGCTGAGCGACGCGGGCCGCGGCTCTTTCGCGCAGTTCACCGGCGACCTGACCGGGGTGCCACTGGAAACGCTCGAACTGGGAACCACCGTCGCCGTCTAGCTCTCTGCCGCGCTCCGCACAGTGCAACGGCCGACACCCGATCTCTCGGAGTGCCGGCCGTTGTCGCGTATGGGGAAGTTAGTGCTGGTTGTATTCGGTGATTGCGTCTCCTCGGTGGCTAGGTACTTTCACGGGGCCAGGATTGCCGCGCTCGTGGCTAGTTCGACGAGCTTGAGTCGGCGCCGATGGATGATTGCCCCGACGACACCGGGCTGGAATCATCACCGGAGGTGACCCCGTGCCGAACGCTCGTCGACGTTCCATTGGCAGTGACGGCGACCTTGCGTGGTTTCGTCTTCTCGGTCATCGGAATCATGACGCTCAGCACACCGTTCTCGTAGTTTGCGCTGACCCGCGAGGTGTCGATGCCCTCACCCAGGTTGAACTGGCGCAAAAATGATCCGCTCGGACGCTCTCTGGCCAGCCACTTCGCACCGTCCTCGCTGCGCCGGGTCCGCTCGGCCCGGATCGTCAGCACCTGTCCGTCGACATCCACGTCGACCGAACCCGGGTCAATGCCGGGCAGGTCCGCGTTCAGGATGTAGTGGTCACCCTCGCGCGACAGGTCGATCGGCATAAACCGGGGGCCCTGCTGGGCGTCCAACAGTCCAGAGGCGAGGCGGTCGATGTCGCGGAACGGGTCGAAATACAGTGCCATTTCGTTTACTCCTTCGTGCGTGGCCACTCCCTTTTGTGGCCGTGTTCTGGGTTTGATACCTGAGTCGCTCCGACTCATGTTTTAAGTGTAGGAGGCAGAATCTGGAGAATAAACCGGAGAAAGCTGAAAATTTTCTGCGCGACAAACGGCCGACGACCGGCGTCGTTCCACCGGGTGGATGAGGTGCCCGTGTCAGTCGCAGGCGATGCCGTTATTGTCGCGGTCCAGGTCGTATGGGTCGCTACCGGTGACGTTCGCCGTTCCGGTGAGGTAGGCGGGTCCATTTCCGGTCCCGCCGGCGCAGTCAACGTCGCTGGCCACCGGCACACAGCCGCTGTAGTTCGGGTCGCAGCCCGAACCCGTTGCGGCGGGTGGTGCAACCGGGGCGGCGACCGCCACCGGTTTGGTGCCGATGGATGTGACCTGGTCGACGGGGGCGGTTGTCACTACTTCACCCACCATGGTCCTGGCGGTCTCAACGCCGTCCGTGATGGTGACCTGGAAGGTTGACTCTCGCACTCCTGCGACTCCGACAGTCGAGATGCGGTTCGATCCGATCTCGGCAGATGCGTCGTCGACGTTCACAGCGACGAAATCCACCGTGGCGCTGACGATCTCCTCGCGCACTTCCACCACGGGAGCCTTCTTCGTGGGGGTGGGCGTTGTGGTCTTCGTCGGCGCTGCAGTTGCCGACGTCGACGGAACAGCGGTAACGCCGGTTCCCGCCAGGTCGTTCTCCGTGGCTGTGTTCTCAGCGGCGGTGTTTGCAGCGGTGACGGCGGCATCGGAACAGCCGACGGCGGCCACCCCGATCAGGATCGCCAGAACACTGGATGCTCCGATGGTCCACAGCCGCCGTGACGCCGACGAACGGACCACGCCCGGATGAGTTCCTGATTTCCTCGACATGCGTCGCTACCCCCACGGTAAAAGTGAACTAAACCCCATCACCGTATCTTTCGGGCCGCGCCCTCCCCAGCCCCCGTTAGGGGCAAGCCCTAGTATCCCGAGAAGTAGTCCGTTTTGACGCGCTTCACGCCGGCCCGGCGCAGGGCCGAACGGAGGGAGTTCACCAGTGCAGGGGGACCGGAGACGAACGAGTCGCGCGCCGCGGCGTCCGGCACGGCCGCGAGCAGCATGTCCCCGGTGAGGGGTCCGGCACCGATGTAGGTCCAGCGCGCTGGCAGCGTCTCCGGTTGTGTCGGGGCGATCAGCAGCACACGGTGCTGGCCGCGGTCGAGGCGCTCGAGATACGCGATCTCTTCCGCCCGACTGGCCGAATAGGCGAGCACAACGTCGCGCGTGTCTCCCGTCGCCTCGAGGTGGGCGAGCTGGCTGATAAACGGTGTGATCCCGATGCCGCCCGCCACCATCAGCACGGGGCGGCTGGCGTCGCGCGGCAGGGTGAAGTCCCCGCCGACCGAGGTTGCCGAGACGGTGCTGCCCGGTTCCAGAGCGAGTAGTTCGCGCTTGAAGGTGCTCGACTTCTCGGGTATGCGCAGCCCGAAGCTGACCGTCGAGGCACCGGGGCGGTTGCCGTGGCCCGGGGCCGAGGCGATGCTGAATACCCGGCGGTGTCCGCGTGGGTCGGCACCCTTGTGGGGCAGCGACAGCTCCATGTACTGGCCGGGGGAGAAGGCAACGGGGCTCTGCGGGGAGAACTCGAATTCCCAGCTGGTGGGGGTCAGCTGGTTGCGGCCGATGAAGTCGAGGCGGATGCCCCGGCGCTGGCCAACGAGGAACGCCAGCAGGTTGCCGACGACCAGCGCGAACTCGGGGCTGGCGTAGAGGGGGCCGACGGAGAACGACGAGGTGGCAAGCACCGCGACGACAACGGCGAGGGCGAACTGCTGCCAGCGGCGCGGGGGCAGCGTCAGCGGCTCGCTCAGCATAAAGCCGGCGAGGAACACGATCGGGTAGGAGGTGAAGGCCGTGCTGACGGCCTCGAGCGCCCCGGTGCCACCGGAAACCAGGCGCACCGTCACCAGGGCGACGGCCAGCACGATGTAGAGCAGACCCATCGGCAGCCGGTGGGTGCGGTACAGCAGAAGACACGCGCCGACGGCGACGAAGGGCAGCAGCGGGCCGGTGGCGATCCACCACGCGGCGAAGTTGAGCTGCAGCAGCGACACCACCAGCGCGCCGATGGCGGCGGGGTTGAAGATGTGGCGCCTGCGGAAGGCGAGCAGGTATTTTGACGCCCCGGCGATGACTCCGGCGATGGCGATGGAGCCGAGCTCCGCGACGCCGGTGGTCGGCCGGAACAGGAACAGCAGCAGCATCCCGGTGATCAGCGAGGACTCGAGGTGCGCCCTGGTGCGAAAGATTAGGGAGAAAACGATGCTGCTGGCGTAGGTGGCGGCCACCGCGACCGCCCCGGTCGCCAGGATCGCGAGGGGAGTGTAGAACAGCTGCCCGGCGAGCGACAGCACAAGGGACACCACCCCGAGGGCGAGCAGACACAGGGTGATGAGACGGTACATGGTGACGCGGCCGCTGATGCGGTCCAACCAGGTTGTCATTGAAAAATTTCCCCCATTAGGTCACGCGAATACTCGATGGAACCGTTCGCGAACATTCGGACGTAGCGAAAGGTGAAGTCGGAGCTGAAGTCGCCGGCACCGCGAAAAAACAGTCCGGTGGCGAGGCCGTCCGCGACGAGTGTGCTGTCGGCGATAGCCCAGGTGGCGATGACCTGCGACGTCGGTTCGCCGCTGATCGCGTCGATGATGTGATGCAGTCCAGCGCCCCACGCGCGTCGGTTCGAGGCCGATGCGCACAGCGCAGCGTTCTGCAGGTTGTGCACCCCGATCGCCTTGCTGCTGTCCCCGGGATGTTCGAGGGCGACGCGAAGGGGGATGTCTCCCCGGTGCAGCAGGTCCCCACTGGCGTCGACGACGTAGCTGGTGACCCCGGCCTCGCGCAGTAGTTCCGCCACGATATCCACCAGGTATCCCTTGCCAGCTGCCCCGACATCCAACAGGACGGGACGGGCGGTGCTGAGGCGTTGCCCATCCCAGGCGAATGCGTCGTCCCAGGCGGGAACCCGGGTGGGGGTGCTCGCGGCACGGAGACTGTAGCTTCGGTCGTAACCGAGGTTCTCCATCCGCTCACCGACCAGGGGGCTCACGGCTCCGCCGGTGCGGGTATAGAGGGTGCCGTAGAGGTCAAAAAGTTTCGCGGCGTCCGGCGGGAATTGCCACACGCCGGGCACGGTGTTGATGCGGCTCACCAGTGAATCATCGCGGAAACGCGAATACGTGCGGTCGAAGCTGTCAATCCGGGCGGCGATCTCCGCCTGGATGTCAGCTCCCAACGGCTCCGGGGTGTCGATGCGCCACGGCGCTCCGATCGCCTCGAAGCGCAGCGTCGACTCAGGCGAGGGCATCAGCCTTGATCGACTCGACGGCGTCGTTGAAGCCGCCGCTGGTCAGGGAGGAACCGGCGACGCGGGATACCTTCAGGTCGTCGATGTTCTCGCCTACCGCCACGGCGGCGATGCCGTCGGAGAATTCGGTCTGGTACCGCAGGGCCTGGTTGTCGCTGGCTTCACCGGTGACGGTGACGTCGGTGACCACACCGTCGGCGAGGGTCAACTCGACCTGGATAGTCTCGGTGCCGCCGGGGGAGGAGTACGAACCAGAGGCGCTGTAGTCGCCATCTGCGTAAGTCCCGTCGCCGGTGGCCGTTCCGCTGTCAGCGCTGCTTCCTGTGCTGGTGTCGCTGCTGCTCGAATCGCTGCTGGTGCTTCCGGGATTAGTGGTCGCGTCGGTGGTGGTTGCCGAGCACCCGGCGAGGGTGCCGACGAGGGAGAGTCCGGCGATGGCGCCAAGGGCGTACGGGCTGCGGAGCGGGCGTGGGAAGCGGTTCATGCGAGTCCTCATTCGTCTGTGGCGAAAATTAGTTGTAGGTACAAGAACTAAGCATGGCAGTGAACCTGTGGAGAACCTTGGAGAGGCCTGTCGTTTGTCGGTGATCGACCTAATTGGAGCGCCTCTGCCAGGCGGCGAACTCGTACCACTTACCGCACAACACCGAGCGGGCCAAGCGGTCGACGACGTCACAGCTCAGCCGCTGTCAGGACACCCCGAGTTCGGCTGACAGGACGAGGACGGCCGCACCAAGCATCACCAGGTCGGTGTCGCCGGTGGTGACGCGCATGTCCAGTCCGTTGGTGACAGCCGACAGCGTTCGTGCGCGGACGGTGGCAAGCGTCGCCTCCAGCAGGGGTCCGTCGACCAGGTCGGTCGAACCGGACAGGACAACCTCGTTGAGGTTCAGCGCGCTGATGATCGGTGACAGCACTCCGCCGAGCGCTCGGCCGGCGTCCCGGAGTACGGCATCCGTCTCCGTGGCGCTAAGCCCGGCCAGCCGGTCGCGCAGATGGGGCGCGCCGACCGCCAGTTCGAGGCAACCGATACGACCGCACCGGCAGAGCGATCCGTTGTCGTCCACCGTGATGTGCCCGATCTCGCCCGCGGAGAACTGCTCTCCCTCGACCAGTCCGCCGCCGATGATCAGTCCGGCCCCAACGCCATGTTCGATGGTGACCACCATCAGCGAGAGCCCGGAGGTCTCCCGGAACGTGTGTACCGCGAGGGCGGCCGCGTTCGCATCGTTGCTGACGTGGACGGGCAGCCTGAATCGGGTGTTCAGCCGCTCGCGAAGCGGAAAATTGACCCAGCCGCGGTTGGGGGCCTCCCGCACCAGCCCCGTGTGGTCAACGATGCCGGGCGTGCCGACACCGATCCCGAGGATCGGCCCGCTGGCCAGCGCCACGAGCTCGTCGATCAGCCGAACGACCAGCGAGTATGCGTCTTCCCCAACGGCGCCCTCCGTGGGCAGCGAGACCCGTTCGGCCACGCCCCCGCGCAGGTCGACGAGGGCACCGCTGAAGTGTTGCGCCGCGGAAAGGTCGAGGGCGATGGTGTGGAAGGCGTCGGCCTGGATGTCGACGAGGGTGGCGGGTTTGCCGACCCGGCTGTCCTCGCGGAAACCGAGGTCGGCGACCACCCCGTCGACCGAGAGCTCTGCGACGATCCCGGAGACCGTGGGCCGGGTCAGGCCGGACGCGCGGGCGAGGTCGGCCCGGCTCATGGCGCCCTGGTGAAACAGTGTCTGCAGGACCAGGGACCGGTTGTGCACGCGGTTGTGTTCCGGCAGTGCTTTTGTTGTTACCCGCAGGGCCCGCTGCGCGGCTTTGTCGACGCCTGACGGCTCGGGAGTGTGGGCCACGATGTTTTTCCCCATCCCTGCCCACACACCCTGTGCGGCCATAAGTAAGGTCATCTTACAAAGAGAATCGCCCCGGCCGACGGTCGACCGACGGGTTTGCGGTGTGTTGGCGCGGGCGCACACAACGTCACCAACTCACGCGGCCGGTTTGTTGTTGTATGTGTACCGGTAGTAGTCCGTCAGGGTCAGCTCGGAGGCGGCTTCCTCGTCGATGATGATGCTGACATTGTGGTGGTGCTGCAGGATCGAACCGGGCACAAACGCCCGCACGGGGCCCTCCACCATCGCGGCGATCGCCGCTGCCTTGCCCGCTCCCTGCGCGACGAGCACAAGCTGGCGCGCGTCCATGATCGTGCCGAGGCCCTGGGTGAGGCAATGTGTGGGCACGTCGTTGGGGTTGGCGAAGAAACGGGCGTTGTCGAGAAGGGTCTGACGCGCGAGCGTTTTGATCCGGGTGCGCGAGGCGAACGATGACGTCGGTTCGTTGAAGCCGATGTGGCCGTTGCTCCCGATGCCGAGAATTTGGATATCGATGCCACCGGCCGCGCTGATCGCTGCCTCGTAGTCGGCGCAGGCCGCGGCGATGTCAGCGGCCCGGCCGTCGGGCACCCGCACCTTCGACGGGTCCATTCCGAGCGGCACAACAACCTCCCGGTCGATCACCGATGCATAGCTTTCGGGATGCCCGAGAGCAATGCCCACGTATTCGTCGAGGGCGAACCCGCTGGCGTGGCTCACGTCGAGGGTCCCGGCCGCGACCATACTCGCGAGCGCCTCGTAGGTGGCCCGGGGTGAGGAGCCGGTGGCGAGCCCGAGGACGGCCGCGGGAGTGCGCCGCAGAACGTCGGCAAATTTGCCGGCGGCCTCGCGGCCAACGTCCTGCGCGGTGGGGAGAATGATGATTTCCATGAGGCCGTCCGGGTCGGTGGGGTGTGCGCTGGCGGGTGGGCGCCGGGCGCCGGGCCGCGGGTGACCTGGTACCCCCGATTGTTCCAGCGTAGGGAGACGTCACTTTAGTTAGCAACCTATACAAATAAAAGTAATGTGCTCGTAACGTGGCCAGGGTGGTCCTCCCGCGGAGCCGGGAAACGAGAATGGCCGTTGTCCGGGGACAACGGCCATTCAGGAATCACACGTTTTCACTCCCGACCGGGAGGCGTCCTACCCGGATGCTGCAGGGTCGGGGCTCTCACCGGAACGGGTAATTCAGTTAGCTGAACCGGTTCCGCGTGCGTTGTAGACCAGGACATCGGCGGCGCCGTACTCGCGGAACACCGCGAGGGCGTCGTCGCGACCGACGTCCTGGGTGACCGTGATGCCACGCGCCTCGAACTGCTCGGCCCAGTCGGCAACCATGGGGCCCTCGTCGAAGCCGGACAGCTCCTCCAGCTCGGGGCCGGAGCCCGCGACCACGAGGTGCTTGACTCCCGACCACATCGTCGCGCCGTAACACATGACACACGGGCGCCAGTTGACCACCAGCTCGAGCTCGCGGTCGGGGTCGGAGCCGAGGTCCCAGTCGCCAATTGTGGCCTGGGCCAGCGACAGCGCCGTCACCTCGGCGTGCATCGAAGACTTGCCAGAGCTCAGCACCACGTTCACGCCGAGGGAGACGATCTCGCCGGTGTTGTGGTCAACAACGATCGCGGCGAACGGGCCGCCGTTTCCCTCCCGCCAGTTTCGGCCGGCCAGGTAGTTCACCAGCGCCATCCGCTCTTCCGCGGTGGCCAGGGTAGCAGCGGACAGCTCCGCCAGCTCGTTCTGCAACCAGGCGGGAAGCTCGGTGGTGAAGGTGGTGCTCAGCTGGTAGGTCACAATGATCTCGCTTTGTTAGGTTCTGCCGGGTGCCCGGCTCGTTCGGAAAATGCGGCTTGGTGGCCGCTGGTGCTGACAACAGGTTTATACGATGCGCATTACCCGCAGGTTTCCGAATTGCTCAGCTGCCTTCGTGTGCCGGCGGGATCAGCGCCGCGCCTTCCGCCCAGACGGCCTGTACCCGCCAGTGCCCATCCAGGATGACGGCGTCCGCGGCGAAGCCGGGGGAGAGCAGGCCAAGCCGGTGGTCGAGCCCCAGAATTCTCGCCGGGGTGAGGGTCAGCGCCTCCACCGCGCGGGCCGGGGCCACCCGGGCCGCGGTCATGGCCATTCGCAGCGCCGCGTCCTGGGTCAGGGTGGATCCGGCGATGGTCGACGTGCCGTGCAGGGTCGCCACGTTGTCCTCCACCGTCACCCGCATGGTGCCGAGCATGTAGTCGCCGTCTTCCGACCCGGCGGCGGCCATGGCATCGGTGATCAGGGCGACGCGTCCCTCGGCGCTCTGGAACGCGAGTGCGGCGATGTGCGGGTGCACGTGTTCGCCGTCGAGGATCAGTTCGAGCGACACCCGGGTGTCGTCGAACGCGGCGACGACGGGGCCGGGAGCCCGGTGGTGGATGCCGGGCATGGCGTTGAACGTGTGGGTGAGCACGCGCACCCCGCGGTCGAACGCCTCCCTGGCGAGCTCGAAGCCGGCGTCGCTGTGGCCGAGGGCCACCACCACGCCGGCCGCCACCAGGACGTCGATCGCCTCCATCGCGCCGTCGAGCTCCGGGGCGATGGTGATCTGGCGCAGTGAGGCGCGGGCGGCACCGAGCAACTCGTCAACGCGCACCGGTTCCGGGTCGCAGAGGAAGTCGGCGTTGTGAGCGCCGCGGCGATCGGGCGAGAGGAACGGGCCCTCGAGGTGGGAGCCCAGTACCAGCGGGTCGGTCTCGGCGAGGTCGGCGATCGTGGCGAGGCTGGCGCAGAGCGCCGGGATCGGGTTCGCGACCAGGCTGATCACGGAGCGGGTGGTGCCGTGGGCGCGGTGCACGGCCAGGGCGCCAAGGATCGCCTCCCGGCCGTCGTCGAAGGAGAAGCCGCCGCCGCCGTGGCTGTGCAGGTCGATGAAACCGGGCACCAGCCAATGGCCGGCGACGTTGACGGATTCGTCGGCGTCTGGATGCTGCTGGCCCGAGCCGGTGGCGACGATCGTTGCGCCATCCACCAGCATCCAGAAGTCATCAACCTGGCCCCGGGCGTCGAGTTTGCGTGCGCCGAAAAACACTGTGCTCATGGTGCCGGCCTACCTTTCCTGTCCTGGAACGCGAGGTGCTGGAATGTGAGCTGCGGGAACGCGACGTGCTGGAACCCGAGCCGTGTGGGCGGCGGGCGGCGCCGTGGTTATTTGAAGATGATGGTGCGGGTCTGGTCGAGCAGCACCCTGTCCTCGGCAAACCACTTGACCGCCTGGGTCAGGGTCCGCGACTCCTCGTCCTGCCCGATCGCCACCAGCTCCGAGGCCGTGCGGGAGTGATCAACGCGCACCACGTTCTACTCGATGATGGGCCCCTCGTCGAGGTCGCTCGTCACAAAGTGTGCTGTCGCCCCAATCAGCTTCACACCGCGCGCGTGGGCCTGCTTGTACGGGTTCGCGCCCTTGAAACCGGGCAGGAAGGAGTGGTGGATGTTGATGATCCGGCCGTTCAGGGCGGCGCACAGTTCGGGGGAGAGGATCTGCATGTAGCGGGCGAGGACGACCAGCTCGATGTCGTACTGGTCAACAACCTCGAGCACACGCGCCTCGAAGGCGGCCTTCCGCTCGGCGCCGGTGACCGCGTGCGCCTCGAACGGGACGCCGTAGAACTCGGCGAGGCCGGACAGGTCGGGGTGGTTGCTCAGCACAACGGGAATGTCGACGCTCAGCTGGCCGGCGCGCTGGCGGTAGAGCATGTCGTTGAGGCAGTGCCCGGCCTTGGAGACCAGGACGAGGGTGCGCAGGGGACGTCCGACCACGTCGAGCCGCCAGGTCATCTCGTACCTCGCGGTAATCGGCGCAAGGGCAGCCTCGAATGCCTCGCGGCTGATGGCGGACTGCACCTGGAGACGCATAAAGAAGGTGCCGGTGTCGTCGCTGGAGAATTGCTGCGACTCGGTGATGTTGCCGTTGGCCTGGACAACCGCGCCGCTGATGGCGTGGACGATGCCGGGACGGTCTTCGCAGACGAGGGTCAGAATCCAGTGCGTCACAGAATCATTCACCCCACAAGAGTATTGGTTCGGTACCATTGGGCTGACCCCACAGTTGACCGTGGTGTCCCGCGGGCGGCGAAGCGCACCACAGCAATTGGAACGGACCCTTCTCTTCATGGGCGCCCCTCACACTCATCCCCAGACGCAATCGACACCGATTGCCACTGATCCCGGCTACAACTTTCCCTGGGCTGGCCTCCTGATTCTCGCCGCTGCGGTGTTCGTCGCCGTGACCAGCGAGTTCGTGCCGGTTGGGCTGCTGCCCGACCTGGCCAGGACGTTCGACGTCACCGAATCCCAGGTCGGACTGCTCGTCACCATCTTCGCCGGAGCCGTTGTGCTCTCCGCCGCACCGCTCACCGCCGCGACCCGGCGGGTGCCGCGCAAGGTGCTGGTGGTCGCGGTGCTCATCGTCTTCGCCCTCGGCAACGGGCTCGCCGCGATCGCCCCCAGCTACGAGGTCCTGGTCATCGCCCGGGTCATCGGCGGGATCGCGCACGGCCTGTTCTGGTCGGTGGTTGGTGCGTATGGCAGCTACCTCGTTCCCAAACACCACATCGGCCGCGCCGTCGCCATCACCAGCGGTGGCGGCAGCGCCGCGTTCGTTCTCGGTGTGCCACTCGGAACAGCCCTCGGCCAGGCCGTCGGCTGGCGGCTCACCTTCGCCATCATCGGCGTCACCATCCTGGTCATCATCGCCCTCGTCGTGAAGTACCTCCCCGCGATCACCCACGGCGAGCAGCTCAGAACCGGCGAGATCTCCGTCGCGATGCGCAAGGACCGCAGCCTGGTCGGGGTGGTGTTCATCTGCACGATCGTCATCGCGCTGATGATCGGCCACTA
>JAODAO010000130.1 GCA_025463465.1 Glaciihabitans sp. | reverse complement strand
CTTTTTTGTGGTTCCCCTCGTGGTTTACGGGCTCAGCCGCTTCGTCGCCCACGATGAGGCACTGCTCCTCGGGGTGCTTCTCGTGCTGCTCTGCCCCTGCGTTGACTACGTCATCGTCTTCGCCGGGCTGGCCGGCGGTGCGCGCGACCGGCTGCTCGCGGCGGTGCCGGTGCTGATGGTCGCCCAGATCGTGCTGCTCCCCGTCTACCTGTGGTTGTTCGCCGGCTCGGCGACACTGGCCATCGTCGAGCTCGGACCGTTCGCGTGGGCCGCTTTCACGTTGATTGTGATCCCCCTGGCCGCTGCGACCGTGGTGCAGCGGCTCGCGCGCGGAAACCCCGCACTCCGGTCGACCGGGGTGGAGCGCGCCGGCAGCGCCATCGAGAGCGGTATGGCCGCACTGATGGTTCCCCTGATGATGGCGACACTGGCGGTGGTGGTCGCGTCCCAGGTAGCGGCGGTCGGCAGCCGGCTGGCTGACCTCGTCACCGTCATCCCCCTGTTTGTGGTGTTCGCGGCGGTGATGCTGTTCGTTGGGCTTCTGGTGGGACGGCTGGCCCGGCTCCCCCGACCCGAGACCACGGCCGTTGCCTTCAGCGGCGTGACCCGCAATTCCCTTGTTGTGCTGCCGCTCGCGCTGGCCCTGCCGAGCAATCTGGCCATCGCGCCGCTGGTTGTGGTCACACAGACCCTGGTCGAGCTGGTGATGATGGTGATTCTTGTGCGCGTCCTGCCACCGATTGCCCGCCGATTCGCGCACCCGGTGGCCGTCGCGAAATAACTCCCGGCGGCGCATCTCGTATGCATTCGTAAGTCAGACAACTGATTCCACCGCTCAAGCGCCCAATGTCACCGTATTCGTTTGCCGACAAACGAAGCCCGGCTGCTAAGTTGGAAACGAGAGCCACCCCCGGTGCTGAGGGTGGATAGGCGAACCCGGCCCCGCGCAGACAATTCGGCTTAGCGACAGAAAGTAGCCCGATGACCTTTCACCCCCTCGACCCGCTGGCCGCCGACGAATTCACCGCGGCGAGCGCCATCCTCGCCCGCGAGCACGGGGTCGGTGATGGCTGGCGCTTCGCCTCCATCGAGATGGTTGAGCCGAGCAAGGCCGCGGTGGCACAATTCGAGGCGGACGGCACCGTTCCCGAACGCCGCGCGCGCCTGGTGGTGCTGAACCGCAGCGAAAACGCGACCTACATCGCCGTCGTCTCCCTCGACACCGGCTCGGTGCTCAGCTGGGCGCACGAGCCCGACGTGCAGCCGAACTTCACGGTGGATGAATGGGAGGAAGCGGATGCTGCGCTGCGGGCCAACCCGGAGGTCATCGCCGCCCTCGCCGCCCGCGGCATCACCGACCTCGACCTGGTTTTTATGGACACCTGGACCTACGGGGCAGCGCTAATCCCGGAGAAGTACGCGGGTCGGCGCCTCGGCTGGAGCGACACCTGGGTGAAGGCTTCCCCCGGCGCCAACCCCTACGCGGGGCCGGTCAACGGGCTGCACTGTGTGATCGACGTGAACACCATGGAACTTCTCGAAATAGAGGACAGCTTCAGTGTTGAGCGCCCCGAAATCATGGGCGAATACGTTCCCCACCTGATTCCCGAGCGGATCAAGGCAACAAGCACTCGTCCGCCGCTGAAGCCCCTCGACATCGTGCAGAGTGACGGCCCCAGCTTCGATGTCGACGGCAACCTCGTCACCTGGCAGAACTGGTCGCTGCGGGTTGGTTTCAACTACCGCGAGGGAATGACCCTCCACTCGATCACCTACAACGACGGCGGCACCATCCGCCCCATCGCCAACCGGCTGTCGTTCTCCGAGATGGTGGTCCCCTACCGTGACCCCAGCGTCGACCACTACCGCCGCACCGCCTTCGACATCGGCGAATGGGGCCTCGGTTTTATGACCACCTCGCTCGAGCTCGGCTGCGACTGCCTCGGCGAGATCCGCTACATCGACGCGGTGATGCACAACTCCAAAGGCGAGCCGTACGCGATCCCGAACGCGTTCTGTATCCACGAGGAGGACAACGCGGTCCTCTGGAAACACGTCGACCACGACAGCGGCGCCGAGGTGAGGCGGATGCGTCGCCTGGTGGTCTCTTTCCACGTCACCGTCGCCAACTACGAGTACCTCATCTACTGGCGCTTCTACCAGGACGGCAATATCGAGTGCGAGGTGCGCGCCACCGGGATCATGGTCGTCACCCACATCAACGAGGGCCAGGCTCACCCGAACGGCACCCTGGTCGACCAGCGCACGTACGCGCCATTCCACCAGCACTTCATCGTCGCGCGGATGGACCTTGACATCGACGGCACCGAAAACACGGTGTTCCGCAGCGAGACCCAGATCGAGCCGATCAGCGAGGCCAACCCGCACGGCCTCGCCCTTGTGCAGAAGAACACCCCGATCGAGATCGAGGGCAGCGACGACTTCAACTGGGACACCCAGCGCGCCTGGAAGGTGGTCAACGAGAACAAACTGAACGGCCTCGGCACCCCCGTTTCCTACAAACTGGTGCCGTCCGGGGCGATCCCGTCGTTCTTCGACCCCTCCGCCCCGGTCTACCAGCGGGCGCAGGTCATCGGTCACACCGTCTGGGTCACCCCGAACGACGAGAACGAGCGCTGGCCGAGCGGCGAGTTCGTCAACCAGAGCTCCGTCGACCACGGCATGCCGGAGTGGGTGCAGCAGCAGCGCGCCGTCAGGGGTGTCGACCTGGTGCTCTGGTACGTCTTCGGCATCCACCACATCACCCGCCCCGAGGACTGGCCGATTATGCCGAGCGACACCGTGTCGTTCTGGATGAAACCGGTTGGCTTCTTCGACCGCAACCCGTCCCTCGACGTCGAGCCCAGCCCCGGCGCCCACTGCGCCCCGGGGCACCAGCACGACGAGCACGACCACGGAGAAACCCACAACACCGAGCACAATCACAGCGAGCACAATCACGGCAGTACTGACGGTGGTCTTATCCACGACCACTGACCACAACCGCTGACCACAACCACGGATCAGCACCCATGATTCACCGGCACCCCGCACCCCCGCGGGATGCTTCGCGATCCACGACCCGCGATGCACTGGAGAGACATCATGACCCGAACTGCGAACTACGTTGTGGCGTACGAGGCGACCAAGCGTGGCCAGGACGCCATCGAGCTGGGCAGCGCCCTGGCCCGGCTGACCGAATCCGAGCTGCGTATCTGTCTTGTCCTGCCCGTCTCCAACGCCGTGCCGGCCAAAGTCTCGGCGGGGGTGGCAGACTTCGAGTCCCTGCTCGAGGAACAGGGGTTGCAATGGCTGCGGGAGGCGGCGGCCCTCGTCCCCGCCGATGTGGTCGCCACCACCCACCTGATCTGGGCGGAGTCCACCTCGGAAGGGCTGATCGAAGCCGCCACCGAGTTTGACTCCGACCGCATCGTTGTCGGTGCCGCCCGCACCGGCCTCCTCCAACGCTTCACCATCGGCAGTGTCGCCAACGCGCTTCTGCACGCCTCCCCCGTGCCCGTCGCCCTCGCCCCCCGCGGTTACCGTGCGCCGGACCACATCAGCCGCATCACCTGCGCGATCGGCACCCGGCCGGGCTGGGAGGCCCTGCTCGAGTCGATGGTTGCCATCTCGGAGAACCTGAACGTCGACCTGCGCTTTGTCACCCTGGTCGAGGTGGATGCCGGCAAACCTGCCACTATCCCCGCCCACAACCACCTGCTGTCGGTGCTTGACTACTTCTCCGAACGCTCCCGCGCCCATGGCAGCGTCACCACCGAGGTCGCCGCCGGCGACAACGTGGAGCGGGCCGTGGAGGAACTCGACTGGCGCGCCGACGAGATCGCGTTCGTCGGCTCCAGCCGCCTTGCCTCCCCCAGCCGGATCTTCCTCGGTGGCACCGCCAACCGGATGCTGCACTCCCTCCCCGTGCCGCTGATCGTGGTCCCCAACCACCGGGCACGCTCCTAAACCCACCCCATCCACCTAGGTTCGCTGCCCACTCCCGCGTCATTGTCGACACAACAGTCACCGAAGGATCACCCTTATGTCCTACGAATCAACCGCCGCGGCATCCACCGGTGACCCCGCTGACCCGGCCGGTGGCCCGGGCAGCGTCCCCGGCAGCGGCCCGGGCAGCGTCGACGCCGCCACTGGCCTGTCGTCGAAGGGCCTGTCGGCCGGGTCGATCGGCCTGCTCGGCGCGACCGTCATCGGCATTTCCTGCATCGCCCCCGCCTACACCCTCACCGCGTCGCTCGGCCCGACCGCGGCGGCCGTCGGCACGCAGATGCCCGGCATCTTTTTGGTCGGTTTCCTGCCAATGCTTTTGGTGGCGCTCGGCTACCGCGAACTGAACAACGCGATGCCAGACAGCGGCACCTCGTTCACCTGGGCGACGCGCGCGTTCGGCCCGTGGATCGGCTGGCTGGGCGGCTGGGGCCTGATCGTCGCCACCGTTGTGGTGCTGTCGAACCTCGCCGGGGTTGCCGTCGACTTCCTCTACCTGGCCTTAGCCCAGGCATTCAGCAACCCCGGCATCGCCGATCTCTCCTCGAACGTGCTGGTGAACATCCTCACCTGCCTGGTCTTTATGGTGGCCGCCTGTTATATCTCCTACCGGGGCATGGAGACCACCAAGTCGGTGCAGTACGTGCTGGTGGCATTCCAGCTTGTTGTCCTGGTCTGGTTCAGCATCGCCGCAATCGTCGAGTTCAGCAACGGCTCCGCGTTCGACGCCCTGCCGTTCGACGCCAACTGGTTCAACCCGTTCGCCGTTCCCACCTTCTCGGCGTTCGCCGCCGGTGTCTCGCTGTCCATCTTCATCTTCTGGGGCTGGGATGTGACCCTGACGATGAACGAGGAAACCAAAAACCCCAAAACCACCCCCGGCCGCGCCGCGACCCTCACGGTTGGCATCATCTTCGCCCTCTACATCCTGGTCGCGGTGGCCGCGCTGATGTTCTCCGGGATCGGCACCGGCGAGTTCGGGCTCGGCAACGAGGACATCCAGGGCAACATCTTCGCCGCGCTGGCCGCGCCCATCATGGGGCCGTTCGCGATCCTGATGTCGCTCGCGGTGCTCTCCAGCTCGGCGGCGTCGCTGCAGTCCACCTTTGTCGGCCCGGCCCGCACCATGCTGGCGATGGGCCACTACAAGGCGTTCCCCGCCCGGTTCGCCACCATCAGCCCCCGTTACAAAAGCCCCAGCTTCGCTACCATCATCGCCGCCGTTGTCGCCTGGGGTTTCTACGCGGTGATGCGGGTCTTGAGCAACGATGTGCTCACCGACACCATCCTCACCCTCGGCATGATGATCTGCTTCTACTACGGCGTGACTGCCCTGGCCTGTGTCTGGTTCTTCCGGGCCGAGGCGTTCTCCTCGATGCGGTCGTTCTTTTTCAAGTTCCTCGCACCGCTGGTGGGTGGGGTCATCCTCGCGGTCATATTTGTGACCACCCTCGTCGACTCGATCGACCCGGACTACGGCAGCGGCTCCAACATCGGTGGCGTTGGCCTGGTCTTTATCCTCGGTATCTTCCTGCTGCTCGCCGGGGTTGTCCTGATGTTCGTGATGCGTGCAGCCAACCCGGCGTTCTTCCGCGGCGAGACCCTAAAAAAGGGCACCTCGAAGGGCTGACGGAAAGGCTCGTGAAACGACGGAGGCACACGGTTCATCCGAACCATGTGCGTCCTGTCTCACCCCGTGGATTACAGGGAGCGCCTGCGGTGGCGGATGACCAACACCACGGCACCCAGCAGCAGCAGGAGCACCGCCAACCGGATCGCCATCGTGGTGTCGATGCCGGTGTTGGCCAGCGTTCCTGTTGCCGGTGTCACCGGTACCAGGGGGGATGATGCGTCAGCCGCTGCGGTGACAACGATGTTGTCCCAGCCGATCAGGGTGCCATCGGCGGCGACCACGGCGATGCGGTGCGCACCGGTCTCCGCATCGGCTGGGATGGTCACCGTCACGGTGTTCTCCGCGCTGACCACCGTTGAGGCGAGGAGCCTCGGGGTGGAGTGCAGCCACACGTTCACGTTCTCCCCCGCGTGGTTGTCACCAACGGTCACCGTGACGCTGCCGCCGGCGATCGCGGTCGCGGGGCTGGAGACCGGTCCACGAGCTTCCTCGGTCAGCGACTCCGACGGAACCGCGACGGGTGCCGTCGGGGCTTCGGTGGGAGCGGCCGTGGGAGGAGCGGTCGGTGCGGCGGGCGGAGCAGCAGTTGGTGCTGTCGACGGGGTGTCCGAGGGAACCGGGGTGGGCTCATCAGACGGTGCGGTCGTCGGCGTTGTCGTCGGCGTTGTTGTCGGCGTTGCGGTCGGTGTGTCCGTCGGCTCGTTGCCCGGGGTCGGCACCGGAGCGGTCGTCGGCGTTGCCGTCGGGACCGTCGTCGGGGCAGGTGCCGGAGTCGTGCTCGGGGTCGGTACCGGGGCCGTGGTGGGTCCGGTGGTGGGCGCCGCGGTGGGCGCCGCGGTCGGGGTCGGGATCGGAGTCGCGGTGGGCTCATCCGTCGGAACCGGGATCGGTGCGGTGGTCGGCTCGACCGTGGGGGTCGACGTTGGCACAGCGGTCGGTGTCGGTGTCGGTGCGTTCGTCGGCTCGTCACTGGGAACGGGCTCCGGCGTCGGAGGGGTCGTCGGCTCATCCGTCGGCGTCGGGGCGGGCGGGTCGGTCGGCGTCGGGGTTCCCAGCGCGGTGCAGTCGATCGATCCGGTGCGCAGCGCGGAGCCGTCGGTGTTGGAGTCATCCGCCCAGAAGACGGTTTTGGCTCCGGCGACACACTCGTCCTGCGGTGCGATGGCGAAACCCTCGTTGTTCAGGTTCGGCATCGAGGCGGGACGCTCGAAGACGGTGGTCACCTCGAATTTGCCGGCGTTGACACCGTCCTGGGCGATCTGGAGAACTGCGGAACGTCCCTCGCAGGTGTCGTCGCAGACGGCCCAGAGCAGGCTGGACTCCGCTTCGAATTCGAGGTCCATCACACCGGAGAAGCCGCTGGCGATGGTCGCGACGCGGTTGTATGCGCCGGTGAGCTGGTTGAGGGCGTACGCGTAGATCGTTCCGTTCGCCTCGAGGCCAACGAAGAACAGTCCGTCGCCGTGGTCGGGGTACAGCGAAGGGTCGTAGGCGGCGTTGGTGCTCTCGTCGAGCAGTCCACCGTCCACCAGGAAGTCATCGGAGAGCCAGGAGATTGCCTCGAGGCCGGAGTTGGGAGCAACCGCCGGCAGGTCGGCGGTGAGGTTCCACTCCATCTCCGCGGTGAGTTCGCTGCCGGCATCCAACACGTCGTAACGCAGCACGGCCGGGTGGCTGGTACCGCTCACCGAGTTGTTGCGCTCGCTGGCGATGAACACTCCGCCGATCGCACCGGCATCGGTCAGGGTGACACCCTCGGCGTCAACGTCGCCGGTGCCGTTTGTGTAGTGAAGGGCCTTGCCGGCACCCCAGTTGTTGGCCGTGTCTGACACCCAGTTGCTGCCGTCGGAGATGAGGCGGAACAGCGAACCGGTTCCGTTTTTGGCCGCCCAGAGGACATCCTCCTCGGCGCCGGCCTCGTAGGCGAGGCCGCTCATGTTGCCGCCGAGCGTTCCGTTGGTGTCTGCCGTGGTGATCGCGGGTGAACCGGGCCACGGTGACGTCACGAGGTCACCGGCGCAGGCGTTGGCGGCGCCACGCGTTGGCGACACCGTGGTGCTGAACTCGCCGGTGCCGTCGGCGCAGCGACCGTAGGTGGTCGTGGCGTGGGCGGTCCAGACGTGGGAATCGACGAGGGTGGTTCCGTCGGCCGCGAAGAAACGAACCGCGTCGCCGCCACCGAGGCCGAACCCGGTTGGGCCCTCCTCGATGTTGATCACCAGGTAGGCGCCGGCGCCGATGGTGCTGCCGGCGGGCAGGATGAAGGCATGGTCGTCTGCGCTGTCCTTCAGCACAAAGCCGGAGACGTCGGCGGTGGTAACACCGTTGTTTTTCAGCTCGATCCAGTCGCCGGGGGTTCCGCCGCTCGACTCGATCTCGTTGACACGCACGGGCGAGCCGCAGTCGTTCGCGGCGCCCTTGGTGACGGAGGTCATGGCGACCAGTTCGCTGCCGTCGGCGCAAATTCCGTAGCTGGTGCTGGCGTGGCTGGTCCAGCTGACGGTGTCGACGACGGTGAAGCCGTCCGGGCCGATCAGGTTGACGGAGTCGGCCGCGCCGAGGCCGAAGCCAAGTACCGCAGACTCAACAACGAAGAAGCCGCCTGCGGCGATGACGGTTCCGGCGGGAATCACGGCCGGGGTGTGGGTGGGGTCGTTGTCGAGCACCGTGTAACCGGTGAGGTCGATGTCGGCGCTGCCGGTGTTCAACAGCTCCACCCAGTCCTCGGGAATTCCGCCGCTCGACTCGACCTCGTTGATACGCACCGTCGGCATCACCGGTGCGACGCAGTCGTTCGCTGCGCCCTTGGTGGATGTCTGGGTGGTGGCAAAGTCGCCGATGCCGTCGGGGCAGCGCCCGTAGGTGGTGCCGGCCGCGTGGGCGCTCCAGCTATAGGAGTCGATCGATGTGGTTCCGTCGGATTCGAACAGGCGCGCGGAGTCGGCACCGCCGAGCCCAAAGCTGAGCACCGGGGCCTCGACGACCAGGAAAGCACCGGCGTTGATGGTTGAACCGGTGGGCAGTACGGCCACGTGGTCGTCTTCGCTGTCCTTGATGATCAGGCCGGAGACATCCACCGCCGCGTTGCCGATGTTGGTGAGCTCGATCCAGTCGTCGGGGCTTCCGCCGCTCGACTCGATCTCGTTGATGCGCACATTGTCGGCCAGGGAGACCTCGCAGGCGTTCGCCTCGCCCCTGGTCGAGGCTTCGGTCAGGCGGAAGTCTCCGCTGCCGTCGGCGCAACGACCCCAGGTTGTTGCGGCGTGGGCGCTCCACTCGTATGAGTCGACCAGGGTGCTGCCGTCCGGCAGGTACACGCGGGCCATGTCGGCCTTGCCGAGCCCGAAGTTGGTCTCCGCCTTGCCATCGACGTCGACGGCGAAGAAACCGCCGGCTTCGAGGATGGTGCCGTTGGCGATCGCGAGAGTGCGGTCGTTGTTGTTGTCCTTCAGCACGTAACCGGAAATGTCGACGGGTGCCGCACCGATGTTGGTCAGCTCGATCCAGTCGCCGGGGGTTCCCCCGTCGGATTCGACCTCGTTGATACGGACGGACGAGGCGGGCGCCGCGACCGCGGGTGACACGGTCGCGGCGAGGGGCACCGCCAATGCAAGGGTGAGGAGGGCGGCGAGGGCGGGCCGTCGTCGGAGAATGTGCACAGGGATGCCCTTTCGAGGCAGAAGACGGTCCGGCGTTCGGGCCACCCCGCAGACTGCCGTCAGCACATAAACGGTTGGTGAACACGAAATAAACACCTGTCGGCTTTGACACAGTGTGGGTTGCACTGGGACAATGACGAACGCTGATTCGCTTTTATCAAACTGAGTGCCCTGTCACGGGGCGTGGGTCGATCGCATCAGGCCCACGTTCGCCACCCTTCACAGGAGCACTTCATGTTTATCGCCGCAGCCATCCTCTCGTCCCTCCTCGCCGCCGGGGCCCTGTTCTCCGCGTTCGGCAAGCTGAGCAAAACGCCCCAGGTGATCACCAGCCTGACCTCCGTCGGCCTGACGGCCCACCAGATCACTCTGCTGGCCGTCCTCGAGATCCTTGGCGCCATCGGTGTGGTTGTTGGCCTGTTCCTCTGGGCTCCGATCGGCATCGCCGCGACCATCGGGCTGGTCATTTACTTCATCGGTGCCGTTGTCGCCCACCTCCGCATCAAAGACACCAAGGGCGCTCCGGCCCCCGCGGTTTTCCTGCTGCTGGCCGTCATCACCCTCGTGCTTCGCCTGCTCAGCTTCTAGCCCTCACCACCCGGGCAACCCCGGGAGATCACGGGCGTGCCGCTTCGACGGCGCGCCCGTTTTTTGGCGCTGCATCCCGCAGGTCACCGCTAACCGGCCTCGCTAAATGTGACCAGGTCGTGCGTCGACACCCCGTAACGGCGGCCGGGATAACGCAGGCCCTTGAAGTACATGTTGGTGTGCGCGACGATTTGCTCACCGCTGATCGAAACGCCGTCGTGTTCGGCGTCGGTTGTGGTGTGGGCGTCACCCACGAGCGTCACATCGAAGCCCCGAGCGGCAGCCGACTGGGTGGTGGTGCGAACGCAATAGTCGCTCTGGGCGCCGGCGACAACAAGATGGGTTGCGTTGAGCGCCGAGAGTACTTCCGCGAGGTCGGTGTCGGTGAACGAATCCCGGTAGGTCTTCCGAACGAGCACCTCGTCGTCTCGCCGCTTGAGCGGAGCCGCCAGTTGCCAGGCCGGGGTGCCTTCGGGAAAGTCGTCGTGGTCCTGCACCCAGACAACGGGAACGCCCTCACCGCGCGCCCGGTCGACGAGAGTTGCGGTGCGTCGGGTGACCCCTTCCGCGTCGAAGCATCCCGAGAGGACGCCAGCCTGCATGTCGATCACTACGAGAACGGAGGAATGGGGCACGGCATCATCTTCGCAGGTGGATGTCGTACGGTCACGGCCGCGGTGCCGCCCCCGCGCACACCCAGACGGTGGCGACACCCAGCCGTCCGATAA
>JAODAO010000427.1 GCA_025463465.1 Glaciihabitans sp. | reverse complement strand
CGGCTGAGGCTCTGGTTCAAGGATGAGGCGAGGGAGTCCACAACTTTCGGCCTGGTCAGCGATGACGGATATGCCTGGGAGCCCGAGGGAGTTGTCATCGACGGTAGGCCGCACGAGGGCGTTAACGTCTTCGAACTCGGAGGCTGGTACTGGCTCATCGCGGACGAATGGCGAGGCCAGGCCGTCTACCGTTCGGCCGACGGGGCGAGTTGGACGCGCCAGGAGGCCTTGATTCTCGAGAAGCCGGGCAGCGATCCGGAGGACCACCAGGTCGGGCGCCATGCCGACGTTGTTGTGGTGGGGGACCGGGCCTTCGTCTTCTACTTCACCCACCCCGGCTGGGGCGGCGTCGAACTCGATACAGCGAACGCACCTGAAATGCGGGAGTCCGTCGTTCATGTCGCCGAACTGACCGTGGAGATTGTCGCCGGGGAAACCGTCCTGCGAGACAACCGCGACATCCTGCACAGCCCGCACCCGTTTCTCGCGAGTCCGTCTCTCTCCTCACGCGACGGAGGAGGGCGATGACTCTCGACCCGACCCTGGTGGAGCGATTGACTACGGGGGAGTCCCTCGCCAACCCCGTCGGTTCGTACGTCGCCCCCGACTGCGAAGTGGCTGACGCCGTCATCGCCGGGGTACCCGTTCGCACCTACGCGGCGGGCCGAGACCGCATCCTCGTCTGGATCCACGGCGGCGGATTCATGGCTGGCGACCTTGATATGCCCGAAGCCGACGTGGTGGCTCGGGAGATCGCGCACCGCGCCGACGTCACAGTGGTGTCAATCGGGTACAGCCTCGCACCCTTTCCCGCAGCGCTTGACGAGGTCGTAGCGGTCGTCGCCGCGACGGCCGCAGCCGGCAGGCCAACCACCATCGGAGGCACCAGCGCGGGTGGAAACCTCGCGCTCGCCGCAGCCTTGCGCCTGCGCGATGCCGGCAGTGCGCAACTCGACGCAATTGTGCTCTGCTACCCGTACCTCCACGTCATCAATCCTGAATTGTCCGACGACCTGGAGAACCGGATGCTTCCCCTGCCGGAGCAGGTTCGTTTTACACCCGCGAAGGTGCGCTCGATGGTCGAGCACTATCTTGGCGACGCCGCCGATGCGCCGCCCGCACGCGCCTATCCCGGGGATGATCCCGACCTCGGTGCACTTCCCGTCACCCTGGTCATCGGTGCGGAGTACGACGACTTGCTGTCATCGGCGCGTGCGGGCGCTGACGCGCTCAAGGCAGCCGGCGTCGACGTGATCGAGTACCTCGAACGCGGCGTGATGCATGGTCACCTCAACACACCGGGACTTCCCGGAGCCCTTCGCACCATCGACCGAATCGCACGATTTGTGCAGCGGGATGAATCGGCTTGAACCGTCCGGGTCAGGTCGCTGCGGCCACTGCGTTGAAGAGTTGGTCGGTCTCCAGCCCGAAGCGCGACGGACTCGCGATGTTGGTGAGCAGCACAAAACAGACACCGAGTTCTGGATAGATCCAGAACTCGGTTCCCGCCCACCCGCCGTGACCGAAAACATTACGTTCAAGCAGGCCGGGCGCTGAGTGGCGAACGTTCCAACCGAGGCCCCAATCCTGCCCTCTCTCTGCGGGGTAGGGCTCGAGCTTGGGAAGCCCGACGGTGTGGTGTCGAAGCATCGCGGCCTGGGTGCTGCGGTGCACCACTGAGCCGTCCTCCCGAAGCAGCGCCGACCCGAGCGCAAGGAGGTCGGACGCCCGCGCCAACAGGCCAGCGCCCGGGTGATTGAGCTTCACAAACGCGTTGTAATCGAGCCCCTGCTGGGCGGCATCCACCACGGGATGTGGATCAACGTCGATATCGAACGTGATGCCGCCGGCACCGATGGGTCCAAGCATCGCTGCAAGAGCTGACTCAAGCGTGTCGCCGGTCGCTGACTCGACCAGGGCCTTCACCCCGTCGAACGCAACACTCGAGTAGCGGCTCATCGAGCCGGCCGCGAAGTCTGCTCCACCCTCGAGCAGCGCGCGGCGAAGCCCCTGCGGCGCGTCCAGGGAGGGCTCGGCGATACCGGAGGTGTGGGTCAGGAGGTGGGTCAGTGTCACATCGCCCCGGACGAATTCGGGCAGCGCGGAACTGAGCGGCGCGGTGAGGGACAGCAGTCCATTTTCCACCGCCCGAAGCGCGGTGAGACCAACGATGGGCTTGGTGATCGAGAAGAGTGGGTAATAGTCATCGATCTTCGCCTGGCGGTCGCCGCTGGCGCCGAACGCATCGAGGGCAACCACGCCCTCTGAAGTCGCTATTCCCAACACAGCGGTGGGCAGGAGACCCGAATCCACCTGTCGTCTCGCCCAATCGAATGCCGTTGCGTAACGCGTCATTGCGTGATCCCTTCCGAATAGTTGCAACGATACACACTCGCCGATTGCTTATCCTCGCTGCAAGCGCCTAGGGTTGTGTAAAACGTTGCAAAAGGGGCCAATTTTCGTGTCGACCGCCAGTATCAAAGACGTAGCCGCTCTCGCGGGCGTCTCCATGAGTACCGTTTCGAACGTTCTTAACCGGCCCGGACGGGTCTCCGTTGATGCGGCCGAACGGGTGCAGCGAGCGATCACTCAGTTGGGGTTCGTGCGCAACGATGCCGCGAGACAACTGCGCCTTGGTCACAGCAACCTGCTCGGTCTTGCCGTCATCAACATCAGTAACCCCTTCTTCACCGATGTGGCCACCGGTGTTGAAGAGGCGGCGCGCGCCGCCGGCTATTCGGTGCTGCTCGGCAACAGTGCGTCCCGGCCGGACGGTGAGAGCGGATTTCTCGACCTGTTCGAGAACCAGCGTGTAGACGGGGTGCTGATCGTGCCATCCGGGGATGTGCTCAACAAACTCGACGGGCTGCGCCGCCGCGGGACCCCCGCCGTTCTCATCGACCGTCTTGACGACCGGCACACCTTCTCCTCGGTCTCGACCGACGACGTAGTGGGAGGCGGTCTCGCAGCCCGGCACCTGCTCGACATCGGTCGACGCCACCTCTGGTTCATCGGCGGATCCTTCGACACCAAGCAGATGAGTGATCGCTACGACGGATTCATGGCGGCTGTGGGAACCGCGGCAATTACGGGACTGCATTTCTCTGACCGGGTCGACGCCGAGGACGGCGTTGTTTACGGCCGTCGTATCGCTGAACTTCCCGCTGCTGAGCGCCCGGACGCCGTTTTTGCCGCGAACGACATGCTCGCCCTCGGGGTGATCCAGGGACTCACCGCGGCCGGGCTCAACGTGCCAAACGACGTCGCGGTGATCGGCTACGACGACATCATTTTTTCCGCGGCTGCGGCCATTCCGCTCACCTCGGTGCGCCAGCCCAGTCATCAGATGGGGGTCACGGCCGCTGAGCTTCTCATCGGCGAAATCGCCGATCCGGAAAATTTCACAACGAGGACCGTTGTGTATGAACCAGAACTGATCGTGCGGTCGTCGACCGCCGGAACCCGGGGGAACTGAACATGCACTACGGCGGAGACTACAACCCGGAGCAATGGCCGGAGGAGACCTGGCACGAGGACGTGCGCCTGATGCAGCAAGCGGGGGTCACCATGGTGAGCCTCGGGATTTTCGCCTGGTCACGCATCCAGCCCGCCGAGGGGGTCTTCGACTTCGCGTGGCTCGACACCGTCATTGACCTCCTGCACGAGGGAGGCATTGCCGTTGACCTCGCCACGGCGACCGCATCCCCTCCGCCCTGGGCCACAACCGCCTACCCGCAAATGCTGCCGCAGGATGAGAACGGCGCCACCTACTGGCCGGGTTCCCGCCAGCAGTTCGCCCCGGCATCGCCTGAATACCGGCGCCTCGCCGCGGAACTCGTTACCGCCCTGGCCAACCGCTATGCGAAACATCCAGCGGTCGTGATGTGGCATGTCAACAACGAATACGGCTGTCACCTCAACTACGACTATTCCGATAACGCCGCTGTCGCCTTCCGCGCCTGGCTGGCCGGCAAGTACACCACCATCGATGCGCTGAACTCGGCGTGGGGCACAGACTTCTGGTCGCAGCGTTACACCGACTTCGGACAGATCGTGCCGCCGCGCAAAGCCCCCTACAGCCGCAACCCCGCCGGAGAGCTCGACTTTAAGCGATACACCTCCGACACCCTGCTTTCGTTGTACCTGATGGAGAAAAACATCATTCGTGGGGCCGGAGCAACGCAGCCCGTGACCACCAACTTCATGGGCGCCTTCCCCCCGGCGGACTACTGGCGCTGGGCGCAGGAGATGGACGTTATCACGGACGACTGCTACCCCGACCCGAACGATCCCGAGTCCTTCCGCATCGCGGCTTTCGCCCGCGACCTGATGCGTTCGCTCAAGCCGGACACCCCGTGGCTGCTTATGGAGCAAGCGACCAACGCTCTCAACTGGCGCCCAACGAACGCCCCGAAAAGCCCCGGCCAGATGGCAGCACTCAGCATGCAATCCATCGCCCGCGGCGCCGACGGCATCCTGTTTTTCCAGTGGCGGCAGTCCCGTGCCGGCAGCGAGAAGTTCCATTCTGCGATGTATCCGCACGCCGGCACCCGCACCCGTACCTGGCGCGAAGTAGTGCAGCTCGGTGCGGAACTTGCCGCGCTTCCCCAGCTTGCCGTCGGATCCCGCGACGCTCGGGTTGCGCTGGTCTTCGACTGGGAAAACTGGTGGGCAATCAGCAACCCGGACCATCCTGTCGTTCTCGATTACCTTGAATTGGTTCAGCGTTGGTACGCCTCGATCCATCGCCAGCACATCCAGGTCGACTTTGTTATGCCCGAGAGTGACCTTTCCGGCTACACGGTTGTAGTCGCTCCGCACCTGTACCTGCTGACCGAAGCCGGTGCTGCCAACCTCATCGCGTTCGCGGCAGCCGGGGGTGACCTGCTCGTCACCGCTTTCAGCGACGTCGTCGACGAGAATGACGCGTTCCGACCGGGTGGATATCTCACCCAGCTCGGCCCGTCGCTCGGTATCTGGCTGGAAGATTTTGGTGCGCTCGTGGCTCCCGCTGGCACATCCAATACGGGTTCCTCGGCGGGAGAGAACGGCGTTCCGGTGGCGATCGCTGCCACCCTCGGCCAGGTCTATGCGCCACTCGACGGCCCGACCGGCACGATCACGGGAACCCTGCTCGCCGAGGAAATCCACCTCGAGGGAGCCGAACTCCTCGGCAGTTTCAGTGGGGGGCGGCTCGACGAACAGCCGGCCTTCACCGTCAACGCCGTCGGCGCGGGAAGGGCGTATTACCTGGCAACAATTCCTGATGCCGCAGGCTGCGAGACCGTGACCTCGTACGTCTTCGAGGTGGCAGGTGTTGAACCCGTGTATGCCGGGCTCCCGGCCACGGTTGAGGCAGCACGACGGGGCGACACGGTTGTGCTCATCAACCACGGCGGCAGCGCCGTGGAGATCGACGCGATCGACCTTGACCCGTTTGCCTACCGCTTCATCACCGACGACGTAGAGGCGTAATGGGAACGGCTGATCTGCCGACCGGCAGCCACGGAATTCCCGACCGTGGGGTGCGACGCCTCGTTTTTATCATCTCACTCGGGATGCTCCAGGCGATCTGGCCGCTCACCATGGACCTGTACCTGCCCTCGTTTCCACAGGTGCAAGAAGGGCTCGGCACCTCGCCGGCGCTGGTGCAATTCACCCTCACCGGGGCGTTTGTGGGGATGGCACTCGGCCAGCTTGTGGCCGGGCCGCTCTCCGATGCCGTCGGCCGCGCTCGACCGCTTGGCATCGCCCTGGTCGTTTATACGCTGGCAACGGTGGGTTGTGCGTTTGCGCCGAGCATTGCTCTGTTGATTACCGGGCGCTTTTTGCAGGGGCTTGGTGCGGCCGCTTGCTCGGTAATCGGCGTCGCCATCGTGCGCGACACCGTTTCGGGCCCGGCGATGCTGAGGTTCATCGCGAACCTCTCCGTCATTAACGGGTTTTTTGTCGTATTTTCCCCTGCCCTCGGGGCGCAGTTGCTTACGGTTATCAGCTGGCGCGGGTTGTTCTGGGTGCTCGCCGGGTACGGCGTTTTCCTGGTGGTTCTGGCACTTCTGGTGTTTCTTCGGTCCGAGACGAACCCGCCCGAGCGGCGCGCGCTACGCCAGGGTGCCACCGTTATGGACGATTATCGGATCCTGCTCGGCCCTGGGGTGTTCCGCTGGATCGTTGTTGCCGGAGGCATCATGTTCGCCGGGATGATGACCTACATGGCATCAAGCGCCTTCCTTTTCCAGGACTATTACGGCCTCACCCCCTCGCAATATGCGATTGCTTTCGGCGGTCATGGGCTGGTGATGATCGTGGGGGCACAAGTCAGTGCACGGTTGTCCCGCCGCATCTCCCCGCACCGAATTGTGGTGGCCGGGTTCATCGCGCTGGTTCTCTCCGCCGTCGCTTTGCTGCTGAGTGTCACCCTGCTACCCGCCGCCGGATTCCTCGGATTCCTTGTCCCGCTGCTTTGCTTCACCACGTCGTTCGGCATGATCGGACCAGCGTTGCAGGCATCCGCCCTCGAGCCTCACGGCCTGCGGGCCGGCACGGCCGCATCACTGCTGGGTGCCTCCAACATGGTGTTTGCCGCGTTTGCGTCACCCGTGGCTGGGCTTTTTGGCTTCGCATCACCGGTGGCGACGGTGGTGATCATGCTGGTACTCGAGTCGACAGCGCTGGTCATCGTGCTGCTGGCCTTCCGGCGCCAAAACGCCATCCCCATCGTTTCGCACCGCCCCATAAAGCAAGTTAATGCCATCAGGTAGGAGCCGATCGCCACGGAGCGCACATCGGAGATGGTGGACATCGACCGCTTGTCGCCGCGGTGCGCAATCTCGGGAAGTGGCGTAGCAGCGTCCTGCTCCGCGTTGGCGCGGCCGGTTTCATTTCGCAGTCAGGGCCGGGATGCTCACTGGACGTGCCGTCCTTGCACGTTCATACCGTGGAGCCAGCGCTATCAAACCGCGCTCTGAAGTGGGGGTGGTCCAACACATTCAGCTCCGCCTGCTGCGGCATAAATGGTTGGTGACTAGGCGATTTCAGCGGGTAGAGCGATGCGGATGACCTCTTCCGTGGTGAACGTGTTTGCCTCAACCACGGTGTCGTCGGCGTCGACGATCACGATGATCCGGTCACCAGAATGCCAGGCCTGGAACCAGGGGTCGCTGGTGGTGGGTGAGGTTACGGTCAGGGCGTCCACTTCGAGTAAGCGACGCTTAGTGGTGAGCGGCTTCACCTCGGTCATCCACGGGGCGATGCCCTCGAGGGTCGCCCGCTGCACTGCCGGAATCTCGCCGGAAGCCTTCGGCCCGATGTTGAGGAGCAGCCGACCCCCACGCGCCACAATGTCCGCATACAGCCGAGCGAGTTCACGGGCGCTGAGGGTGAGAGCCTCGTCTTCCAGGCGGTTGAATCCGAAGGAGAATCCGAGACCGCGGTTGTGCTCCCAGCCGATACCCGCCTCGTTGTCGGTGTCATGCGAATATTCGCTGGTGCGGTAATCCCAGACCTCTGTTCCCCACCGGTCGTTGACGATTCCCTCCGGCACAACCTGGCGGTAGTAGCTCAGGAGTTCGGCGAGCGAGCCGTCAGTTTTGCCCGCATCGGGCCAGTCGATGTCGTTCCAAATCACCGATGGGTGATAACGGTCGATGAGGTCCCTGACATGGGCCGTCGCGTACCTGGCGTAAGCGCCGTCGGTGGGGCGGTAAGTGTCGACGTTGTCCATGGTTTCGAGTGGGGGGAAGTTCGAGAATGCCCAGTCGAGCCCGCCCGAGTAGTACACGCCGAATCGGAGACCCTCGGCGCGAACCGCCTCCGCCAACGGGGCGAGCAAGTCCTTTTTTGGTCCTCGCGCGACCGTGGTGAGATCACCGGAGCCCGGCGCATCCCACAGGGCGACACCGTCATGATGTTTCGTGACGGGAATGACATAGTCCGCACCGGCAGCTCGAAAAAGTTTCGCCCACTCGGCCGGGTTGTACCTTTCGGCCTTCCACTCATCGAGGAAAGCGTTGTACGGGGCGCCACCATAGGCACTGGCGTGATGTTCCTGTGCGGGGGACCCGGCGATACGAATGGTGTTGGCGTACCACTCCGCGTAAGCGTTGTGAGCGAACCATTCCCCTTCGGGGACAGCGCCCCAGGCGCCGGTCGGTTCAGCCCACGCCGGGACCGAATATGGTCCCCAGTGCACAAAGATGCCAAAGCTGGCGTCCTGGGTCCACGCGGGGAGCTGTGGGTCTGCATTCATCGTGGTGACTTTCTAAGAATCGCTTCGAAAACGAGAGGTGCGGGTCAGGCGATGGAACGAGCAGGTTTTATCGGCAGGTATCTCACCCTCGAAGGTGATGCCTCGATCACGCTCGCACGCACGGGCGCTGTGACCCAGAGAGTGTGGAGAGAGCACCTGATTTGTGCGATGGGACACGGGAGATTGTGCCGCCCCGCAGCTTTCGACCTGCAAATGAGATTTAGAGCATCGTCGCAGGTCGCGATCTCGAAGCGCTACGCCGGCGGAGAAATTCTCGAGAAGAATCGCGACTCGATTGAGCCCGCTGCGGGATCCTCCGGGCATCGGATACACCGTCACGCCTGCTGCGCTCCCTACGAAATGACATCCACCTGCTTCTCGCCAGACAGGTCGACGGGAGTATCAGCGTGACTGCCGCCCTCGACATTGCCGCGCTGGCCAGGGCGATCGCCTCGGGCCTCTCCGTTGCGGTGTCGAATGGCACAACCCGAGCTCGACGCTGATTCGGTATCCCGTGACAACGTGGCTGCCGGGACGCTGGTCAGCCACGACTTCGTTGACGTGGGCAAAGCACCATCAACATACTGGCCGCAAATGACAACGATTTCATTACGCAGGAGCGGTATGAGGAATACATCACAGCCGTGAGGATGCCGCCCATCCACTGTTTGGGCTCGAGATCCGGGACGTGCATTCTCATTACTGATGCCCAAGTTGAGAGGGGAATTCGCCTGGCGGGGGTATCGATGCTGCGGGTGACATTGCGCATCGCTGCATTTCCAACGAGACGGTGCCCGAGGGTATGCATGGGCGGGCGTGCTGCCAGATTTCCCCCGACGGTTCAGGGTCGTGTCGCCTTACTCGCCTCGTGCCATGCGCCCGAGAGCGGCGAGAATGCGCGCGTTATGCTTGCGCTTGAGTTGGCGGGACAGTCCCGATTTTTCGCGGCCAGCTTGTGGGTACGGGGGAAACGAAACGTTTCAATTCGTTCGTTGACGACAACAAGGTGCTCTGTTACAGTTCTGGAAAGCGCTTTCTGAGAGGCGTTT
>JAODAO010000414.1 GCA_025463465.1 Glaciihabitans sp. | reverse complement strand
GGGCTGGCGCTGACGGCCTACCTGCTCGGGGTGAGGCACGCCTTCGACGCCGACCACATCGCCGCAATCGACAACGCAACCCGAAAACTCAGCACGCCCGGTGCACGCTCCAGCTCCGTCGGCTTCTGGTTCTCCCTCGGCCACTCGACCGTTGTGGTCGGCACGGTCGCGCTGCTCGCGGCCGGAGTGCACTTCCTGGTCACCGCGATCGAGGACGACACCTCTCCCATCCGCCAGGCCGCCGGCCTCTGGGGCGTCAGCATCTCGGTGCTGTTCGTTCTGGCGTTCGGAATGGTCAACCTGCACTCGCTGGTGCGCCTCGTGCAGCGCCGACGTGCCGAGAAGGCCGGCGTCGACGTGGCCGCCGGCTCGGCCGCCGGCGCCTCGACCAGCGGGGGACCGACGGGGCCGCTGTTCCGACTCTTCCGCCCCATCGCCAACCTGGTTGACCGTCCGGGCCGGATGTACCCCCTCGGGCTGCTGTTCGGACTCGGTTTCGATACCGCCGCCACCATAGGACTCTTCATCACCGCCGGCGCCGCATCGTTCCAGGTCTCCTGGGCCCTAGCGCTCGCGCTTCCGCTGCTGTTCACCGCGGGGATGAGTCTGTTCGACACCCTCGACGGTGCCTTTATGGCCCGCCTGTACGGATGGGCCGCCCAGCACTCCGGACGCCACTTCCGCTACAACCTGGTTGTGACGTCCCTGTCGGTTGCCGCCGCGCTGCTGGTGGCCATGGTGGGGTTGTCCGAGATCCTCAGCCAGGCGACGCTCTGGGACCTCGCCCTCCCCATCGACACCACCTACTTCGGGTTTATCGTGGTTGGCTCGTTCGTTGTGGTCGCCGTCATCGCGGCGGTCACCGGCTCCCGCCGGTCAAAGCCGGTGCCGCTCCCGGTCTGAACGGGGGCTGCTACTCATCGCGTAAGTGGCGATCGTCGTGATGATCCTGGTGGTGATCGTCGTCCGGTGGCCTGATGGGACGCTGCGGGCAGCGCCGGGCGCGGCACTAAGGTTGCGCCATGACCAGCGACGAACTGCACCAGCCGCCCGCTCGGGAAACTAAACGTGTTGACCGGCCGAGAACGGGCCGCGCTGCACTCTGGATGCTTGGACTGCAGGCCCTGTTCGTCCTGGTGGTTTTTGTGCCATGGCTGGATCGTGAGTGGCTCGCACATTCGGGGATACCCGAGGTCTACACGAACTTGTTCGTGTTCGGCTTCTTCGCGATAATACCGATCTCGTTATTCGTGCTGCTGGTGGGCATCGCGACAGCGAAGTCGGACGACCGGCGCGGGGCCGTGCGCGGGCGCATTGTGATCGTCGGCTCGATCGTGGTGGCCAGCGCAGCGGTGTTCATTATTGTGCGCGACGCGCAAGACCAACTGGGGTACTAGGTCGGCCGGGACGCGGCCGGGCTCCAGGTGCTAACGCGTCATCGTTTCCGGGAGCGTGTTGTTCTCCGGCTTGTTCTAGCGCTGATCCACTTCATCACCTTCGCTGGCGTGGAGAAGATCGAGAGCAGAGCCACGGCGGCGCCCGCATAAAGAAGAAAAAGGATGACACCCGCACCCACATCGCCGCGCGCATCGGTGAGTGTCAGCACTGCCTGGCCAAGCGTGCCGGTCACGCTGACGCTCGCGAGTAGCAGCCCGCCGATGGCGACACCGGCCGCGTTCTTATGCGTCCACAGACCCAGTGGCACGGCTATCGCGGTCAGGGTCACGCTGAAGGCGACGTGGGCCCACAGATAGATGCTCCAGTGCCCGGTTTCGAGCATAAATCCGGGGCTGCGAGAACTTTTACTGGGGAAGTAGACGTAGGTCGACGTCCCGAGCATCGGCTCGATCACCAGCAGGTAGACAACCCGGGTCAGTATCGCGGCCCCTGCCCACGCACACAGGATCCGCAGAAAACGCCTGTCAGCCGAGGCAGCGGCGTTCGCGGTAGTGGACACCCGTGAACTGTAACAGCGGGTGGATAGCCAACCGTCGCCGGGACGCAAGGCCCACACATCGTGATTCGAACGGACAGGAATTGTGACTTTTAGCTCAGATCGGTAATTGCCCCCTGGGACAGTTAAGGTTGTCGGTGGGGGCAGGACCAAAGGGGGGCCGTATGACGTGGCATGTAATCGCTGACACACTCAGCGGCGCCCTTGAGATGGCCGGAACCCTCTCCAACCTGGTTCCCCTGGCCGATCATCTCGCCCAGAGTTCCACCATCGCAACCCCGCGCACCCCGTCCTCCGCGCCGCTGGCGCCAGCGCGGCTCGGCTCGCGCCACGGTCGGTTCGCCGGGTCACGGGAGGCCACCCAGATTCGCCTGGCCGCGCAGCTGCTCAGCCCCTTCGACTCGCTCGATATCCCGGTATCCACCCTCGCCACCGGCCCCATCACCATCGAGCAGTTCTTCGGCCACAAGATCCCGGCGCACCAGCTGCCCGGTGACCATGCCATCGGCGGGCGCTACGTGCTGGACGCGTCAACACCGTCCCACGTGCGGTCGGCCTTCGCCGGGCGACACACGCGTAGCGCCGGGTTTGCGACGGGTGTCGGCGGTGGCCCCGGTTCCGGTGTGTATGGGGACTTCCTCGGCGGGCCGCACTCCAACAACCACAAGGGCGCCCACATCGGCGGCATCAACAGTGACCCCGATCCGCACTTCGTCGACAGCAGGCGGCCGATGCCCAACGACGGTTTCGCATCCCCATCGATCACCGTCATCGACTCGGACAACCGCTGGCGCAGCACCGACGACGCGGCCGTGCGGATGGCTGCGCTCATGCGCACTGTCCCGGAGTTCGGCAACTGCTACCTGCACTACGACGGCTTGATGCGGGGCAACGTCGGCGCGGAGCTCGCCACCGTCAGCGCCGAACGGCCCGTGCTGTTCTGCCCTGCCGTTCCCGCCATCGGCCACACCGTGGTGAACGGGGTGCTGCTGGTCAACGGCATCCCCCTGAACCAGGTCGATAACAACGGGCGGGGCGCCGGCACCCACGCCTCTCACCGGGCAGTCGGAGCGTGGCGCGCGGAGGCCACCATTGCCAAGCAGTTGGGCGAGGCGACATCCACCTCGGTGTCGCTGTCTCAGGTGCGATCGGGAACGCTGGAGAGCACTCTGGGACCGCTTGCGAACAGCGGCGTTGTGGTGTGCTGCGACGCCGAGACCGCGGAGGACCTGCTGCGCATCGCAGACGCCGCAATCACCCTCGGTTTTGTGATGGCGGGAGCGTCTGGGCTGGCCGAGGCGATCGAGGCCCTGCGCCTGGGCGCTGCCGTGTCCGCTGCCACTGGCCCCGGTCACCTGGTGCCCGCTGGATCGGCGCCCGAATCCGCCGCGCCGGTGCCGGTGGCAGGTGTTGGCAGCCACGGGACCCTCATCCTCGCGGCCGCGAACCCGTCGCCGCTTTCGGTGTCGTCGGGTGGGGCGCTCGCTTCCGTGCCGCTGACTCGGCTGACCCTGCTGGACAGGGAATTTCCCCAGCTGTCCGGGGTGGGGGACGACCTCGTTGTTGTCGACTGGCCGATAAGCATTGACCTGCCTGTTGCGGCGGCGCTCGATTTTATGCGGCTTCCGGTCAACGCTGCCGAGCAATTGGCCATGCTGGCCCGGCACTCCCACGCCGGGCGGCACATCATCGTTGTTGGCGCGCAGATCGCCCGTGTCGTCCTGGACGCGCTGCGGATCAGTTCACTGGCACCGCTGACCCGCACCGCCGGTGGAACCGTGATCAGTGTCGCCGCTGGCGGCCGGCTGGTCGCGATTGTGCCGGAGGTTGCCGAAGCCGGATTCGAGTACTCGACCGTGAGTGCGGTGCTGACCGAGATCCGTGCGCTGCAGGGTACAACCGCGGAGACCATCACCGAATCCACCACCGAATCAACCACCGGGACCACGCCCAGTACTGCTGAAATCAACGCCCCAATTTGATAACGGCGTAGACAGATCGTTGCACCACGACGGCGAAGTCGAATATCTTTCAAGTGGCATAGCCCTTCGATTGATCCCAGTCGTGACGGACCGGCTCCACCGCCGGAAGATCTGCCGACCGATTCGCCGCTCAATGCGCTGCTCAATATGCTGTTCACCGCTCGAAGGTAGTTATGAACCACGCCCAACCGCCCCGCAGGTCTCTCGACGGCGCCGCAAACAGCGTGAGGGCCGAGGGCGACACGAAGCCACGGGGGCGTAACCGCGGGCGCGCCTGGGCCACGTCCGGTCTTGTTGGCCTGTTGGCTTTTGCCATGCTGGCCGCACCGACCGTGGCATCCGCGGCGGTACCGCTGGCAACTCCATCGTCGACCGCCGCGCCGACAGACACCCCGACGGCCGCGGCGACTCCAGAGTCGTCGGCTCCGAGTGCGTCACCGAGTGCATCACCAACGGGATCACCAACTGCGTCACCGACATCCACCCCAACGACCACACCCGGCGCCACTCCGAGCGCTACCGCAACCGCGACACCGTCGGCAACACCAACTTCAAATCCAGCACCCACGCCCCCAGCGACACCGACTGCGACGCCGATGCCCGAGGTGACGACCGAGCCGGAGTCGATTCTGCGGGCTGTAGCGGCCGGGAGCATCACCGGGAATGTGAAGGGGCGACTGACCGCCACCACAACGTCGAACCTTGCCGGGGTGACGGTCAACGCCAGTAAAACCGGCACACCGTCGGCGGGCGTTCGGGCGGACGTTGGCACGACCGTGACCGATGCCAAGGGAAACTACAGCCTGAGCGGGCTGAACCCCGGCGAATACGTTCTGCAGTTCAACACCACGGCCGCCGGCAACTGGGTGACCGAGTGGTGGAACAACACAACCAGCTATGACCCGACCAGCACCGTGAAGGTTGTTGCCGGTTCCATCACTAAGGCGAACGCCGAACTGGCCCGCGGCGGCACCATGTCCGGCACCGTGGTGGCGGACGAGGAACCTTCGGTGGCGCTCGCCGGAGTGACTGTCGCCCTGTTCGGGGCCGACGGACGCTGGGTGAAGTCGGCCGTAACCAACACCGCCGGCGCGTACTCGGTGGTGGGACTCGCGGGTGGTTCCTACCGGGTCAACTTCGAAGCCGAGCACGGCGCCAACTTCGCACCGGAGTGGAATGGCAACAAAAAGTCGCTGGCGTCCTCCGCCGTCACCAAGGTGGTGGCCGGCAAGGCGCTCAACGGGGTCAACGCCCGGCTCAGCCGCGGTGCCTCCATCGCCGGGAAGGTCGTGGAAGACTCCACGGCGGGTACCGCGATGGACTGGGTTATGGTCAGCGCCTGGGACAGCGCCGGGGTGGAACAGGGCTGGGACTACACCGCCAAAGACGGCACCTTCACCATCGTTGGGCTTGCCGCCGGCAAATACCGCCTGCAGTTCAACGACGACGCCCAGAGTAAATTCCAGACCGAGTGGTCGGGCAACACCCAGTCGATGAACACATCCACCGCCATCACCGTCTCGGCACGCCAGGCCGTTGGGGGTAAAAACGCGACGCTGTCCAAAAAGCTGACCGCGGCACCCGTGCCAACGATCTCCGGGACAACACTTCGCGCCGGGCAGACCCTCACCGCCAAGACCGGCACCTGGGCCCCGGGTGCGGTCACCCTTGCCGTGCAATGGAAGCGCGATGGCGTCGCGATCTCGAAGGCCACCGCGTCCACCTACAAGCTCGTCAGTGCCGACGCTGGCAAGAAGATCACCGTGACGGTGACGGGCCGCAAGACGGGGTACTGGTACCAGAGCAAAACGAGCGCGGCCAAGATTATCGAGAAGCCGCTCACCGCCACCGCAACCCCCACCATCACCGGGACGCTGAAGGCAGGTTCGACCCTGCTGGCCAAGGCCGGCGTGTGGAGCCCCGCCCCGGTCACGCTCAAGTACCAGTGGAAGCGCAACGGTGCGGCGATCAGCGGCAAAACCGCGAGCACTTACGTGCTGGTGACCGCGGACGCCGGCCAAAAGATCACCGTGACCGTCAGCGGAAGCAAAAGCGGATTCACGGGCATCACAAAAACGAGCAGCGCGAAAACGATCAACAAGGTGCTGACGACAACGCCGGTGCCCACGGTTTCGGGCACAACCAAGGTCGGTTCGACCCTGACGGCGAAGGCCGGAACGTGGAAACCAACCGGCGTCACACTGAAATATCAGTGGAAGCGCAACGGCACGTCCATTGCCGGCAAAACCGGCACAACTTACAAGCTGGCCGCAGCTGACAAGGGTAAAAAGGTCACCGTTGTCGTGACCGGCTCCAAGAGCGGTTACACGTCGGTCGCCCGGACAAGCATCCCGAAGACGATCTCCTAGGTCGGAGACCGGACTTCGGGCAACACGACTTGGGTCTAAGCCTGTTGCCCAGCCTGGCCGAATCGGCTGGGGCTGTCCGTCTCCGCAAAAACGGTCTCCAGCTCGGTGGACTCGACAACCTCAGCGAGGCGATCCCAGGCATCAGGCTTCACCAGTTTGGGTGCGATGTCGCCGTATTCTTCGGTGGACGCATCCACCTCGATGATGGTGAGGATCTGCCGTTCGTTGGTGGTCGACTGGCTGATGGACGTGCGCACACCCTCTAACTTGTCGGCGTCGTCGGGAACCCACGCGTCGAGGTAGTCCTCGATCGTTTTGCCGGGCTTGAGCGTGCGAACAAAAATGGCACGCAGCATGGTGGCCTCCTGTATTCATTGGTTCGTATTGATTAGTTCGTCTTGGTCGGTTCGGGCTAGTCGATTTGTCTCCCGTCGACTGTAGGCATGATGCGCGAGTCCAATCAAGATGGGTTGAATCTGCTCGTCCGCTGGTAGAGGCTGCACGAATGTGAGCGTTCCGTCCCTTCCCACCCTCCAGGAGCCGGCCCGCTGCGACCAAAGGCGGGATGCTACTCCGGGGACCCGCCACGTCCACTAGCGTTAACGCCACGACAACAACGGAGCTATTGTGACCGACCCCACCCTGCGTATGCCCAACTCGATCTTTATGGCGGTGCTGAACCTCGGCGTCCTGCCGCTGGCTGCCCCCGCCCTGCCCGCGAAGTTGGGGGACCCGGAACTCGACGCCGACTACGACGAGGAAACCGAAACCGCCGGCATCTACATCGGTTTCGACACCGGCCAGCTGCACCTCGAGATCAGCGAACGCGGCACCGAGTTTCACTACCACGCCCCGGACGACGAGGGCGATGGCAGTGAAAAGAGCCCCTGGAACGGCCGCACCACCGACGCTGTCCTCGCCTGGGCGATGGCCTTCGCGAACCACCTGACCCCGCTGCTGCACGACCTGCTCGTTGACGCCAGCCAGGCCGCAGAGTGGCACTACAGCGGCCTCACCCTCTACGCCCGTGACTTCGGTCCCATCCCGCTGGAACTGGTCGAGGTGGAGATGGAGGGCGAGCTGTTCGTCCTGCCGTGGCTCGGATCGGGGCATGTTGACCATGGCCACATCGAGGGTGACAACCACCCGATCGAGCTGCTCTGGAACCCGGAACACGAGACGCCGGACATCACCATCGCAACCGCATGGCTCGACCCGCAGACCGAGCAGCCGCGCGCGAAGGCGGAACCCGGTGTCGATTGGACCGCCGTGGGGCTTCCCCAGGCCGAGGTGCTGTCCTGGCTCGAAGGCGAATACCTGAACGACCACGTGATCGGTGACCCGGCGCTGCTGATCCTGCACGCAGCACTCGACCGCATCGCCGGCCTCGACGCGTTCGAGGAGTAAACAGCACGGCGCTCGCGGGCACGGCCTCGATAGTCACGGGAAGGTAGTTACCAAGTCGAGCTGCACTCCTCGTCTTCTGCCGCCGCTTCCTCCGTGCGGTCGAACGATGCGCCGCAACAACCATCGCGGTAGCCGAGTTTGCGGGGGCAGCGTCCTTCCTCGTTATGTCAGCCTTCCGGTGGCACAACGAAAAGCGGGAACCACGCCCCGCATGGTTCCCGCTGCATCGGCCCTGTTGCGTCTCTATGGAGACTCGGGCGCGCTATTCGTATCTGGTTCGGATGTTGGTGGCCTTCCCGACCCCGGGTTATACCGGTGCTGGTTCGGTGAGGCTGGGTTACGGACGCGCCGCCGGGCTGCCCGTCGAGCCGAGGACTCCGAAGAGTTCGGCCCAGAAGCTGTCAGGCAGGTTGTCGACCGTCTTCAGGAACTGGCGGATGGTGGACGGGTAGATGAGCTGCTGGCCGTTGCCGGTACCGGTAGCGCCACCGGTGACCCGGCGCAGCTGCTGCCACATGTTGACGCACTCGGGGATCGTGATGATCTTCTGGACGCCGAGACGGATACGTTCGATGCGGGTCTGCTCGGTCGCTGGAATGTTGTCGATCGGGAACAGGGCCGCAAGGCAGGATCGCGCGGAGGCGAGGAAGCCCGTCGGCTGAGGCGGAGCGGGCGCCGGTGCAGGCGCCACCTCGGGCAGTGCCACCGAGGTGGCCACGGCGAGGGACTCGGCGCTGACGGTGCCGTCGAGGGCGTCGCAGGCTGCTGCCAGCAGCGCGGTGTCGGAGGCGCCGGCGTCGACAGCGGTACAGACATCCACCACCGTCGCATCTGACGCTGCATCTGTGGGCACGACGGCTGACGCACCGCCGGCGGTGAAGAGTCCCGCGGCGACGAGGCCGACGGACGTGGTGAAGACGGTGAGCGAACGGATCGCGCGTGCTGACAGTGCCATTGGTCCCCCTAGTAGCAACTTTGAGACAAGCTGCGGCTCGAATTAAATCCCCTGGAATTTCTGTGCCCTCATCGTGCGCCACTGACATAGCGGAAGGCAACGGTTTCACGAGAAGTACAACAGGTGCCGAAATGGGTGCCGGGTCGCGTGGCGCGGTTCTCACTGGAACGGTCTGGGGGAGACGCGTGGGTAAGCGCTAGGTGAATGTGCCGGGCCGGTGCGCCGTTGACGACTTCGGGATGCGTGCGAGCTGAATGCTGCGTGGATGACTTGCGGGGAGCTCGTCGGCGGTTCCGCCAACGCAAAAACGGGAGCCACGCTTTCGCGTGACTCCCGTTCTGTGTTGCCTTGTTGTTACTGGTCTTGCTGATGTTTCTGTATTGCACTCGGTCGGGGTGGCGGGATTCGAACCCACGACCTCCTCGTCCCGAACGAGGCGCGCTACCAAGCTGCGCCACACCCCGAGTGCATCACGCGCGCGAGTTTTCACTCACGAACATGAACCTCGTCAAGAATAGCTGAAATCTCGGGCCGTTAATGTCACTACGACCGCTTCCGGGGGGCATGCGAAGCGGAACGGGGCATAAATAGAGGTTCCCAGGCCCGCTGAGACGTTCAAATAGGCGCTTTTCTGGGCGTGTTCCCAGTGGCTGAGGCCGGAAGCCTGGTCGCGGGGAATGTCGCAGTTGGTGACGAGGGCCGGAGTTTTGGGCAAACGGACCTGGCCACCATGGGTGTGGCCAGCGAAAACGGCGGCAGCGCCGTAGGTGACGAAAGCGTCGAGAACACGACGGTAGGGGGCGTGGGTGAGGCCGATGGAGATGACCTCGGAACCGGGGGTATTCCCCCAGGCCACGTTTTCACGTTCGTCGTCGATCGCGCCGGGGAGCAGGTCGAGCCGGTCCCACTTGCGGTGTGCATCGTTCACGCCGAAGAATTCCAGCCGGGATCCGCGGATGGTCATCGCGCGGGCGGTGTTGTTCAGGTTGAGCCAACCGAATTTGTTATTGAAATGATCTTCCATGGCGTCCACGTCAAGCTTGGTCTGCTTGGGGGAGTGGCTGCTCGGTCCGCCGAAGTAGGCAAGGGGGTTCTTCGCGATGGGTCCGAAGTAGTCGTTGGAGCCGTTGACGTACACCCCGGGGATTCCCGCGAAGGGTTCCAGGACATGTTTGACGCTGGCAAGCGCATCCGCGTGGCCCATGTTGTCGCCGGTGTTGACGATCAGGTCGGGCTCGAAGATACGAAGGCTGCGGATCCATTCCTGCTTCGCGGTCTGCCACGGTGCCAGGTGCATGTCCGAGATGTGCAGCACGGTCAGTGACCGTGCGCCCTCATCGAGGATCGGCAGCGTCTCGTGGCGCACGGTGAACCGGTTGCGTTCGACCAAGGCCCCGTAGGCAACCGCGGCACCACCAGCCAGGGCGGCGACACCAAGGGTTGTTGCGGAGGTTTTAGCGAACGACGGGCTCATTCAGCACTCTTTCTGGCCAACGGTCAGGGTTATGGAATCGGACAGGTCAAGTGACGCACCAGATCCGGGTGAGGTCGTCAGTACGGTGTCATCGGCGTCATCCGCATTGTCGTCGTCGGGAAGCACGCTACAGGTTTCATCGATATCGGTGAAACCGGCCTCCTCGAGGGCGTCGCGGGCGTCGTCGCTGTCCAACCCAACAACGTTCGGCATCACGCCGATATCGCCATTACTGGTGAACAGGGTGACCTCGCTGCCCTTCGGCACCAGGGTGCCAGTGGCCGGGGTAGTGCTGACGGCGCGACCCTCCGGGATCGACGAGTCAACCGTTCCACCATTGACGACGGTGAAGCCGTTGCCCTCGAGCACCGAGGTGGCGGCTGCGACGGTCTGGCCCGAGATCTCCGGGATGCTCTTGCCCGTCCCGGTCTGCAGGGCAGCGGTGGGTTCGGGGAAGTCAACACCGCGGTAGAGCGGGTTGTTGTCAACCGCGACGGCGATCGCCCTGAAGATGTTGTGCCTGATAACACTGCCGGGCACGCGCAGGGTGTTCGTGTAACTGCGGATCGGGTAGTTGCCGGTGATGTTGCCGACCCAAACCGCGGTGGCGACGCGGGTTGATGCGCCAACGACCCAGGTCTGCTTCGAGTCGTCAGTGGTACCGGTCTTTGCGATGTACTCAACACCGTCGTTCGGGTTGGACACCGTCGCCGTACCGGCGGTGATGACCTTCGCCATGGCGATCGCGGCGGTGGCCGCCACGTTCGGCTCAAGCTGCTTGGAGCAGTCCTGGGACTGGCCGGCGAGTTCGCTGTTGTCTGGACCGATGATCTTGTCGACCGCGATCGGTGCGCAGTAGACACCGTTGTTGGCGATACCAGCGTAGGCCGCGGCCATCGTTAGAGGGGCGATCTCGTTGGTTCCGAGCACAGAGGAGGGGTTAGTCTCCAGCTCAAGGCCGTCAGCGCGGTGGACACCGAGGGAGGCTGCAGTGTTTTTGATGCCACACAGGTCGAGCTCCTGCGCCATCGAGATGAACGCACCGTTTACGGAGAACTGGGTCGCCGTGGCAACCGACATCCGGCCGCCGCGGGCGTCATCGTTTTTGAACTGGTACGGAGGACCAGCCCATGGGTGATCGCCCGTTGCCGGGTTGCAGGTGTCCAGGAACGACTTTTGCGTGACGGTGCGGCCGGATCCGTTTACGGTCTCGTTAAGACCGTGGCCATTCTGCAGCCAGTTGATAAGAGTGAAGACCTTGTAGGTGGAGCCCGGCTGGAACCCACTGGATCCGCCGTAGGCGCGGTCAGTGGCGAAGTTCACCGCGGTGGTGGTGAAGTCACCCTCACCCGTGTTGTCGTAGGTCTTGTTCTGCGCCATCGTGAGGATCCGGCCGGTGTTGACCTCGACCGAGACCGCGACACTGCCGAGGTCCAGCTTGGTGGCGTCCTTGGGGGCCTGCGCCCAGACGGCGTCCTGTGCGACGATCTGTGCACCCATGTCGAGGGTCGTGTAGACGTCGTACCCGCCGTGCTTCCACGACGCCGCACGCTCCGTGGCGTCAGCGCCGAGGGCGGGCAGGTCCTTCACCAGGTTGGTGATGTAGTCGCAGAAGTACTGGGTGTAGTTATTGGCGACGCGGCAGCCGTTGGACGGCTGGGTCACGGTAATCGTGGTGGCATCCTCCACGGTGGCGATCGCCTCCGCGTGCTGCTCGGCGGTGAGCTTGCCGTCGTTGAGCATCCCGTTCAGGATCACGTTGCGGCGCTTGGTGTTGGCGGCCCAGTTCTCCGAGTTGTCCAGGCGCAGGGCCGTGGGGGACTGCACAATCGCGATCAGGCTGGCGGCCTGGGCCGCGGTGAGGTCGAGAGAGGTGGTGTTGTAGTAGCGCAACGCTGCGGCCTCGATGCCGTAGGTTGTGCCACCGAAGTTGGCGATGTTGAGGTACGCGAGCAGGATCTCCTGCTTGGTGTACCGCTTCTCCAGCGAGATCGCGAGCTTCATCTCTTTGAGTTTGCGGTCGAAGGAGGGGTCGATGGCCGCGTTGTACGCCGCGGTCTGCTCTTCCTCGGTCGGCAGCTCAAGGGCCGCCTGGATGAAGGTGTTTTTTACGTACTGCTGGGTGATCGTGGAGGCACCCTCGCTGATTCCACCCGCCGCAACGTTCTTCAGCGCCGCACGAGCGATACCGGCGATGTCTACCCCGCCGTGCTCGTAAAAGCGTCGATCCTCGCCGCTGACGGCGGCGTCCTTAGCGAAGTCGCTGACCTCATCCCAGGCCACTTCTTCACGGTTCTGGTCGAAGGTTGTGGCGATCTGCACCTGTTCGCCGTTGGACGTGGCAAAGATACGGTTCTGCTCGGGCTGCTGGTCGATCTCGATGAAATCGGGGAGGCTGTCGAAGATACCCACGGTGTTGTTTACCGTCGCGCCGGCCACGGCGATTGCTGGTGTCACCAGTACGGCGACGAGCACGCCGGCGAGAACGCTAAAGCCGAGCGTGCCGAGGACCGCACTGAGCGTGGATCCGGGCTTCCATTTTTGGGCAGACATAGAATCAGGGTAAGCGATAACCACGAATTTCAAGCTGAACGGAAGCCGATAGATGCCCATATGGGAGTACGTCACCACCCCGCTGATGATCCACAACACCGCGGCCATCCTCAATAACTGGGGATCCGAAGGCTGGGAGCTGGTGCAGATCGTCACCGGACCAGAAGGTGGCCTCGTTGCGTACATGAAGCGCGAGAAGAAGGAGAACTTCTAAATGACGAACAGCCCCATCGTTGAAGCGCGTCTCGCCGAGCTCGGCCTGGCCCTTCCCGGGATCGCCGCGCCCGTCGCCGCATACATCCCGGCGGTTGTCACCGGCAACCTCGTGTTCACCTCGGGCCAGCTGCCCTTCGTGAATGGCGCACTGCCAACGAGCGGCAAGGTTGGCACCGATGGTGCAGGCAGTGTCAGCCCCGAGGACGCCAAGGCCCTCGCCGCGACCTGCGTGCTGAACGGTCTTGCGGCAGCGCAGGGTGTTATCGGTTCGCTCGACCGCATCACCCGCGTGGTCAAGGTTGTGGGCTTCGTCGCCTCCGACCCCTCGTTCACCGGCCAGCCCGGTGTGATCAACGGAGCATCTGAGCTGCTTGGTGAGATCTTCGGTGAGGCCGGCAAGCATGCCCGCAGCGCCGTCGGACTCACCGTCCTGCCACTGGACTCGCCCGTCGAGATCGAGTTCGTCTTCGAATTCGCGTGATGACCGGTTACGCAGTCACTGATCTCTGCAGTCGCTGACCGTCGAAGACAACTAGTCGTTAAGTACATCCGGGCCCCACGTACGCGCGGGGCCCGGAAGTCTGGTGTGCAGGTGCTGCCTCAGCAGCGAGTTGGTGAGAGCGCTAGTTGCGCAGGTCTTCCTTGAAGTCGTTCTTCTTCTCGGTAGCGTCGCGGTTGGACTCAGCCCGCTTGACGTCAGCCTCGGCCTTCTTTACCTCGGCGTCAGCTTTTCCCTCGTCGACCTTGTCGGAGATTCGTTCCTTGGCATCTTCGACGGAACGGCTGATCTTCTCGCCAGCGGCCGCAGCCGCATCCTTTGCATTGTCCAGCAGGCCCATGAGCATGATCCCTCCACTAGTAACGTGGACAAAATTCTAGGAGCGAAAGCTGGGAGCTGACAGGAAAATTGGGGAGCGCATACTGGGAGCATTCCTCGCTGAACCTTGCCCGTGACTCGTTCCTACGGCGCGCGGCTCGCGGCTAATGGTGCAGTGGTTACTCGTCGACCTCGGCGCTGGTCTCGTCGATGACGAGGGTGCCCGTCGCTGACACTGCCAGCAGCTGGGCTGCCCAGCGTTCGCGCAGGGCGGCGGTGTCCACGCCGGGCAGGGGAGTGAGTACCACCCTCAGGTCGTCGTTGCTGTCGTCGAGGTTGTAGCTGCCGTCCGCCACGTCAGTGTTGACGGCGATGCCGGCCAGCTCGGCATCGTCGGTGCCGAGCGTATAGAGGGCGAAGCGGTCATCATTCAGGACGGCGTCCGACGACAGGGTGATCTGGCTGCCGTCCCGGTCGAGCGTCACGTGCAGACGCACCTGCGAGATCTCCTCCCGAGCATCCAGCCAGTCGACGAGCTCGTTGGCGACCGCAACGGTGTCCTCCGGGGCAAGCTCCGGTTCGAGGGCGAGCACGGCGTAACCGTCCCGGTCGGCCTCGCGGGTGGGGCCGCGGCCGATCGAGGTGCTGGTGACCTCCGTCACCCCGTCGAGCGTGTCGGCGAACTCAGTGACGTCCGAAAGGCCGCGCTGCACACTGGTGATAACGGGCGCGAGCAGCACCTGCGACACTCCGTACCAGGTCGCCCCCACAAAACCGCCCACGGCCACAAGGATGGCGAACCAGGCAAGGACAACTCGAACCGTGAAACTGCGGCGGTACATAAAACGGTTCCTTAACGCTTGCGGTGGTGCGATGCTGCACGAACGTGGAGCTGCGATGCTTACCCGGCCGGGCTGCCGAAATCGACTATTTTCTGGTGGGCCGGGGTCGCCACATCCACCCTGCCACGGCATCGACCAATGCGACCGCGGCCACACCGACGGCGTACGCGACAAGGTCGAGGAACGCGAAGGTTGTGCCGAGCAGCAGGCTGACGGCCGGAACGGCCTCGGCCATCGCCTGGGGCACACCGGTGACCTGGAAGAACTCGATGGCCGTGCACGCCATCACCGAGAGCACCAGGATGAAGCCGCGACGGGCGCCCGGCGCGATCATCGCGAAAAGCAGGTAAACCAGCACGGCATACAGCGCGTCGGCGACGAGGCTGGCGAAGTCGCCGCTGGCGCGGTAGTGCACCAGCAGCCCGGTCATGGTCACGGCGATCGCGCTGGCGGCGAGGGCGAGGCGGCGCGGCAGGAGCGCGGCGGAGCTGCGGGACGCGCGGCCGCGCGCTGGCCTGGTGTTCATCGGCTGGCCGTAGGCGCTGAGGCGTCCGAGCCGCCCGGTGTGGGCGAGCTGGTCCATCTGGGGATCGGGGGTTGTCACAAGGTCCTGCGCTCTCGGGAGCGGATGGGCAACGTTGCCGGGCGAGGGGTTCGGCCTGGTCGGGGTGGGTCCAGTCTGCATGCCGACAACCTATCCCGGGCCCCCAGCCGGTCGCATCAGCCGCTGGAGTGATCTTCGCCAGCTGCCTGCAGCCGCCAGGTCACCGGCGTTGGATCGGCCTGGGACGGGCGATCCGCGCAATCCCAGTGGTTTTGCAGCTCGCGCGTGGCAGCGGGTTTCGTTGATCCGTCTCACGGTGCGAGAAGGCCGCTCGCGGCGCCGGGGGGTAGCCGATTCAGTAGGGAGGGAGACATCCACCCCACGAGTCAAGGAGGACTTAATGAGTGAGAACACACGAGTTGCCATCGTCACCGGAGCTGCCAGAGGTATTGGCCGCGGCATCGCCGAACGCCTGGGCCGCGACGGACTGCACGTCATCGTCGCCGACCTGCCATACGCGCAGGAGGGCATTGCCGATGTCGTCGACACCATCAAAGAAGCCGGCGGAACGGCGACGGGCGCAACCGTCGACGTGGCAAACGAGGAGTCGGTAAAGGCCCTCGTCGCAGCCGCCGTCGAGGCGGGCGGTCAGTTGGACGTATTTATCGCCAACGCCGGCATCGCGCAGGTCGAGACGCTGCTGGATTACAAGGTCGAGGACTTCGAGAAGATCTTCGACGTCAACGTCAAGGGAGTCTTCTTCAGCTATCGTGCAGCGGCCGAACAGTTCATCAAGCAGGGTACCGGCGGAAAGATCGTGGGCGCCGCGTCCATCGTGGCCTTCAAGCCGTTCGCACTGCTCGGCCCGTATTCCGCCACCAAGTGGGCGGTGCGTGGGCTCACCCAGGCCGCCGCCATGGAGTGGGCGGAGCACGGCATCACCGTCAACGCCTACGGTCCCGGCATCGTCGGCACCGCCATGTGGGACCTCATCGACGAGAAGCTCGGCGCCAAGCAGGGCCTCCAGAAGGGCGAGGCGCTGGCCGAGAATGCCAAGTCCATCCTGCTCGGCCGGGTCTCGGTGCCAGACGACGTGGCTCGTATGGTCTCGTTCCTGTCGTCCGAAGACTCGGACTACGTCACCGGCCAGACCATGCTCGTCGACGGCGGGATTGAGTTCTCGTAGGCGTCCCTGAGTTCCCCGGGTCGGTGACGCGCGACACGGCACACACGTGTTAACAACGCTGTACTAGCAACAAAGCGTGCGTTGTTTGTGTCGCTGTACCGCACCGATTCACCGTTCAGGCCGCATCAGAATTCCTGTTGAGAGGGATGATGCGGCCTGACTGCGTTTGGGACGCACAACCTTGAGTTGCACGTTCCGTAGCGTGATGTGGTTCGGTGGACTTACGTTCCGCCCCACCGAGGAAGGCCCCGTCCATGCATCCGTCTGTTATCCCGCCGCGCCAGGTCAAGATCGGTGACGCGGCGAAGTTCGTCGGCATCACTCCGAGGGCAATCCGGCACTACCACGAGATCGGCCTGCTCCCCGAGCCAGGGCGAGGCAGTGACGACCGCCGCCGCTACGGCTACGACGAGATGATCCGGCTGCTGTGGATCCGCAAAATGGCCGATGCCGGGATTGCCCTTGACGATATCCGGGACGCCTTCGCGGACCCTGCGCGTACCGGAGCCGGCAGCGACTACGACGTCGCGGGCATCCTGGAGCGGCTGGAAACAAGCCTCGTTGCCCAGGAGGCAGAACTCCAGCGGCAGCGTAGGGCGGTGCAGCGCATGCGCACCCGCGGCAGCAGGATGGGTTTACTCTCGGATTTCGTCTCCGGCCGCCTCGAGAACCTGCCCGAGGGCTCCCTGCGCCAGGCCGACCTGGACAACCTGCTGGTCATCGAGCGAATTCTCGGCCCGCTCGGAGCGGCCGTCAACGCCACCCGTTACATCGCGATGGCCACCCACCCGGGCCTGCGGGAGGAATCCGACCGCGTTGACGCCGCCGAGGAGGCCCTCGACGACACGGTCGCTGTAGACGATCCCCGCGTGGCGCAGGTCGCTGCCGAACGGCACGCCTTCGAAACGGCCATGCACGCCGTCATCGAGGATTCCGGCCTGGCGCAGGACGACGATGCACTCTTCGACACCTGGGACGCCCTGCACCCCGCTACCGCTGAGGGCGGTGGGGACGAGGCCGGCGAAGAACCTGGCAGGGGGCACGATTCCATGAGCGCGGTCGAAGCGGTGGGAAAGATGCCCTACGACTGGTCCCCGGCGCGCCTGCGTTGTATAGAACTAGCCGAGGAACTGGCCGCGAAGGATTTCGCTGTGTCCTAGGTGCGACCTCCTCAGCACGGCCTGGCTGTCGCGGGGCTGAAACGGCAGCCCCGCGACATCCCCCTGCACTGTTGGTTCTATTGCCGCTCCAACTTTTACTTCAGCTTGTCGCTGATGATTTGCATCACGCTGGTGTCGGCCAGGGTGGTGGTGTCACCTACCTCGCGGCCCTCGGCGACGTCCTGCAGCAGGCGGCGCATGATCTTGCCCGACCGGGTCTTGGGCAACTCGGCCACGATGAAGATCTGCCGGGGCCGGGCGATCGCGCCAATCTGCTCCGCGACATGGGCGCGCAAGAGGGTGGATGCCTCCTCCGCGGTGTGGGC
>JAODAO010000349.1 GCA_025463465.1 Glaciihabitans sp. | reverse complement strand
TTGCCGATGCCTCGTTCAGCCAGATGTCGTTCCAGTCATTCGGCGCAACGTTGTCTCCGAACCACTGGTGCATAATTTAGTGAATAGCGGTGCCGCGGCTGGCGCTGTTAGGGAAGAACGAGCGGTCCTGGGTTTCCAGGGCGTAGTTGATGGCGCCCGGAACAACGTCCGTCACAAATCCCACGCTGTTGCCGGGATACGGCCCGTATTGCGACTCGAGGAAGTCGAGAATCTGCTTCCATTGGGCCCTAGTCGCCTGGGTGGTCTGCTGGTTCGCCACGGAGATCGACGGGTCGATGAAGGTCCACTCGTGAAGGGTGCGCCCGCTGGCGAGGACGATGTCCGATTCGTACATCGTGTACCGGCCGACGGAAATCAGCGACAACTCGCTCGCCATTGGCTTCTTCTGGTCCCACACCCAGGTGGTGCGTGCGCCGTCAACGCTGGGGGTTTTGGAGATCAGCTCACCGTTGCTGACGACGGCGGCGTCGCGCAACCCGGGGTTTGCGGTCGCGGCGCTGGCCGAGGTGGTCAGTTTGCTGGGGGCGTCAATCGTGAAGGTATAGGTCGCCTTGTCGCTTGGCGTGTTGTTGTTCGGGAAAGCCGTCATCGATCCGACCGGCTGGTTGACGAAGGTCGCGCCATCGGTGGTGTTGTTCCAGCCCTCGGACGAGCCATCGGTGTCGGTGTGGGCGACGGGTGCGCCCGAGTACTTCACCACGGTGGTGAATTCGCCGCTGACCGGAGTTGCCGGGGTGACGATGAGCTTGTGGACGTCTGTCGTCGCGTCGTCCTCTGTGGTGTTTTCGATGCGGGTGAAGGTCGCGGGAGCACCGTTCACGGTGACCGATTCGACGTTGAGGGTGCTGGCGTCGAGGGTACTCGTTGACCCCTGGAAATCGAAGGAATAAGACGAGAGCGGAGCGCCCGTGGTAGCGGCGGTGATCGACGCGGTGGCTGCCTGGAAGGTCGTAGAGGAAAGAGCGTTGTTCGCTGCCGCTACGGCGACATTCACTGAGATGTTGATGTCGTAGTGCAACGCGTCGTAGCCCGCATTTCCCTGGTTCGGGAACAGGCTGTCGCCCGAAGATTGGCCACCGGCTACGGCGTCAGCGGCGAATGCCGAGGTGGCGAACGGGACCTGGGATCCGGCGACAAGGCCGGTAATCAGTACCGCCGCCGCCGCGCGGCTGGCGAGCCTGCGGTGGCGCCTCGACTGTTGGACTTCTAACTCATACATAGCTGTGACCACTCCTCATTGACGTCAATCTGACCGCTTGGCAAAGATCCCGGATACGACTGAGTTGAGGTGGCCGATGGGGCCAGAAATTACCGGGATGAATGCGCTCGATGCAGCATAGAAGCGAGTTGTTTCTTGCTCATTTCCACATGAAGACCAACAGAATTTCGCAGTAAACCCGCATCGGGCGCACAATTTTTGCGCGGAGCCGCGAGTTCCGGTGGAATACCCGTGCCTCGAGCAGATTTTCAGCTAGATCGTGTGCCAGATGTGATTCAGACGCTAGAGCGAGTGTTGTATGTCGGCATCCCAGGCAGGCTCGCGGGACCGAAGACACGACCGCTCGACTACGCCTGACCATGCCGGGAAATGTTCACCCCAGCCGGGTGAAGCGCCCCCTGAACGCTCCTGGCATCCAAACCTCAGGCGTGGGAAAAGCGTGACATCCCGCCGCACACTATCCATTGCGATCGGGCGAATCAGCTGAAGCCGTACCCTGGCCGGGTCGTACGCCAGCCGATGGTTAGACCGCGGTGGACGCGTCGATCGTGCCGATGGCGCCGGTGCTTCCGTTGGCGATCGCTTCGTGGTGGTGGATGACCTCGGCGACGATGAAGTTGAGGAACTTCTCCGCGAATGCCGGGTCAAGGTGGGACTCCTCGGCGAGCGCCCGCAGGCGCGCGATCTGTACCTTTTCCCGGTCGGGATCCGATGCCGGAAGCCCGCCAGTGGCTTTCAATCGGCCGACCTTTTGTGTGAACTTAAAGCGTTCAGCGAGAAGATGCACTAAAGCGGCATCGATGTTGTCGATGCTCTGGCGAATCTCCGTCAGTTCGGCGAAGATCTCCCGGTCGTCTTCGCGCGCGGTGCCCTCGTTCAATTCCATACTTCGACCCTAGCGGCCCGGCCCCACCCTCGCCGACGCCGCCGGCCACATGTCCGGCCGGATACAACTCCACACAATCACTCCACACAACCGCACCCTCACCCGATCACCTTCCGAGGCCGCCATGCCCTCCCCCTCCCCCACGATCCGGCGCAGACGCCTGGTCGCCGTCCTTGTCCTGCTTGCCCTCCTGGTCGGTATTAGCGCGCTGGTACTGAACCTCACCTCACGATCGAACGCCGATCCGGAGAGACCGGGGGATGTCTCACCGTCCGTCTCCGCAACGACGCCGGAACCCACGTCGACCTCACCGACGTCGACCCCATCACCCTCACTACTCCCGGCACCCACCCTGCTGCCGGCGCCCAGTTCCATCCCTGGCGCGGGTAACTCCGCCGCGCCGCAGACCCCACAGGCCACCCCGATGCCCACTATGACGATTAATCCCGACGGCAGCATCGCCGGTGATGGTGCCGGTGGTGCCGCCGGCGGCACAGGGGTAGCGCGTCCTAACCCGACGGAAACCGGCGTCCCAACATCCACCGCGCCGCGGGTGCTCTACTTCGATGCGCTCACGCCCGTCGCCGACTGCCGCACCCCCGGCACGCGGGAGGTGCCGCTGACGTTTCGGTGGAAGTCGACGAACGCCACGCAGGCGTGGTTTGCGGTGGGCACCACCAATGCCGAACTGCACCCCTTGGAGGAGGTGCCCGCCACCGCCAGCCGCTTCACCGGCGTCAGTTTCGACTGCGGTACCGACCAGGAGATATACGCGCTCACGGTGAGCGACGGCCGCACCTCGGTAAGCGCGTCGACCTACGTCGTACGCCAACTCGCGCCGTAGGCCGGTGTCCGTCGAGCCAGATCCGGGACAACAATCGTGACCGCCGAGGGGAGGGGAAGACGGGAGGCGTTTGCGGCCTTTGAGGCGCTAACTGTCACGTGGTGCAGAATACTGACTCCCGTGCCGCGAAAAAAGATCCTGCCGGCGGCCCGCCCACACTTGTACGTTTGAACCATGGTGGTGAACGAACTGTGGCTGGTGCGGCATGGCGAGAGTATGGCCAACCGAGCGGCGACCGCCGCGGAGCAGCACGGCCTTTCTACCATTGACGTCGACGCTCGTGACGCCGACGTCGAGCTGTCTCCCACCGGTCGGCAGCAGGCGGCGGCACTCGGCCGTTGGCTCGCCGAGAACGCCGCGGACGGGGCGCCGGCCTCCGTCTGGAGCTCGCCATACCTGCGGGCCAGACAGACCGCGCAACTCGCGCTGGGCGAGGCCCAGCTTGACCTGCCGGTGCTGGTCGACGAGCGACTGCGTGACCGGGAACTTGGCATCCTCGACCTGTTGACCTCGCACGGGGTGGAGGAGAAGTACCCAGACGAGGCGGCGCGGCGCCGCTGGCTTGGCAAGTTCTACTACCGCCCACCCGGCGGGGAATCCTGGGCGGACGTGGTACTTCGGGTGCGCTCGTACCTGCGTGACGTCGACACCGCCGACGCCTCCGGCACCGTCCTCATCGCCGCTCACGACGCCGTGGTGATGCTGTTCCTCTACGTGTGCCTCGGCCTCACCGAAGAGGAGATTCTCACCTTCGCCCGCACGAATACCGTTTCGAATGCCTCGGTGACTCGCCTGACGCGCACCGGCGCGCGCGGCGTATGGACCCTACAGGTATTCGCCCACGACGACCACCTGGAGAACCTGGGTGTACCTGTCACCGAGCACCCCGGAAATGACGATGTCCACCCCCACTGAATCCACCCCAGCTGAATCCACCCCCGCTGAATCCATTCGCCCTGAATTATGGGTGACACCTAACCTGCTGGGGGACTGGCCCCTGCCCGATCCCTCCGGCGGGGAATCGAAGTATGACCGCGGCCAGGTGGTCGTGGTTGGTGGTGCGAGCACCTCCCCCGGGGCGGCCATGCTGGCCGGCATCGCGGCGCTGCGGATGGGGGC
>JAODAO010000332.1 GCA_025463465.1 Glaciihabitans sp. | reverse complement strand
TCGTAGGAAGCAAAGGGGCCGTCGCGGTCTGAACCGAGCGACTTCGGGCCCTCTTCGACTTCTCCAGTTTTATGGTTGTACCACCATGCGGTCATGGACGCCTCCTCGGGTCGATAAAATCGATCTTATGCCTCGGGATAACTCTGGACACCTGACCCCGGGATTTGTCTCCCCGCTCCGCTCCGTCCCCAAGGGAATCGAGCGACCGGAGTATGTCGGTAAAACCGGCCCCCGCCCGTACAGCGGTGGTGACCTCTACACACCCGCAGAGATCGAGCTCGTCCGCGAGTCAGGTCGTATTGCCGCTGGCGCCATCGACGCGGCCGCTGCTGCCATCAGGCCCGGCGTAACCACCGCAGAACTGGACGACATCGCCCACGATTTTATGATCGAACGCGACGCCTACCCGTCGACCCTCGGCTACCGGGGGTTTCCCAAATCGTCCTGCACGTCGCTGAACGAGGTCATCTGCCACGGCATCCCCGATGACACCGTCCTGATGGACGGCGACCTCATCAACATCGATGTCACCGCGTACAAGAACGGGATGCACGGCGATCTGAATCGCACCTTCGTTGTGGGGGAAGGCGCCCAGGAGACCATCGACCTCGTTGACCGCACCCGCGAGGCCCTCGCCAGGGGCATCAAAGCCGTTGCACCGGGGAGGCAGATCAACGTGATCGGTCGCGCGATCGAGTCGTATGCCCAACGCTTCGGCTACGGCGTTGTCAGGGACTTCACCGGCCATGGCGTCGGCCGGGCTTTCCATTCCGGGCTGATTGTGCCGCACTACGATGCCGCACCGCGCTTCGATGATGTGATCGAAGTCGGCATGATTTTCACGATCGAACCGATGCTGACCATGGGATCGATCGCCTGGGACCAGTGGGACGATGACTGGACGGTGACCACAAAAGACAAGGGCCTGACCGCCCAGTTTGAACACACCCTTGTGGTCACCGAACGTGGCGCAGAACTTCTCACGCTTGCCTAGACTGGGCTCATGACGACTGCGGTAGGCATCGATATCGGCGGCACGGGCATCAAGGGAGCTGTGGTCGATACCGACACCGGCGAACTGCTCAGTGACCGCATCAAACTTCCCACCCCCGAAGGCGGGGAACCCGACGCTATCGTGGCAACGGTTCTGAGCATCATTGCCCAGCTTGGTGTCGCTCCCGGCGTTCCCGTCGGCGTGTGCTTCCCGGCGATCGTCATCAAGGGAACCACGATGTCCGCGGCGAACGTGTCCCACAAGTGGATCGGGCTTGCGGCAGAGGACCTGTTCGAGAAGGCGCTCGGCCGTCCCATCCACTTCGTCAACGACGCGGACGCCGCCGGCGTTGCCGAGGTTCGTTACGGCGCGGCGAAGGGTGTCACCGGGCTTGTCCTGATGACAACCCTCGGAACCGGGATCGGCAGTGCGCTCATCTACAACGGCGTCCTTATCCCCAACTCTGAGCTAGGGCACCTCGAAATTGATGGCAAGGACGCCGAGAAACGAGCTTCCTACGCTGCCAAGGAACGGGGCAACCTGTCCTTCTCCCGCTGGGCCCGGCGGCTCCAGCGTTACTACTCGCACGTCGAAATGCTGTTCTCCCCCGACCTGATCATCGTCGGCGGCGGCGTGTCAAAGAGCTACACGGAATTCATCCCCCTGCTGGAGCTGCGCACACCCATCTTGCCCGCCGCACTACGCAACAACGCGGGCATTCTCGGGTCTGCCGCGTTGGCCGTCACCCAGTAGTAGCCGAACAACCGCCGACGCCCGCGCCGTAATCACCCACCGGTGGGTGGCGGCGTTCGCGCGTTGGCCCGCCCGGCAGTCGCTTCGACTCACCGCACGCGCCGGAGCGCCACGCGAAACATTGCCACGCACCATTCGAACGGTGGATGATGTGGCTGTCCCGTCCAAGAAATGGCCTGTTATGCCTTCCCTCGCCGCAGTGGCGCGAAAACCGCGCGCGATTCCGATCGACCGCCTACGGCCCTTCGCCCTGGGCGGGGCACTCTCCCCGGGTCGACAGCTGGTGGGGTGGGTGATCGTTGTTGTCGGCCTGCCGACGATCACCGTCCTTCTGTCGTCCATCCGCGGCCCGGGGACGTTGGCGACGACGGTTCTCGGCTTCCAGCTTTTTGTGGTTGTTGTTGCCATCGCCGGCGGCATCTGGCCGGCGCTGCTTGCCGCCGCTGGTGCCGGCATTGTGCTCGACTACTTTTTTGTGTCACCGCTGTACACGGCGAGTGTGACGGACCCCGTTCATCTCGTCGCGCTCATCATTTTCCTGCTGGTGGGAACGCTGGTCAGCCTCGTCGTCGACCGTTCCGCCCGACGCTCCCGTGCGGCGAAGCGTTATGCCGCCGAGGCGGACATCCTGGTCAGCGTCGCCAACAGTGTCATCGGCGGCGAGGACGCCCTCCAGGCCCTTGTCGATCACCTGCGCGAAGCATTCGGCATGGCTAGCGTGGTGCTCCGAGCGGACGGAACCGCGCTGTATTCCGCCACCGATGCGGAGATTCTCCACCGCGACGACCTCGAAACCACAATTCGAGTGGGCTCCAGCGCCGGCCTCGACCTGCGCGGTCGCGCCCTGTCCGCCTCAGACCGTCGTATTCTCGGGGCTTTCGTCGCCCAGCTCGACACTGCCCTCACCCAGCGTCGACTGGCCGCAGAAGCCGAGGAGATGCGTCCGCTCGCGGCGGCTGACAGCCTTCGCCGGGCCCTGCTCGCCGCAGTCGGTCACGACCTGCGGCGACCACTGGCGTCCGCCACCGCCGCCATCAGCACCCTCCGCGCTACGGACGTCACCCTCACCCCCGCCGACCGCGACGAGCTACTCGAGACGGCGGAAGAGAGTGTCCAGTCGCTGACTTCGCTGGTGATCGACCTGCTGGACGTCAGCAGGCTGCAGGCCGGTGCCCTCGGAATATCCCTGGCCGCGGTGGCCCTCGACTCCGTCGTTATGGGAGCGCTTGACGAGCTGGGGCTCGCTCCCGGAGCCGTGCGCCTCGACCTGCCCGCCACCGAAATGGTCAGCGCCGACGAGGTTCTGCTGCAGCGGGTACTGGTGAACCTCCTGTCAAACGCGCTGCGCTACTCCCCCGACGGCGGCACCCCGGTGGTCACAACACGCGGGCAGGGCGACCACCTGCAGCTCCGGGTGATCGACTCCGGCCCCGGCATCCCCCCGGCACGACGCGACGAGGTTTTTGAACCCTTCCAACGCCTTGGCGACCTCGACAACAGCACCGGTGTGGGGCTTGGACTGGCCCTCTCAAAAGGTTTTGTCGAAGCGATGAATGGCACGCTCACCGCGGAAGACACACCCGGCGGTGGACTCACCATGGTTGTCGAGCTGGAAGCGGCCGGGCGATGAAGGTGGTGATCGTCGACGACGACCCGCGCATCCTGCGGGCCCTGCGCATCACGCTGGGCGCACGGGGATACGACGTGTTCACCGCGGCGAACGGAACAGACGCGCTGGCCATGGTCGAGCAGGAAAGCCCCGACGTCGTGATGCTCGACCTCGGCCTGCCCAACCTCACCGGGATCGAGGTGATCCAGCGGTTGAGGACCTGGACAACCGTGCCGATCCTGGTGGTGTCTGGCCGGAGTGAGTCATGGGACAAGGTGGAGGCCCTTGATGCCGGCGCCGACGACTACGTGACGAAGCCGTTCGCGGCAGACGAACTCCTCGCCAGACTCCGCGCGCTCACCCGTCGGGCTCCGGCCGCCGCTGGCGAGGAAGCCATTGTCGCCTTCGGCACTGTCACCATCGACCTCGGCGCCCACCGTGTCCTGCGCGACGGCTCCGTGGTGCGCCTCACGCCGACCGAGTGGCGACTCCTGGAGGTGCTGGTGCGCAACGCCGAACACCTCGTGACCAGGGAGCAGCTGCTCACCGAAGTCTGGGGTCCCCAATACACAACGGATACCGGCTACCTCCGGTTGTATGTGGGGCAGCTGCGCAAAAAGCTCGAACCGGTGCCCTCCCAGCCCCGTCATTTTCTGACGGAGAGTGGGATGGGCTACCGCTTCAGCGCGGGGGTTTAGTGTGCCGCAAGCTGGGCGGGCAGGACGGCATCCAGCGCCAGACGGTACTCGTCGATCGAACGGGCCTGGCCGGGCGCGGTGATGAAGCTTGCCCGGATGATGCCCTTGGTGTCGATCAGGAACGTCGCACGGTTAGCGAAGCCCTTTTCCTCGAGGAAAACACCGTATTCCTTCGCCACGTCGCCGTGGGGCCAGAAATCGGCAAGCAGGGTGAAGTCGTACCCCTCGGACTCCGCCCACGCGCGCAGGGTCGCCTTGGAGTCGACAGAAATTCCCATCAACTCCACACCGTTCTGCTTGAACAAGGCCAGGTTGTCGCGCAGAGAACACAGCTCCGTGGTGCACGTTCCTGAAAAAGCGAGGGGGAAGAAAACTAATGCAACCGGCTTTTTTCCTACAAAGTCCCGCAGTCGGACATGTTCGCCGAACTGGTTGGGAAGCTCGAAGTCGGGTGCTCGGGTGTCATTTTCCAGAGCCATGGTGCAAATCCTTTCGTGCCCGGACCGGCCGGTCGGGCAAACACGATTCGCAATACTACGCCCGTCTGGGCGATTCCCGCCCAAGGGGCACACAACAGAGGAAACCGACACCTAGACTTGATCTGTTTGGTCGTATTTCCACAAAAGCTCACCCCGGCACAGTGGAAGGCCGAACAAGATCTGTCTTTACCAGGAAGAGGTCAAGGGTGACGGTGAACGATCAGGACCCATACTCGGTGAATCACACCGACCAGGATCCGGAAGAAACTGCTGAATGGCAAGAGTCGCTAGACGCGCTTGTCGCAGAGCAAGGCCACGAACGCGGCCGCGAAATCATGTTGAGCTTGTTGAAGCGGTCCAAAGAACTGCACCTCGGTGTTCCGATGGTGCCGACAACGGACTACATCAACACGATCGCGCCCGAGAACGAGCCTGAATTTCCGGGCAACGAAGACATCGAGCGGCGTTACCGCGCATGGATCCGCTGGAATGCAGCGATCACCGTGCACCGGGCACAGCGTCCCGGCATCGGCGTCGGCGGCCACATCTCGACGTACGCATCGTCTGCGGCGCTCTACGAGGTTGGTCACAATCACTTCTTCCGCGGCCAGGATCACCCCGGCGGCGGAGACCAGATCTTCTACCAGGGCCACGCCTCACCCGGCATGTATGCCCGCGCCTTCCTCGAAGGCCGCCTGAGCGAGAACCAGCTCGATGGTTTCCGCCAGGAGAAGTCACACGAGGGCGGTGGACTGTCGTCCTACCCGCACCCTCGCCTGATGAAGGACTTCTGGCAGTTCCCCACCGTGTCCATGGGACTCGGACCGATCAACGCGATCTACCAGGCACAGTCGAACCGCTACCTCACGAACCGCGGCATCAAGGACGCGTCCGACCAGCAGGTCTGGGCATTCCTCGGTGACGGCGAGATGGATGAGGTCGAGAGCCGCGGTGCACTCCAGTGGGCTGCGAACGAAAAGCTCGACAACCTGAACTTCGTGATCAACTGCAACCTGCAGCGCCTCGATGGCCCGGTCCGCGGAAACGGAAAGATCATCCAGGAGCTGGAGAGCTTCTTCCGCGGCGCCGGCTGGAACGTCATCAAGGTCGTCTGGGGCCGGGAGTGGGATGAACTTCTCGCCCGCGACACCGAGGGCGCACTGCGCGACCTGATGAACCGCACCCCCGACGGCGATTACCAGACCTACAACGCCGAGAGTGGCGCCTACGTTCGCGAGAACTTCTTCGGCCTCGACCCCCGCACCCTCGAGATGGTTAAGGACTACAGCGACGAGCAGGTCTGGAACCTCAAGCGCGGCGGGCACGACTACCGCAAGGTGTACGCCGCCTTCAAGGCCGCGCAGGAGCACACGGGCCAGCCCACCGTCATCCTCGCCAAGACGGTGAAGGGTTACGGTCTCGGGCCGTCGTTCGAGGGGCGCAACGCGACCCACCAGATGAAGAAGCTCACGCTCGACAACCT
>JAODAO010000302.1 GCA_025463465.1 Glaciihabitans sp. | reverse complement strand
CGATCGCCGGGTTCTTGGTCGTGTAGTTCGTGAGCCTGCGCACGGCGCGGGAGAAGTTGCCGGCATCGGCAACCCGCTGGAAGCCGATGACGTCGGCGCCGAGCAGTCCCTCGATGATCTTCGTGCGCCAGGGCAGCTGTGAGTAGATGCCGTAGGGCGGGAACGGGATGTGGTTGAAGAACCCGATGGTCAGATCGGGTCGGGCTTCGCGCAGCATCCGGGGCACGAGTTGCAGCTGGTAGTCCTGCACCCACACGACGGCGCCCTGCGCGGCGATGGCGGCAGTGGCATCCGCGAACCGCTGGTTGACGAGTACGTAGTTCTCCCACCAATCGCGGTGGTAGCCGGGGCTCGCGATGACGTCGTGGTACAGCGGCCAGAGGGTGTCGTTGCTGAAGCCCTCGTAGAAGTACTCGATGTCGTACTCGCTGAGCGGCACCGGGATGATGTGGATGCCTTCGTTCTCGAAGGCGTCGATCTGCAGGTCGGCCTGGCCTGCCCACCCCACCCAGGCCCCGTCGGCGGAGCGCATCACGGGCTCGAGGGCGGTGACGAGTCCGCCGGGCGAATGGCTCCAGCTTGCCGAACCGTCTGCGTCGATCACGCGATCGACGGGCAACCGGTTGGAAAGCACCAGGAAGTCGTACTGCTCGGAGGGCTGTGCCTGCTCGGCGGTGTCGCCCTGCTCGCTGCGGTGTTCTTCTGGCTGATGGTCGGTCATTGTCTGGACTGCTCCGTTCGGACTGTGGCGCACACCTTGTCCGGTAAGCTCCCCACCACGTTACCAGCCAGCCCCGCACGCACCGGCTTACGCCGTTCTGCTTCTCCCGTCACACAGCCGAAACCTGCGGCGTTGATACTGGAGGCATGAGCATGCCAACAGCAGGCTCCGCCTCGACACCCCCACCCGTTACGGTGTCGATCACCCGGAGCGTCGACCCCGACCGAGTCCCCGAAGTCACCCACTGGGTGCAGACCGGGGTCAACCTCGCCAATACCTGGCCAGGATTCCTCGGTTCCGGCTGGGTGCGCAGCACCGCATCATCCACCGAATGGCACATGCTGTACCGCTTTGCCAATGCGAGCCTGCTCGAGGCGTGGGAGACATCCACCCAGCGCGCCGAATGGCTTGAGGGCGGTCACGGCCTGGTCGAGGAGCGTCGGGTGAACAGGCGCACGGGCATTGAGGGCTGGTTTGATGCGCCAACGAACACGATGGCGCTGGATATCGTCGCCGGGGCGCCGACCGTGGATCTCGCGCCCACCCGCCCGCCGCGGTGGAAACAGGCGACGAGCATCTGGCTGGGGTTCTTTCCGGTGAACCTGGTTTTCACCCTGCTGGTCACGACTTTTGTGCCGGGCTGGTCGGATCTGCCCACGGCGGTCAAGGTGCTGGTCACGACCAGCATCCTCACCCCGTTGATGGCGTACTGGGTGCTGCCCTTCGTCACGAGGAAGCTGCACCGGTGGTTAACGGCGCCAAGTGGGAAAGCTCACCGCCCGTAGGCGGGCCTTCCTCGCCGTGTCGTATTTAGTCGCGCAGGGCGAGCAGTTTTACGCCGCGGTCAACGAGGTCGTCGACCAGCGCGTCTGACGCCGGCTCCCTGGCAACAAACTCGGAGTACAGGATCGGCCCAACAAGCTGGGCGTACTGGTCGACGGTAACCGGACCGAGCAGCGACACAAAGCGGCTAAGGCCTTCGTCGGCGCTTTTCTTCACGACATCGCCGGCGGCCGGGTCTTGCGCCGCGTGGCTGAGCATGGTCGTCAGAGCCACCTGGCTGACGGTGTTGTGAATAGAGGTTCGCATGCTGACCAGGAGCGTGCGCAGGATTTCGCGCGGGGCGAGCCCGGTCGTGTCGATCTCGTCGCCGTGGTCGAGGTCGACCGCTTCGCTGATGACCTGCTGGATCGTTCCCCAATGAACGTAGAGGGTGCGTCGCGACACCTGTGCGCGTGCGGCGAGTGCGCTGAGGGTGAGCGCAGCTCCGCTCGATTCAGCAAGCATCAGGCGCGCGGTCCGGAGCACATGTTCGCGGGTCCGGCGAATTCGAGGATCAGTCACAGGTTGATCTTAGGGCCACCTGGCCTGTTATGTGCGAGCTGGGCTTTTTCAGGCACCGTTGACGAGAACGAGTCGACCCTTTGTGCGGCCAACGGCCAGATCGCGGTGGGCCTTCGCGGCCTTGGCCAGCGGGTACGTGCGGGCAATACGCACGGAGAGCACTCCGGCCGTCGCGTCGGCGGTGACCTCCGTCAACAGCGCAGTGCTTCGTACAAACGCACTGGCCAGGCTCATGGTGACTCCGTAAATACTCGCGGCGTTGTCTGCAATGGTGACAACACGGTCGGGCGAACCGATGACCGCGACGATCTCGGGCAGCAGGCGCCGGCCGGCCGTGTCGAAGGCGGCATCGATGCCCAGCGGGGCCGCCGCCTTGACCCGGTCGGACCAGCCGGTGCCGTAGCGGACGGCCACCGCCCCCAGGGAGCGGAGGTAGGCCGCGTCGGCGGACCCCACCGTGGCGATCACGGTGATACCCCTGGCGATCGCCGTCTGGACCGCGATCGAACCGACCGCACCGGCGCCACCGGTGACCAGCAGGGTCTCCCCCTTCACCAGGTTGAGGGCGGCGAGCCCACGATGCGCGGCCTCCGACGCGGTCGGCAGCGACGCGGCGACCGCCCACGGCAGGCTGTGGGGTTTCGGTACAAAGGTGCTCATGGCGGCGAATTGGGCGTAGGCGCCGGTGTCGGCGAAACCGAGCACCTCGTCCCCCACCCCGACGGCGGTCACGGATCGTCCCCTGGCGATGACAACACCGGCGACATCACGACCGATACCCGAGGGCAGGAGTGTCGTCACGGTGTCTCTCAGGTCCCCGCTGCGGATGCGCGCGTCAAGCGTGAGAACGGATGCCGCGGCAACAACCACAACGATCTGGCTCGGAAGCGGCTCGGGCAACTCGGCGTCGGAGGTCCAGTGGAGTACATCGGGACCGCCGAACTCGGTGAAAGTGATCTCCGAGGGCATTCACACTCTCCTAGCGCGGTTGTACCCCGATCGTATCTGCAACACCTGTGGCGTTGCGCCACACCGGAATCAGCGACCCAACACCCACACCGCGGGGACGACGGTCAGGGGCACCACCAGCAGCCCGAGGCCCATGTAGCGCCACCATGAAACCCGGACACCCAGCGCGGCGAGGCGCTGGTGCCACAAGAGTGTGGCCAGCGACGCCCATGGCGTGACCAGTGAACCGGCCCCCACGCCCACCAGGAGCGCGGCCAGTCGAAGCGGCGACTCAGCGACGGGCTCAAGCGCAAGATACGCGGGCAGGTTGTTAGCGGCGTTCGCGGCGAGGACACCGAGCCCGGCGAGCTGCAGCAGGCTGCCCGTGTCCTCCCCTTCGCCGGCAGCCTGTGCGAGCAGGTCGGTGAGGCCAAGGCCGTGGCCAGCCTCGATCACCAGGAACAGCCCAGAAGCGAGAAGCACCAGCTGCCACGGGAGCAGCGAAAACGAGAGGGTTGACGGCCGTCTTGCCAAAAAGACCGCCGACAGGATGACGGCCCCGGTCACCGCGGGGATCCAGACAGCGATCCCGGACACCAGGGCGGGGACGATGAGGACAAGGACGGCAGAGCTGACCCAGAACAGGACCGGGTCCTCCGGGTGGGAGGGGCGATCCGGCTGGTACCGGCGGAGGAGGTCACGCCGGAACACCACAAACAGCACCAGCGACGGCACCAGCACCGCGACCGCGGCAGGGCCGGCCATCAGTGCGGCAAATTGCAACGGTCCGCCGAGGTCCATCTTGTGCTCGGCAAGGAGGTTGGTGAGGTTGGAAACGGGCAGCAGCAGGGACGCGCTGTTGGCCAGCCAGACGGTGGTGAGGGCGAACGGGATCGGCGGAAGGCCCACATGCCCCGCGAGCAGAACGACCACGGGGGTCAGCAGTACCGCGGTGGTGTCCAGCGACAGAAAGATTGTGCTGAGGGTAGCCAGCACAACCACAAGCAGCCATAACAACCAGGCCCGGTCGAGCCCCCAGAGGGCCAGCCTTTCGGCAACGGCGGTGAACACCCCGGCGTCGGCGGCGAGTTCGGTCACCACCGTTATGGCGACGACGAACAGCAGGATGGGCCACACACGCTCCGCCACCGCCAGCGCAGCGGGAACGGGCATCAACCCGGTGCTGATGGCTATGGCTCCGACTATAAGGAGCGCGGTTCCGAGGAGGGCAGACTTCACCCGTGTCCGCCTTTCCCGACCACTTTTGGGGGACAGCGCTGCCGCTGTTCCCGGTTCTACAATTCGTGTTATGCCAGTGACATTTACCACCGTTGTTTTTCAGCCCGAAGGAATGAACGCGACCGGGCTGCCCGTTCCGAACGACGTGGTCGCGAGCCTGGGATCGACAAAAAATCCTGCGGTAAAGGTCACCATACGCCGGGACGGGACCGACTACAGCTACGCTTCCTCGATCGCGTCGCGGGGTGGCAGTTACCTGATCTCACTGAGTGCTGCCCATCGCACCGCGACAGGTATTGCTGCAGGTGATGAGCTGGAAGTCACCCTTGAATTAGATACCTCCACCCGGACGATCGACGTGCCCGCTGACCTGGCCGACGCGCTCGGCGCCGCGGGCGCGCTGGAGGCATTCAACGCCCTGTCGTACTCCAAACAGCGTGGTCTGGTGGAGCCCATCGAGGCCGCGAAAACCCCGGAAACCCGGGAACGCCGCATCGAGAAGGCCGTCTTGAGCTGTGCCGCTTAGCTCCGGATTTTCTGGCCGGGATCCGCGATAGATGCTGGTCAGTACACGGCCGATGGCCCGATGCAAGCCGGAGCGACGACATCCACCTCGCTTCGTGGTTCGTGTTGCCGTCGGGTAGCGTTATGGCAATCACAACCCGAGGAGTCGTCGTGCGCAAGTTCATTCTCAATGGCAGCATCATCAGTGCAATTTTCGGAGGCTTCAGCACGATCCAGGCCACCCGGAAGGGCCCGAACGACTGGCGCACCGTCCTGATGTGGGTCAGCTGGGGCGCAACCCTCGCGATCGCCATCGGTACCGTGATCAAGCAGGCCAACGACTCCGAGTAGTGTCTCCGCGACAATCCTGAGCAGGATCAGCACGGGGCGGCCGGCGTAAGCCACGGGTTGCCCGTGCGACTACGACAGGAAACCGCGCAGCAGCGCCGCCGAGCCCCGCAGGTGCTCGGCCATTGCAGCGGCCGCCCGGTCGGGGCTGCCCGTCAGGATTGCCACCACGATGGATTCGTGCTGCTCGTTGGAGTGCTCGATGTTACGCCCGAGCAGGGGGATGTTGTCGAGCAGTTCGTTCACGCGTGTCCGGTTGTCAGCGAGCAGCGGCACAAGCGACGGTGTCCCCGCGAGCTCGCCGATGGCCAGGTGCAGGCGGGAGTCGAGACGGCGGTAGTCGTCCACCGATGCTCCTGCGGTCTCCTGAAGTCGTTTCCAGAGAAAGTCGCGCTCCGCCGCGGTCAGGCTCTTCTCCGCCACGGCGCGCACCGCCCCGAGTTCGAGGATGTCGCGCAGCCCGAGCACGTCCTCGATCTCCGCGGCATCCGGGGGTTCGCCTGTGGCAGCGACCACGGGGAGGGTGTCGGTCACAAAGGTGCCGCCGTAGCGTCCCCGTTTGCTGATCAGGTAGCCGGCGGCCGCCAGCTCATGGATCGCCTCCCGGACGGTGTCCCGGCTGACCGAGAAACGTGCAGCGAGGTCACGCTCAGACGGCAGCGCCTCCCCCGGCGCGACGATGCCAAGCCGGATGGTCTGCAGCAGGCGGGCGACGGTGTCCTCGAACGTGTTTCCGCTGCGGACGGGCCGGAACAGGGCGTCGTCGATGAGGCTGGACGCTGATTCTGCAATCGGGCGCGCTGACACATCATTGAATGCGCGTGCACCGGTGGTAGTGGTGGGCTCCGGGGCGGGTTTAGCCGTCGGCGGTGTCACTCTGGTGACCTTCTCATAATGGTTGGACTCATACTGGTTGGGCTGGTTGGGCTCTGACTCGTTGGGGACGAGCGGGGTGTTTTCCCTACAGCGGGGTGACGTAAGCGGAGCTGATTCCGCCGTCGACGAGGAACGTCGAAGCGGTGATGAAGCTGGCGTCATCGCTCGCGAGGAAGGCGACCGCCGCGGCGAGTTCTTCCGGCTCCGCGAAGCGACCCACCGGGACATGGACGAGGCGACGCTGGGCACGCTCCTGGTCGTTGGCGAAAAGTTCCTGCAGCAGGGGCGTGTTGACCGGCCCAGGACAGAGGGCGTTCACCCGGATGCCCTGGCGCGCGAACTGCACACCGAGCTCTTTGGTCATCGCAAGGACTCCCCCCTTCGAAGCGGTGTAGGAGATCTGGCTCGTGGCGGAGCCCATCACAGCGACGAACGAGGCGGTGTTGATGATGGATCCGCGCTGCTGGGCGACCATGTGGCGAAGGGCCGCGCGGGAACACAGGTAGACCGACTTCAGGTTAACGTCCTGCACCCGCTCCCAGGCTGGCAACTCCGTGGTCAGGATGGAGTCGTCCTCGGGGGGTGAGATGCCGGCGTTGTTGAAGGCGATGTCAACCGAACCGTAGGTGTCGTTGGTGAGGTCGAACAGGTTGTTCACCTGCGCCTCGTCGGTAACATCCACCTGGATGAACATCCCTCCGACAAGCTCGGCCGCGGCCTGACCGGTCTCGGGGTTGAAGTCACCGATCACCACGGTGGCGCCCTCTGCGGCGAAACGTTTGGCGGTAGCGAGCCCGATCCCGCTGGCCCCACCGGTGATCACGGCAACCTTCCCGGCGAGACGCTGCGTGAGATCGATCGGTGTGACGGCCATGGGTGGTGCTCCCTGCTGTAGAACCTGGCGGTGTGGTGAGGTGGTGCGGTGCTGTGCGGTGCTGATTGGTCAGTCGGTGGAGATGAACACGTTTTTTGTCTCGGTGAAGGACAGTGCGGCGTCCGGACCGAGTTCACGCCCAAGGCCGCTCTGTTTGAAACCGCCGAACGGTGTCGAGTAACGCACGGCCGAGTTGGAGTTGACGGACAGGTTGCCGCTGTCGACGCCACGAGAAACCCGCAGCGCACGGCCGATGTCGCGCGTCCAGAGAGACCCGGCGAGGCCGTACTCGGTGGCGTTCGCCAGGGCGATGGCGTCTGCCTCGTCCTCGAACGGCAGCACGCTGACAACCGGCCCGAAGATCTCCTCGGTCACTACACGGTCGGTGCGGGAGGAGGGGATGAGGACGGTCGGCGGGAACCAAAAACCTGGGCCCATTGGCGCACTGCCGCGGAACGCAACCTGCGCGTCGTTTGGCACGTAGGAGGACACCTTGTCGAAGTGGGCGCGGGAAACCAGCGGCCCCATCTCGGTGGCCTCATCACCGGGGAGCCCAACCTTCACGGCCTTGACCGCCGGCTCGAGCAGTTCAAGGAACCGGTCGTAGACGCTGCTCTGCACCAGGATGCGGCTGAGGGCGCAGCAGTCCTGGCCGGCGTTGTCGAATACTGCGTAGGGGGCGGTGGATGCTGCGAGCTCCAGGTCAGCGTCGGCGAAAACGATATTCGCACTTTTCCCACCCAACTCGAGGGTCACGGCCTTGACCTGGTCGGCGCAGCCGGCCATCACCTTTTTACCGGTGGCTGTTGAGCCCGTGAAGACCACCTTTCTCACCTGAGGGTGGGTGACAAATCGCTCCCCCACCACCGGCCCCCGCCCGGGCAGCACCCGGAAGAGACCCTCCGGTAGCCCGGCGTCGAGGGCGAGCTGTTCCAGACGAAGCGCCGTCAGCGGTGTCCACTCGGCCGGTTTGACCAGCACCGCGTTTCCCGCGGCGAGCGCCGGGGCGAACCCCCATGCGGCAATGGTCATCGGGAAGTTCCACGGCACGATGATGCCGACCACGCCAATCGGCTCGAGGAAGGTGATGTCGATGCCACCGGCGACCGGAATCTGTTTGCCGAGCAGTCTCTCGGGCACCGCGGAATAGTAGGTGAGAACGTCTCGAACGTGGCCGGCCTCCCAGCGCGCCTGGCCGATCGGGTGGCCGGAGTTCGCCACCTCGAGCCACGCCAGTTCCTCCGTTGCGGCATCCACCACGGCGGCGAACCGGCGGAGGGCTGAGGCACGTTCGGCCGGGGGAAGGGCCGCCCAGCCGCGCTGCGCGGTGACGGCGTCTGCCACGGCGGCATCCACCTCGACGATCGTGGTGTGCAGGATGGTTTGCAGCACCGTCTCGTCGGCCGGGTTGATCAGTTCGATGCTAGGCATGGTGCGCTGGTACGTCACTTTCGGTGCTGGCTGCGGCGGTACCGACGGCGGCTGAGTTAGCTGCGGCGGTGTTGGCTGCGGCTGTGTTGGCTGCGGTTGAGTTCGTTCGGGATCCGGGGCGGGAGCTGTACAGGGCGGCCGCTTCAACCAGGCCGGCGAAGAGTCGCAGGTCTTCTGCGGTTTCCTCCGGGTGCCACTGCACGGCCACGCCGAACGGCACCGAGGTGAGCTCAACACCCTGGATCACGCCGTCGCTGGTGCGGGCGGTAACGGTGAGACCGTCTGCCACGCGGTCGATCGCCTGGTGGTGGTAGACCTTCGCGTCGAGGCCGTCGCCGAGCAGGGCGCCGAGCGCGGTGTCCGCGTCGACGTCCACCGGGACAACGTTGAACACTCCTCCGCCCGCCTGGTAACGAGAGGTGCCGACCACATCGGGCAGGTGCTGGATGAGGGTGCCGCCGAGGGCGACGTTCAGCAGTTGGGCGCCGCGGCAAATTCCGAGAAAAGGGACTTCGGACGTGATGGCAGCCAGCAGCAGCGCATCCTCCCACGCGTCACGGTCGCGGCGGGGTTCGTCTGTGGTGGGGTGCGGGTCCTGCCCATAGCGGGCCGGGTCGATGTCTTTGCCCCCGGTGATGATCAGTCCATCGAGCCCGCTGATCACCTGGGCGGCGATTTCGACATCCACCGGCTGCGGCGGCAGCAGTACCGCGATTCCGCCGGCGCGGGTGACGGAGTCGAAGTACACCCGCGGCAGGAACGCAGCCTGCACGTCCCAGACGCCGGACTGTGACTGCTCGAGATAGGTGGTCAGCCCGATGATCGGCCGGCGGCCGGGCGCAGAGACCCCAGCGACCCCAGCTACCTCGGAAAGCCCGGGTACCTCGGAAAGCCCGGCTACCTCGGAAACAGCGGGCGCCTCTATTCCCTCAGAATCGTTCGAAACCACGGACCCTCTCCCAGTCGGTGATGGCTGCATCGTAGGCCTTCTGTTCGATGCGCGCGTTGTTTAGATAGTGCTCGACCACGTCGGCGCCGAACGCCTCGGCGGCGATGGTGGATGTCCCGAAAAGCTCGGCGGCATCGCGCAGCGTGGTTGGCACGGTTGGCGCTTCGGAGCCGTAGGCGTTGCCCTCGAAGATGGGCGGAAGCTCGAGCTCGTTCTCGATCCCGTACAGCCCACCGGCGATCAGCGCGGCGACGGCCAGGTACTGGTTGACGTCGCCTCCGGGGATACGGTTCTCCACCCGCAGGCTCTGGCCGTGCCCGACCACCCGCAGCGCACAGGTGCGGTTATCAACACCCCAGGCCACGGCCGTCGGGGCGAAGCTGCCCTCGACGTACCTCTTATACGAGTTGATGTTCGGGGCGAAGAACAGGCTGAATTCTCGGGTGGTGGCCAGCAGCCCGGCGAGCCAGTGCTCCATCAGTTTGGAGAAACCGTATGTGCCGTCGCCGGCCATCACCGACGATCCGTCGGCGCCGCGCACACTGAGGTGGATATGGCAGCTGTTGCCCTCCTTCTCGTTGTACTTGGCCATAAAGGTGAGGGCTTTGCCGTGCTGGTCCGCTATTTCCTTCGCACCGTTTTTGTAGATCGAGTGGTTGTCGCAGGTCGCCAGCGCGTGGGCGTAACGGAAGCCGATCTCCTGCTGGCCGAAATTGCACTCGCCCTTGACACCCTCGCAATACATCCCCGCGCCGTCCATCCCGTTACGGATCTCGCGCAGCAGCGGCTCCATCCGGGTGGAGGCAAGCAGGGCGTAGTCGATGTTGTAGTCACTGGCCGGGGTGAGGTCGCTGTACTTCTTGGCCCAGGCCGAGCGGTATGAGTCGTCGAAGACGATGAATTCGAGTTCGGTCGCCGCGTACGGCACCAGGCCGGCGGCCTCGAGGCGCGCAATCTGAGTTTTCAGAATTTCGCGGGGGCTCTGCACAACCGGCGTCTCGTCGAGCATGGTGAGGTCGGCGGTGACCATCGCCGTTCCGGGCAGCCAGGGCACAATGCGCAGGGTCTCCAGGTCGGGCATCATCGCCATGTCCCCGTAGCCCTTTTCCCATGACGAGATTTTGTACCCGTCGACGGTGTTCATCTCGACATCCACCGCAAGCAGGTAGTTGCAGCACTCTGCGCCGTGGCTGGCGAGCTCCTCCATAAAGAGGCGGGCGGAGGTTCGTTTGCCAACCAACCGCCCCTGCATGTCGGTGAACGCGATGATCACCGTGTCGATTTCTCGGGAGGCCACGAGGGGAGCGAGTTCCTCGAGCGTCAGGTTTCCGGACCGTGGGTGATGCGCAAGCGTTGTCATGGCGCCGTGTTTCCCTCGTTAGTGCGGACAGTTCCCACCGTGAATTCCTGCGGTGGGTTTGAGCAGTGCGATTGAGCAGTGAGATCGAGCTGCGGGTTCGAGCAGTGGGTTCGAGCAGTGGGTTCGAGCTGTGAGCTTTTGCGGATTGTCCGACCATTACACCACGGCCGGGTCGCAGCGGGATGTCGCATTCGTAACGCATTGTTTACACCTAAAGGTAGACGCCACTACCAATAAACGCCATGCTTCCGGTAAACCCTGTCGTACTACCCCGTGCCCCGCTTATGGAGGAATGAATGGCTGAGAACGCAGCGCCGAAAAATCGGAAGGTCTCCGGTGTCACCTACACAAAGGCGGCGGACGGGTACTTCGAGAAACGCACCCTCAAGCGTTCGGCCGGGGTGTGGGGCCTCTGGGGCCTCGCCGTCGCCGCCGTAATCTCGGGGGACTTCTCCGGCTGGAACTTCGGCATCGACTTCGCCGGTTTCGGCGGCATGCTGATCGCCTTCGCCGTGCTCATAGTGATGTACTACGGCATGATTTTCAGCATCGGCGAGATGGCGGCAGCGATGCCCCACACCGGCGGCGCATACTCCTTCGGTCGTTCGGCCATGGGCCCGTGGGGCGGGTTGGTCACCGGCCTCGCCGAGACCATCGAATATGTCGCCACCACCGCCGTTGTGGTGTTCTTCGCTGCTCAGTACGCGAACGGGGTGACCGACGGCCTTCTCGGATTCTCGCTCGAAGACAACATGTGGATCTGGTGGCTGGTGCTCTACGCGATCTTCATCGCCCTGAACTCCGCCGGTGCCGCCATCTCATTCAAGTTCTCGATCATCGTGTCGGTCATCTCTATTGGCATCCTCCTTGTGTTCTCGGTGATGGCCGCCTTCTCCGGCCTCTTCAGCTGGGACAACCTCTTCAACATCCCGCCGGACGAAGGCCAAACCGCCTTCCTCCCCCACGGTGTCACCCCGATCCTGTTCGCGCTCCCCTTCGCAATGTGGTTCTTCCTCGGCATCGAGGAACTGCCGCTGGCCGCAGAGGAGTCGCACAACCCGGCCAGGGACATCCCGAAGGCCGGATTTTGGGCCCGCGGAACCCTCATCGTCACCGGCCTGCTGATCCTGGTCCTGAACACCGGCATCCTCGGCGCCGACGTCACCGGGGTGTCGCTTGAACCGCTGCTCGAGGGATTCACGGCCATGGTGGGAACCGGCCCCGCCGCGGTCCTCGCCCTCTTCGCCCTCATCGGGCTCCTCGCATCGCTGCAGGGAATCATGTTCGCCTACGGCCGCAACATGTACTCGCTCTCCCGCGCCGGCTACTACCCGAAGGTGTTCTCCCTCACCGGAAAACGCCAGACCCCCTGGGTCGCCCTGCTGGTCGGTGCGATCATCGGGTTTGTCGCCCTGGTGATCCTCGACATCCTCACCCGGGTTGACGAGGAGGGTGCCGGTGCCGTCGCCGGCGCGATCATCCTGAACATCGCCGTGTGGGGCGCCGTGGTGGCCTACCTGCTGCAGATGATCTCGTTTGTCATCCTGCGCAAAAAGTTCCCCAACGCCAACCGTCCATACCGCAGCCCGTGGGGTGTGCCAGGGGCAGTGATTGCCGGGGTCATCTCCGCGCTGATCTTCCTGGGCTTCCTCCTGAACGAGGACTTCAGGCCGGCGATCATCGCCATCGCCATCGTCTACGCAGTCATCCTGATCGGGTTCGCCTTCTACGCCCGGCACCGCCTGGTGCTTTCGCCCGAGGAGGAATACGCGCTCAGCGGCGGGCTGCACGGTGACCCACAGACGGAGGGATACGACGCCATGGCCCCCGAGGTCTTCGACGCCAGCCCACCCGTCAAGGACCCGACGCACTAGGCCCACACGCAGACACGGATAGCCCGGCGCCCCGTCGTCAGCTCCAGCGAACCCCTCCGTCACGAACCATCGACGGAGGGGTTCGCCGCGTTGACGTGGTGGATGAAGTGGTGGATGAAGTGACGACGGGAAGGCGAATGGAGCGCATCATGCAGCACGGGATGTTCCCCACCCGGGCGTGTCTACCACGGTCACCGTGCTGTCCGGGCTGACAATGAAGACGTTCAGCCCGATCCAGGTACCGCAGGAACAGTGTCGAAAGGTAGCACCGTGGCCAACATCCTCCGCTTCTTCCGGCGTTCCGCCGCACCCACGACAGTCGAACCCACGCGTGTCGAACCAACACCCGTCGAATCCGCGCGTGTCAAATCCGCACCCGTCGAATCCGCGTCTGTTGATGCCACACCGGCTGATCTCACTCCGGCCGAACCGACTTCGGCCGAATCCGGCACGGGTGAAACCAGCGCGATTGAACCCAGTGCAATCGAACCCAGTGCAATCGAACCCAGTGCAATCGAACAGAGCGCCGTAGAACCCAGCGCGGCATCGACCGGTGAGGTAGCGCGGCTGGCCCCGGTCCAGATCGGACGGGTAATCCTCGACCCGGTGCAGGAGGCCGCGCTGAGCATCACACCGGGTGCGATCACCTCACTCGTCGACCGCCTGGTGCACGAACGTATCCTGCATGCGCTCGGCCCGAATGGATCCTTCGCCCTGACCATTCGCCTCGGTGACGACACCTCGATGTTCGACGAGACCTTCGCTGACACCATGGCGGCCGACATCAGCGCAACCATCAGCAATGCCTTCGGCGAACAGTTGGGCTTGGCATCGGCCAGGCATGAAAGCACACCAGCTCTCGGTGCCGCAGCCCCTATCGGCGTTCCCGCCGGGCGTCGGCGTGCCGATGCCCAAGGCCACGAGCGCCTCAGCGCATAATCACAGCGACCTACATCACTACGGGCCTGCATTGCTGTGAGCCCGGATTACTGCGAGCCTGAACCGCTGGGCTTGTGATCCAACCCGGTTACTGTAGCTGGCAGCTACAGAGCGGAACGTAATGAGTGACAGCACCTCCCCCGGGTCCCCGACGACACCCACGGCTACCCCTACAGCCACACCCATGGCGAAACCGAAAATGAAGCGCCCGCGCGGCCGGCGGGGCCGCATCGTCGCGACATCCACCATCGCCGTGTCTCTCGCCGTTGTGCTCGGCTTCCTCGTGTACGCCAGCACCTACTTCACCGCGCAGGAGGGCCCGCTCGCCTCGGTTCGCGCGGATCCAGCCGTCACCCTCACCGAGACCAGCGACGCCGTCGTGATGACCCCAACATCGGGCGCAACCGGCCGAGGCCTCGTTTTCGTCGCCGGCGCCCGGGTCGACCCCGCCGCCTACGCTTATACGCTGTCCGGCCTCACCGACGCCGGCATCACCGTGGTCATCGCCCGCCCCATCCTGGGCTTTGCCATCCTCGAATTCCGGGCCCTCGACACCTTCACCGCCCTCGCACCGGCGGTAACCGACTGGGCGGTCGGTGGCCACTCCCTCGGCGGGGTTCGTTCCTGCCAGTACATCGCCGACCGCGACACGGGTTCACCGGAAACCACCGCCACGGGCGAGGGGGATGTCACCGAGCCGAGTTCGCTCATCCTGGTCGGTTCGTATTGTGCAGTGGACCTCAGCGACTCCGCGGTGCCCGTGCTCAGCATCAGCGGCAGTGAAGACGGGCTCAGCACCCCCGAGAAGATCACCGACGCTGCGCCGCTCCTGCCCGGCGCCAGCACCTTTGTCGAGATCGCCGGTGCCAGCCACGCCAGCTTCGGCGCGTATGGGGTGCAGCCCGGCGATGGAACGCCGACCGCGTCGCCGGCGGAGGTGCGGGACGGGCTCACCGGCGCCGTCCTCGACTTCTTCAACACCCGCCAATAACACAACCCGCCGTCACACGACCGTCATCAGACCGTCACACGACGGGCCTTTTCCGCCCCTTCCGCAGACCCTAATATGTGGATTCATGGACCCCACAGTTGTGTCACTCCACCTGTCAACGCCGATCTCCCGCCCGGCCGGTGAGGTGTACGACTACGCGTGTGATCCGGCCAACCTGCCCGAGTGGGCGGCCGGCCTGGGAGGGTCGATTGAGCGTGTGGGAACACGCTGGTTTGCGGAGTCCGCGACGGGCAACGTGATGGTCACCATCGCCGGCCGCAACGAGTTCGGGGTCCTCGACCACTACGTCACCCTGCCGTCCAACGAAACCATTTACAACCCGATGCGGGTCATCCCCAACGGCAATGAATGCGAGGTGGTGTTCACCCTGCGCCGCGGCGCGGGGGTCAGCGATGAGGACTTCGCCGCCGACGAGGCCGCCATCGTGGCCGACCTGGCCAAACTCAAGCGCCTGCTGGAAACGGCCTAGAACCCCTGGCCGGCTTTATCCGTGAGCCCGGTCGGTTGGTAGAGCCGGTGGATGCTGCCCGTCAGTCTTGCCGGCAATGCTGCCCGTGGGTTTTGCCCGTCAGGTCTTCGCGCCGCTGATCGCCATCGCGCCGCCGAGGCCAATCATCGCCACACCACCGCCGGCTCCGAGCGCCTCAATACGCCTTGGCGAGCGCGCGAACCAGTGTCGGGCCGTACTCGCGCCAAGAGCCCAGACGCTGTCGCTGAGCAGCGCGAGTGTCGCGAAGGTGAGGCCGAGCAGGAACAGCTGGAGGGATACGTTGCCGGTCGTCGGGGTAACGAATTGTGGTAGCACGGCGATGAAAAAGACCACCGATTTCGGGTTGGTGGCACCCACGACCATTCCCTCTGTGAGGCTGCGCCAGCGGCTGACCGGCGTCGCGTCGTCGCTGCTGGCGACCCCGCGGGTGCGGTGGCGGATGGCCTGGATCCCGAGGTACATAAGAAACAGGGCACCCGTGATTTTTACGATGGTGAACAGCACAAGGGAGCGCTCGATCAGCACACCAAGGCCAAGGGCGACCGCGGTAATTTGAACGAGAAACCCGAGTGCGTTGCCCAGCACACTGAGCAGCGCCCCGATCCGGCCGAGCGACAAAGCCCGCCCGATCACAAAAAGCACACTCGGCCCGGGAATCACCACAAAGAGCATTGCTGTGACAACGAAGGCAGCGTACGTTGCTCCGGGAATCATAGGTTGACGCTAACGCAACGTGGGTGTCGCCGGGAGACCAATCCCGGTCAGTTCCGTCACCATGCGCTGCAGGACACCGCCCATCATGTTGCTTCGGGCAGCGGGATGCCTGGCCGCCGCCGCCGGCAACCCGCGGGTCTCGAACAACCAGCGCGGGCCAATATATTGGGCGGCCCTGGCGTGCAAGGCCGTCGCCGCATACAGGAGCGGAAGTGCGCCGCGCTCCACCGGCTGGGTGAGCAGGGCGTAGGCGGCGGTGACCGCGCGCTGAACCGACTCCGGCTGGTCGGCGACGACGCTGGCCGCGATGTTGGTGCCGGTTAGTCCGGGGTGCGCGGCGAGGCTGGCCGTTTCGGCGCCGCTGCGTCGCAGGTACCGTTCGAGTTCGCGGGAGAGCAGAAGGTCGGCCATTTTGGTGCGCGCGTAGACAGCAAAACGGTGATAGTCCTCACCCAGCACGTCACCGTCGAGGCGGGCCGCGGTGAACGCCCCACCGAAGTGCGCGAGGCTACTCACCGTCACGATGCGGCTCCGCGGCACATCGACGATGGCGGGAAGCAGCAGCCGGGTCAGCGCTGCCGGACCGATCACGTTCGTCGCCCACTGCAGCTCGAGACCGTTCGGCGAGAAACCCAGCGGGGGCGCCATGATTCCTGCGTTGTTGATGATGAGGTCGAGCCGGTCGTCCGAGTACATCCGTACCGCCTCGGCCGCCAGGTGCACGGAGTCGAGGTCGCCGAGGTCAAGGTCAATGATTTGCGGCGGAGCGTCGCTCGCGGCATCCCCCACGCGCTGCAGGGCGGCGGCGCCGCGTTCGGCGTTCCGGCTGCTGATCAGCACCCTGGCCCCACGATGGGCGAGCACCTCGGCCACGCGCAGGCCAAGCCCACTGGTCGCCCCGGTGACCAAAGCCGTTCGGCCCCGCTGATCCGGGACGTTCTTGTCTGTCCACGGATACATTCGTTGACCTCCTCAGGCGATGCTAGGGGCGGCCCCGGACAGCGACAAGACTTGACGTCGAAAGCCCTCAGTTTTACGGTTGGGCTTGACAGGCCTCCGCTTTTCCGCGCCCCCACGACGGGGGCAACGGTGGCCGGCAAGGAACCACGATGAGCGACACCGGCGCCACCGCCCCCGACGTTAACTCCGCCTCCGACACCTCAAACGATGTGCCCCTGGTCAGCAGCGACACCGCAGACCTCGCCGCTCCCGCCTCGACCGAGGGCAACGTACCGCCGACGCTGCCGACGGCCCCGGCGACGGACTCCGCCCCCGATGCCGAGGACGATGCGAGCGCGGCAACGGACAGTAGCGCTGACGAGGCTGAGCCGACAGACGAGGACGACCCGATGGGCTCGAAGGATCCGCTTCAGGTCGGCACAACCGAGGGCGATATCAGTGACGGCAGCGAGCAAAAGGAATAGTTTCCTGCCTCACCCAGCGAGTTGCCAGAAATAATCGGAGCCGATCGACCGTTGACGAAGGGGTACGCAACCGAAAGGACATCATGACAAAGATCGGTTCCTCCGACCTCGACGTTTTCCCCCTCGCCCTCGGTGGCAACACCTTCGGCTGGACCTCGGATGAGGCCACTTCTCACGGTGTCCTTGATGCTTTCACCGCCGCCGGTGGAAACCTCATCGACACCGCCGATGTGTATTCGGCCTGGGTTCCCGGAAATTCCGGTGGTGAGTCCGAGAGCATCATCGGCAGCTGGTTGGCCAAACGCCAGAGCCAGTCCGACGTGGTCATCGCCACCAAGGTGAGCCAGCACCCGGACTACTCCGGCCTGTCAGCGGCGAACGTGGCCGCCGCATCCGCCGCGTCGCTCAAGCGTCTTGGCACCGACCACATTGACCTGTACTACGCACACTTTGACGACGCCAGCACTCCGCTGGAGGAGACGGTGTCCGCCTTCAACGACCTGGTCGTCGACGGAACGGTGCGCTACGTCGGAATCTCCAACTACTCTGCCGCGCGGGTCTCGGAGTGGGTCTCAATTGCCCGCGCCAACGGTTTTGCACTGCCCGTCGCCCTGCAGCCGAACTACAGCCTCGTCCAGCGCGAATTCGAGGACGAACTCGAACCGCTCGCCAGGGAATTCGGTCTTGGCGTCTTCTCCTATTACTCGCTGGCCAGTGGATTCCTCACCGGCAAGTACCGCAGCCGGGAGGACGTCGCCGGCGCTGCGCGCGAGGGAGCTGTCGGCAACTATGTCAACGATCGTGGCCTCGCGGTGGTGAGCACCCTGGACGAGATCGCCCAGGAGCACAACGCCGAAATCGCGACAATTGCCCTCGCCTGGCTGCAGGCGAAGCCGACCGTGGTCGCCCCGATCGCGAGCGCCCGCGTTGTTGACCAACTCGGTGCCCTGATGGCCGCGGCGGATGTCACCCTGACGGCCGACGAGCTGGGTCGCCTCGACGAGGTGTCTGCGAAGGTCGCGGCCTAACGTGCGGAACTGCCGACCTCGGTCGGTGTGATCGGGTGGTCCGAGAGTGATCCCGGGCCACCCGTTTCATTTCAGTGAGAACATCTGACCGGAATTTCTGGTGAGACGGGGCGTCACGTCACGGGGGATACTCTGGGCTTGATGTCAGATTCACCAGCCCCCATCCCCCGCAATCCGCTGCTCCACCGGGCGCTGATCCTCGCAGGCATCCTGCTGGTCGCACTCAACCTGCGTAGCCCGATCGTCGCCGTCGCCCCGGTCCTCGACCGCATCGTCAGCGACATCGGACTGACGGCGGTCACCGCCGGCCTGCTCACCTCGTTGCCGGTCCTAGCGTTTGCGCTGACAACCCCCATAGCCGCAGCCCTGCTCACCCGGATAGGGCCGGACTTCGCGGTCGCCATGTCGCTTCTCGGCATCATCGCCGGTGTCG
>JAODAO010000300.1 GCA_025463465.1 Glaciihabitans sp. | reverse complement strand
ATCAGGATGATGCGGGTGCGGTCGGTGACAGCGGCACGCAGGTCGTCGTGGTCGGGGAGGAAGCCAGGGGCCCGCAGCGGCACCGTGACATGGTTCGCTTTGGACAGCCCAACCATGGCGGCGTATGAGTCGTAGAACGGCTCGAAGGTGACTACTTCGTCGCCCTCGTCGGTCAGGGCCAGAATCGTCGCAGCCAGCGCCTCGGTCGCACCAGCGGCGACAAGCACCTCAGACCCCGGGTCGACGTCGATGCCGTAAAAACGAGCCTGGTGCTCGGCGATCGCCTCGAGCAGCACCGGCATTCCGCGGGCCGGTGGGTATTGGTTGAAACCGTCCGTGATGGCCTGGCGCGCGGCAGCGAGGACCTCCTCTGGACCGTCCTCGTCAGGGAAACCCTGCCCGAGGTTGATGGCACCGGTGCTCGCGGCCAGCGCGGACATCTCCCCGAAGATCGTCGTTTTCAGGTCGCCATCATCACCGAGGAGCATCGCGCCTCGCGCGGCACGCTCCCAGGAGCCAGTCACAGTCATCCCGCCAATTTACCGGCTGGTGACCCGGCATAAACGCTCTACCCTGTGGATAACTTTTCCGGGCACACCCCGTTAGGCGTAACGTCAGCCCATGGCGACAATTTCTCGAAGATGTAGCGGTCTGATTGCAGTGTTGTGCGTCCTTGTTTTGGCGGGATGTGTGTCTTCTTCACCGATGGAGCCCTCCGCGAGTGAGCCGATCATCCAGTCGCCGTTCGACTCTGACGAGGAAGCGCTCATTGCCGCCACTGCCACGTACTCGGGTTACTCGAAGGCAGGCGCGAATATTCTCATCGACGGTGGCCACGGTGCGGAACGAATAGACGCTTTCGTAACACTCGAAATGGGGGAGGTGGAACGTGAAGGATTTACTGCAATGGTCGAGGCCCATCAAACTTATGCGGGTTTCTCGACTTTTGAACCTCTTGTTCTGCAGTCGTACGACCGAGCGACCGAGAACGGTGAGGATGTCGTCACCGCGTATGTCTGTGTTGACCTCACGGGTGTGGAGGCGTTCAACGAGAGCGGAGACTCAATAGTTGATTACGACCAGTCCGCTTTCCCTACATTCTTATTGCGTTTCAATGTTGATGATTCGGAATCTACAATCCTGCGGTTAGCTCATTCTGAACTTTGGAGTGGCGAGAGCGTATGCCTGTGAAGCAGATATCTTCGGTGGTCTTGTTTCTGGCGGTTGTAATGGGCCCACACATCCCGAGCGGAACATCGGAGCGACCTTGTGGGTACACGGGGACATGGAGCCGGTCGTGCCCAGACGTACAAGGAAATGTGAACGACAATTCAGTCGACCTAAGCGCGACAAACGAATACATAGCGGAAGAGTCCAAGGACATAACTTTTTCGCCTGAAACCGAGCGGAACCGTCCTCCAGTGGATTCTGGAAATGTCAGTTCCATACCCACGACAGCAGACCTGACGGCTGAAGCACCACCGTTGTTCGATACCCCTATCGGCGAAGTGCCCGCGGGCGTGGACCGTGGTGGTGGTGCTGCCATGGGGCCGGTGACGATCGCAGACCTCATCAATTTCCGGCCAACGCCCGGCATCGCCCGGATGGAACCGATTGGTTGGGGAGTCGTCGGGCTCACGACAAACTTCTGGATGACGTCGGGCAGTGAGGTACAGGCCGGTGTCCTGCTGGAGCGACAGGCTCTTGTCCGATTCACGCCGGTGTCGTATCGCTGGGACTACGGCGACGGCACCGGGATCGACCTGGGCACCAGCGGGGCCCAGTGGTCTGAGCTCGGTGTGGATGAGTTCGGCCGCACGGCCGTGGGGCACGTCTACGACGAACCAGGCGTCTACACGGTGACGTCGAGAGTCGATTTCTCGGCCGAATACCAATACGCGGGCAGTGGCTGGGTACCACTCGAAGGCTTTGTCCCCTCGCAGTCCAACGTTTTGCAGGCAACCGTGGGTCGGGCGAGCCCGCTTTTGGTCAGCGCCGACTGCAGAATTGATCCCGCAGCAATCGGTTGTTGACACGCCCGGCGGCGGGCTCACAGCGCAGTCAAATAATATGCTCAGGTAAGCGGTGGATGCTTGCACCGCTGAAAGGAGCATTTCCCATGACCGATGCGCCACAAGAGCCGACCCGGGCACCCTCAAATTACAGCTCGGCGACCCCTCCGCCACCCGTCACTTCGGAATCGTACCCACCAGCTCCACCTCTTCCTCCGGCCCAGGCGCCCACCGCGGCGAAGTCCGATTCGCCGAAGCGTTCGGCGACCGTAGGAATCATCGCTGCGCTCGCCGTTGGTGCGCTCATCGGCGGAGTGACCGGCGCGGGCGTCAGCCTGTGGGCGGTCAACACGAACTCCTCCGGTACTTCCACCGCCAGCGCGCTGCCCGCCGAGATTACGGTCAACAACCCCTCGGACGCCACAACCGTCACTGCGGTAGCCGCCAAGGCATCGCCCTCGGTTGTCACCATCAGCGTGAGCGGCCAGTCCGCCTCCGGCACGGGCTCAGGCGTCATTCTGACCGACGACGGCTACATCCTGACGAACACCCACGTGGTGACCCTGGACGGCGCTGCCGCTGGGGCCACGATCAGGGTGCAAACGTCTGACGGCCGGCTTCTCGACGCCACGCTCGTTGGCACCGACCCAATCGTTGACCTCGCGGTCATCAAGGTAGACGATTCGGCCGACCTCACCCCGATGGAGTTCGCGGACTCGTCGAAGCTGAACGTCGGCGACGTCACCGTTGCCATCGGCGCACCGCTCGGGCTTGCCAACACCGTCACAGACGGCATCGTCAGCGCCCTGAACCGCAGCATCACCGTTGCGTCTTCGGCCGCACCGGAGTCGAGCGGCGACGATACCGCGCCGGCCAACCCCGATGCGCCGAGCCCGTTCGACTTCTGGAACTTCGGCCAGGACAGCGGCTCGGCTGCCGCCCCCTCGTCTGCCACTATTTCCTTGCCGGTCGTCCAGACAGATGCCTCCATCAACCCCGGTAACTCCGGTGGAGCGCTGCTGGATGACGAGGGCAAGCTGATCGGTATCAACGTCGCGATCGCCAGCGCCGGTGGAAGCTCGACCTCTGGCAGCATTGGGGTCGGCTTTGCGATCCCGTCCAACCTCGCCAAGCGCATCGGCGATGAACTGATGGCCGGCGGCACTGCATCGCACGGTCTCCTCGGCGCAAACGTCGAAGACGTGACCGAGGCCACCCAGCCCGACGCCACCACGGTCGGTGCGAGCATCAAGGCCGTTGTCGCCGATGGTGCTGCCGCTGCCGGTGGAATCAAGGCTGGCGACATCATCACCCAGTTCAACGGTATTCCGATTACCAACCCCACCGACCTGACCGCCCAGGTGCGTGTCCTCGCCGGTGGCGCGAACGCGGAAGTCACCTACATCCGCGGTGGTAAGTCGGCCACCACCACGGTCACGCTGGGAACGCTCGAGCAGTAGATCAACCGTCGGGCCAGCCGCCCGACATCCACCACCTACGGCGCGGAGCCGCTGCACACCAGCAGCCTCCGCGCCGTTCGTGTGCCTGCTGGTATGCTCAACAACCGACCCGCAGCTCGACGTATTGGACTAAATGGCCCCCCAGGCAGACCCCTTCCCCGGAGTCTCCTACGTGATGCCGGTCCTCAACGAAGCCGACTATGTCGAGGGCGCGGTTCGTACCATCCTGAGCCAGGATTACCCGGGCGAGCAGCAGCTGATTCTCGCCCTCGGGCCGTCGAGCGATGGTACGACCGAGATCGTCCAGCGCCTCGCCCTGCAGGACCCCCGCGTCACGTTTGTGCACAACCCGAACACCCACATTCCGGTTGGGCTGAACCTGGCCGTCAAGGCCAGCAAACACCCCATCATCGTGCGTGTCGACGCCCACTCCGAGCTGGCCCCCGGTTACACCTCGCGAGCGGTGGAGACCCTCGGCCGCACCGGTGCCGTCAACGTCGGCGGCATTATGAAGGGGAGGGGTCGTACCCCGTTCCAGGCCGCGGTGGCCCGCGCCTACAACAGCAAATTCGGCCTGGGCGGCGCGACCTATCACGGTGGCAACGCGGAGGGCCCGGCGGAGTCCGCTTACCTCGGTGTGTTCCAGCGGGATGTCCTGACGGCCGTTGGCCTCTACGACGAGTCCCTGCGCCGCGGTGAGGACTGGGAACTGAACCTCCGCATTCGCGCCGCCGGCCACACCGTGTGGTTCGACCCGAAGCTCAAGGTCACCTACTGGCCGCGCGAAAACTGGAGCAAACTCACCCGCCAGTTCTGGACCACCGGCGTCTGGCGCGGCGAACTGGTGCGCCGCTACCGTGGCAAAAACCCGTGGCGCTTTTTTATGCCACCTCTGCTGGTCGTCGGCGTTGGCCTCAACGTCGTTGTTGCCGCGCTGCAGCTGACCGGCGTTCTCAGCGGGGCCGCCAGTGCCGTGGCATCCGTGGTGTATCTCGGGCTCGCCGCCTACCTGGCCCTGCTGGTCTGGGTCGCTTTTGTGCACGACCGCGGGCCCACCCTGCGCGACCGGGTCATCTTCGCCCTCGTGCTGCCGAGTATGCACCTCAGTTGGGGACTCGGCTTCATCCGCGGAATCTTCACCGGCGGCCGCGACACGGTCGACACCTCGCGCAGTATCAGCTGACCACCCGCACCTGTCAGGCGTCACCCGCCAGCAACCACGAGCCAACCTTCACGAGCCAGCCGAAACGCGCCAGCTGATCGATCGTTATTTCGGGTCGAGCAGTCCGGTGCCGAGAATCCTGGCCACAACACGGGCGGCTGCCGTGCCGTCGTCGCGCGGGTTGAACCTCTTCTGCCACGCTGCGTAACGGGTGGCGTAGGTGGATGTCGCCGCCTCCGGGTTGCGCAACTGGGCCACCAGCTCGTCCGCGCCGCGCACCACGGGGCCGGGGGAGACCGCGAGCAGGTCGAAGTAGAACCCGCGGATCTCGTCACGGTAGTGGTCGAGGTCGGGGGTGTAGAAGTAGATCGGCTTGCCAGTCACCGAGTAGTCGAACATCACCGACGAGTAGTCGGTGACCAGGGCGTCTGCGACGAGGAACAGGTCGGACGTGTCCGGGTAGCTGGTGACGTCGATGACGTTGCTGGCGTGCACGTCGCTGCCACCGCGCAGCGACCGCGAGTGGCCCCTGATCAGCGTGACGAAGCCGGGTCCCAGCTCGCGGCTGAAGGCGGCGACATCCAGCTGGTCGACATCGTTTGGGGCGTCGTCGCGCCACGTGGGCGCGTAGAGGATCACCGTGACGCCTTCGGCGATGCCCAGCTTGGTGCGCAGCGCCGCAGCGTCGCCGGTGGCGAGCACGTCGTTGCGCGGGTAGCCCTCCTGCCACGGGGCGCCGAGGAACGCGTAGGCGGAGCGGAAGATTTTGGCGCTGTAGGGATTCTGGGCGAGGAGGAAGTCCCAGCGGGAACACTCGAGCAGGGTCGCGATCGCGGCACGCGGGCGAAGTCCCGGCCGGGTCAGGGCGATGCGTTTAAGCGGGGTGCCGTGCCAGGTCTGTAGGACCTTCTGGCCACGACGCCGGCGGTAACGTTTGCGCAGCCAGTCGTTGACGACCAGCAGCCGGGCGCTGCCGCGGATGCGCCACCATTCTGCGCTGCCGTCGATGAGGGCGATGGAACCCTCAGGAACCACCACGGAGGCATCGGCAACGCTCCAGTAGCGCAGCACGTCCGGACGGGTCGCGGCGAACTCGCGGTCGATGGCCAGCGGGTTGCAGGAGGCGTTCTGGCCGTAGAAACTCTCGAAGAACACGGCGTTGGCCAGCGGGGCGGGCGACTGGCGGTAGGCAGCCTCCAGGCGCGCCTGCTGGGCGGCACCGCGCTCGTCGTCGGTCAGCGGCGGGGCGATCTCCACGCTGACGGTGCCGTCGGCGTCGACGGAGGCGAAGATGGCGAACAGGTTCGTGTAGAGACGGGCCGGCGGCAGCGCCTGGCGAAGCGAGGCGGCGTTCGGGCCTGGCGTGTGCGCGGCAACATCCACCCCGAGCAATTCGAGGCGGTACCGGCCGGACGGTGCCGGCAGCATGGGGGCACCCCAGCGGGAGGCGAGCAGGGGGATGCTGCTGCGCCAGGCCACCCGGTCGTCGCCGGGCTGCAGCTTCACGGCGGCGGACAGTTCCTGCCGGTGCCCAACCAGGGCGACGCGCGCGCCCGCGAGGCTGGCGGTACCGGGGCCGGCACCACCGGAGGATTCCTGGGCGCCAACAACGTGCCCCGCAATCTCCAGCGTCGGCTCGGGGCCGTCGGTGAAAACGAGGGAGGAGATGGCGAGGGGCGATCCCGGTGTCATGGTGTGCCCTTCAGGCGGCGGACGATCTCGTTGTACACCCTGACCGTATTACGTCCATCGCGGAACGCGTGGTTGCGGGTGGCCAGTGTGCGCGTGTGGTTGTTCAGGGTCTCGCGGAACGCGACATCCCCCTCGCGTCGTGCCCACTGTGTGAGCAGCGCGTCCCAGTCGGTTACCTCGAACCCGCCGCTGAAGAGCGAGTACGGCTCATACAGGCCGCGGCTGGCGGCGTAGGCGACAACATCGGGGGCGAGGTAAAGAATGTCGCCGCCGGTGAGGGAGTAGTCGTAGGCGATCGACGAGTAATCGGTGACGAGCAGCTGGAAGGCGGGCAGCACCGGGGTGATGTCGCTCTGCAGCGCCGAGCCGAGCAGGTGGATGCGGGGCGACACGGTTGGTCCGACCCCGTACTCACCGACGCTGAGCGGGTGTGGCCGGATCACCAGGTGGCTGTTGTGGGTCTCGAGGAAGGTGGCGATGGCCGTCCACTGGGCGGCGGTCGGGATGCCAGGGTCGACCGCGCCGTCGCGCCACGTCGGGGCCTGCAGGATGATGCGCGCACCGTGCTCGGCCAGGTCGGGCCTGCCGAGCCGCTGCGCGACAAGCTCTCGCGCATACTGGCGTCGCTGCGCCTCGGTGCCCCGGCTGAGCACGTCGTCGCGGGGGTCGCCGGTGACAACAACCCGGCCTGCCGGCAGGGCGAAGGCGCTGCGCAGGCGCCCGGCAGACAGCTCGGACGCCGCCGGCATCACGTCGATTGCGCGGGACGCCCCCCGGTACAGCCAGCGCAGCACGGCGCGCACGAGCCGGGAGTTCGGCAGGATGGGGCTACGCATCGTGGCGGGGGAGTCGAGGTGGATCAGTTTCAGCGGGATGCCGTGCCACAGCTGCACGATAAATCCCCCCCGGGTGCCGAAGCGGTTGACGTCGCCGAGACCGTGGGTGACGACGAGCACCTGGGCGCGCAGGGTCAGCCAGAAACCACGCCAACTCGTCACCGGT
>JAODAO010000128.1 GCA_025463465.1 Glaciihabitans sp. | reverse complement strand
GCCCACATCCGGGCGGTCTCGACGAACACGTCGATGGCCTCGCGGGCGAGGAAGTCGTCGTCGCCGGTGGCCTCGATGTACTGCTTCAGCGCAAAGGAGATGTCGGCGTCGATGTGGTACTGGGCGGTGCCGGCGGCGTAATAGGCGGAGGATTCGAGGCCGCTGATGGTGCGCCACGGGAACAGTGCGCCGCGCTGGTTCAGCTCGATCGCGCGCGACCGGGCGTGGTCGAGCATGGAGTGCCGGAACCGCAGCGCGTTCCTCGCTGCGATTGGCGAGGTGTAGGTGAGGAAGGGGAGGACGTAGATCTCGGTGTCCCAGAAGTAGTGGCCGCCGTAGCCGGAACCGGTGACACCCTTCGCCGCGATGCCCGCACCGTCGGCACGCGAGGTGGCCTGGGCCAGCTGGAACAGGTTCCAGCGGATCGCCTGCTGCAGTACGGGTTCGCCGGTGATGGACACGTCGGTGCGCGCCCAGAACTCGTCCAGCCATTCCTTTTGCCGGTCGATGAACGAGTCCGCTCCCTCGGCATTGGCGCGATCCAGGGTGCGGTCGCAGCGGTCGGCGAGTTCTCGCGTTGGCACACTGCGCGACGTGTGGTAACTCAGGGTCTTAACGACGCGGATGCTCTCGCCGGCCTTCGCCCGCACCCGGTAGACGTGCTTGGCGAGATCGTCGTCGATTTGCGACGTCTCGTCGTACTCGTTCTGGGTGGTGATGGAGTGGTCGGCGCCGACGGCGATGGTCATCATCGAGTTGGTGGTGCGGTAACCGAGGATGTAGCGGGACCCGCGGGCGCGCTGGAAGCGCGGCTGCAGCACCCGGTCGGTGAACGACTCCGCCTTGCGCGGGTCGAAGGCCTTCGACCCGGCGCGCGGTGCGGGGGCATGGTATTCGTCGATACCATCCTGGCGGTTGAGGATCTGGCTGGAGATGACCACGGACGCGTCGGCGTCGAGCATGGTGACCTCGTATTCGAGGATCGCGAGGTGGCGGTCGGTGAACGAGACCATCCGCTGCGAACGAATCTGCACCCGCTTGCCGCTCGGGGTTCGCCAGATCATCTCGCGGTGCAGGATGCCGCTGGTAAAGTCGAGCCTGCGCTCGTAACTGAGCAGGTCGGCCTCGGTCAGCACCAGGGGCTCGTCGTCCACGTAGAGGCGGATGATCTTCGCGTCCGGCGCGTTGACGATGGTCTGGCCGACGGTCGCGAAACCGAAGGCTTCCTCGGCGTGCTTGATGGGCCAGGTCTCGTGGAACCCGTTCACAAAGGTGCCGTGCGCGTGGCCGTCACGGCCCTCGTCGACGTTGCCGCGCAGGCCGAGGTATCCGTTGCCGATCGCGAACAGGGTCTCGGTGCGGCCCATGTCGGCCGCCGAGAAGTCCGTTTCCACTAGCGCCCACTCGTCGAGCGGGAAGCGGTTGCGGTCGAGGGGATCTGAGGAGATCAGCTTCACGGTACAGATCCTAAATCTTGGGGGATGCGGCGGTGCCAGCGCTCGCGTGAGAGAACAGTGGCAGAAGATCGCCGAGGTCGTCAACTACGACATCAGCGCCGGAGTCGAACAGGCCCTCTGCACCAACACCGCGGTCAACACCGAGCACCAGGCCGAAGTTGCCGGCGCGGCCGGATTGCACACCGGAGTGGGCGTCTTCAACCACCACACACTGGGCAGCGGTGAGGCCGAGCTGCTCGGCGCCGTAGAGGTAGGTGTCCGGGGCGGGTTTGCCCGCGAGGCCGCTACCGGCGGCGACAACCCCGTCAACAACCACGGTGAAACGGTCGCGCAGGCCGGCGGCGATGAGCACCCTCTCCCCGTTCAGGGAGCTGGTGACCACGGCGACCTGCAGCCCGGCATCCACCACGGCGTTGAGGAAGTCGACGGAGCCGGGATACGGCACAACACCGTCCTCGGCGAGCGTTTCGTTGAAGGCACTGTTTTTGCGGTTGCCGAGCCCACAGACGGTCTCGACGTCCGGGGAGTCGGTGGGCAGCCCGTCCGGCAACACGATCCCGCGGGATACCAACAGCGCGCGCACCCCGTCGTAGCGGGGTTTGCCGTCGATGTAGGCAAAATAGTCGGCGTCGGAATACGGCGCGACCCCCCGCGACAGCAGAAAGGGGGTGAACAATCGCGACCAGGCGGCCATGTGCACATCGGCGGTTGGGGTCAACACACCATCAAGGTCGAACAACACTCCGCGAAGCCCAGCGAGCTCGGCGGAGTTCCAGTTTTCGTTTCGAGAACGGATCACGGTGTCAAGACTATGTCCAGTGCGGGGCACCAATATTTCCAGGAGGTTGCAAAACGGTTGCGCGTTGGTTATGCGGAGGGGCGGACGTAGAGGTCGGGTCGGGCCCGGCGTGGCGTGGTTGGCGTGGCGTGGCGCAATCGCGGCCGACCCCTTAGCGTCATCTTTATGGCGAACAGGGGAGAAGACCGGCGGCAGCAGTTGCTGGAGCGGATCGTCGACTACGTCGTCACCAACGGCATCGCCGAGCTGACCCTGCGCCGCCTCGCCGCAGCGACGGGCTCGAACAACCGGATGCTGCTCTATTACTTCGGTAGCCGGGAGGGCATCATCGCCGCGGCCCTCGAGGCCGCCGAGACCCGTTTTCCCCGGATGGGGCTGGTCCTCGGGGTCATCGACGATACGTCCCTTCCGCTCAGCGACCGGCTCGGCGGGGCATGGCGAATCATTGCCGATCCGGACAACCTGCCATTCCACCGGCTCTTTTTCCAGGTCTTTGGTCTCGCCGGGTTTGAACGCGAACGGTTCGCCGACCTGCTCGGGGTGATCGGGTCGGAATGGGTGGGACATGTCGCCGCCGCAATCGAATCGCAGGGGGTGGATGTCGGGACGGCACGAACCCTCGCCCACGAAGTCGTGGCGCTCTGGCGTGGGCTGCAGGCGACCCTGATCGGGCTCGGCGACGCCGCGGTTGTGAACATGGCTGCCCACGACGCGATGGCCGGCATCGTTGGGCGGGTGGCGGCCGCGACATCCCCCACCCCGGCGTAACCCCCGGGCGTCGGTTGGACCGGTCGGTGGAATCGATTGTTCTGATTGGCAGTTCGCACCGGTGGTTCAGCACCCTGGTCGGGACCGGTCGTTCGAATTGTTAAGAGTGTGTTTCGTCGCTCGACACGATGATGAACCATTTGGTTCAATCGTGTCAGAGGGATGAACTCACGCCGCTCTGCCCTGCCCCGCTGCACCGCACCGCCCCGCCCGCCCGCGCGACTCGAAGGACACACGGAATGAAGCAAATGCACCTGGGAGTCTTCGAGGTCGCCGCACCGCAGGTGGGTGGCACCCTCAGCTGGCCACACCCGCGCAGCCAGTCCGTACGTTTCAGCGAGCTGGACTACTGGATCTCCGTGGCGCAGCTGCTCGATACCGCCGGTTTCGATTTTCTCTTTTTCGCCGACGGCTTCGGTTACCCAAGCGTCGACGGTGACCTGCCCGACGTCGCCGCCCGCGGCGGAATCAACTTCTCGGGCATCGACCCGACCCTGCTGATCCCCACCCTCGCCCACCTCACCACGCGCCTCGGCTTTGTGGTCACCTCCTCGACCGGGCTCGACCACCCGCTGCAGACCGCCCGACGCTTTGCCACCCTCGACCACCTCACCGGCGGCCGGGTGGGCTGGAACATTGTGACCGGCGCCTCCGCCGACGTCGTCGCGAAACTCTTCGGCCACACCGAGATGATGCAGCACGACGCCCGCTACGACCAGGCCGACGAGTACATCGACCTGGCGCTGAATTTCTGGGAGGGCAGCTGGGAGGACGACGCGTTTGTCGCCGACCGCGAAAATGTGGTTCTTGCTGACCCGGACAAACTGCACCGGGTCGAATACACCGGCAAACACTTCTCCTCCTCCGGCTACTTCACGGTTCCGCCGTCGCCGCAGCGCACCCCCGTGCTGTTCCAGGCCGGCACCAGCGACCGCGGCCGCGCCTTCGCCGCCCGCAACGCCGAGTGTGTGTTTGTGCAGGGCACCACCGTGGCGCAGACCGCCGTGAACGTCGCGGACATTAGGGCGAAGGCGGCCGGCTGGGGCCGCGACCCCGAGGCGCTGACGATCATGGTGGGCGCCTCGGTGATGGTGGCAGAAACCCACGAGGCCGCCGTCGCCCTACGCGCCGAGTTCGACGCCATGCAGACCGACGAGATCGTCGCGTCGCTGTATGCGGGCAACACCGGCATCGACCTGCTCTCGCTCGACCCGGAACGCTCCCTCGAGCAGCTCGTCGCCGACGGCAAGGTTGGCGAAATGGGGCAAAGCAACATCAACCGGTTCCTGCCAAAGGATGGCAGCGCAGCGCCAACGGTGCGCGAGATCCTCGACCAGCTGAAGGGCCGGGGCACCCGAGGCTTCACCGTCACCGGGGACCCGGTGGAGGTCGCCGACCAGCTCGAGGCCCTGATGGATGCGACCGGCCTCGACGGGTTCCTGCTTGAGCCCATCTTCGCGCCCACCGACCTCGAGGACTTCGCCTGCCTGGTGATCCCCGAGTTGCGTCGCCGCGGCCGGATGCCCGCCACCCCGGCCACCGGCAGCCTGCGCGAGCAGGTCACCGGCTCCACCGGTGCCCACCTCGCCGCCGACCACCCTGGCAGCCGTTTCTCGGTGACCCCGGCGCCCGTGGCCTGAGCGGGAGAACGCCGGTCACCGGTCGGGGTCAGCCCGCGACGCCGTGGGGGCCCGTGGTGATCAGGCTGTTGTGGTCGCCTCCACCTGCGGTGCCTCCGCCTGCGGTGCCTCCGGCTCGCCGAGGGACAGCATCAGGCGGTTGGCCCAGTTGAAGAAAGCGGCACCGTGGATGGCGTCCGCGATCTCCAGGTCGTCGAGGCCGGTGTCGCGCAGGGCGGCGACGTTGGCAGCATCAAACGCCAGCGGGGTGTCCGTCAGCGCGACGGAGGCGTCGATGATGGCGTCCCAGCGGGGATCAAGGCGAACGTCGACACCCTCGTCGAGCAGGCGCTGCACGTCGGCCTCCCGCTTCGAGTAGTGGCTGGCGAAACGGGAGTGCACCGAGGCGCAGAAGACGCAGCCGTTGCGGCGGCTCGCGGTCGCCGCCGACAGTTCACGCTCGGCGCGCGGCAGCCCACCTTTGGTGTTGTAGAAAATGTCGTTGTCCGTTTTGGTTCGCGCCTCGAGGATTTCGGGGTCGCGGGCCAGCAGGGCGAAGTACGGGTTCTCGGCGCGACGTTTGTCCACCACCCCTGCCCAGTGGCGTTCGGTGAACTCCGCGATCGGCAGCGGTGGCAGCCACGGCACCCAGCCCAGCTGGGCCTGGGTGAACGCTTCCGGGCGGTTCAACTCGGGGTAGCGGGTGGTCGTGGTTCGTTCGTTGCTGGTCGGTTCGGTGCTCATCGGTTCGTTCCGTTCTGGATGCTGCTGGCGAGTTGGGAAAGGCCGTGCACGACCCGCAGCTGGAAGGCGAGGAAGGCGACCAGCTGGGAGAGGGTGACGATGCCGGTGGCGCTCCAACCGGCGGCGAGCAGGGCGTCCAGCGCCTCCGGGGTTGCCTCGCGGGGGCGGAAGACCAGCAGGTGGGTGTGTTCCAGGGCGGCGGTGAGGCGGGCGTCGAGGAGTGCGGTGTTCTCCGCCGAGACGCTGTAGCGCAGGCCCCCGGTGCTCTCGGTCTTCAGGTCGCTCTCCCGGTATTCGCCGTAGGGACCCTCGGTGCGCCCGGCGGTGATCTCGGCGGCCACAGCGTTGGTGATCGCGGAATCGGACTCGTGGGCGGCGTACCCGGCGGCGTAGAACGGGCCGACCACATCCTCACCGTGCAGGCCCGTGGCGAAGGCGGCGACGGCGAAACGTTCCGCGAGGCTGACGTCGGAGACATCCACCGGCACAAACAGGGCCTCGAAACTGCGTTGCGCATTGGTGCGGGCATCGGGCCGGGCCGCGCGGATGTCGGCGAGGACGCCAGCCTGGTCAGCGCCGAGCAGCTGGTCGATCACATCGGTGGCGGGCGTCGCGCCGGTGCTGGCTGCGCTGTCGGCCACGGTGCTGTCGGTCGGGGCATTCGCGGTTGCGGTCGGGGTCGTCATCGGTGTCCTTTGCTGGGGAGGGAAAAGGGAGGGGAAAGGAAGGGAAGGGGAAGGGGGATGCTGCTGTGCTGGTTGTGCTGGGCTGGTTTTAGTGGGCCGCGACCGTGGCGGAGTTGACCCAGCCGAGTTCCGGGGCGACGCTGCCGGCGATCAGCTCGATCGAGCGCAGCACCTCGGGGTGCGGCGGGTCGATGGAGTGCACCTGGAAGGTGAGGTCGGTGGCGCGGGCGAGCGCGGTGTCGGCGGAGAGGGTTTCCAGGACGTCCTCCGCGGTGCCCACGTGGGTGTCGAGGCGGCGGATCAGTTCGGCGAGGTCGCCGTCGGGCAGGGTGTGGCCGGAGCGGCGGAAACCCTCCGCGGCACGCTCGAGGCCGATGGCGGCGAAACCGAGTGCCGAGTCGCGGTCGTCGGAGACGAACAGCGAACGGGAGGCGACGATGCGCGGGGTCGCGCCGGCCGGCAGCGCGTCAAGGTAGGCGTCGATGATCGGATTCTGGATGTCGCTGAGCGACGCGTCCGGGGCGTCGGCGGTGCGCGGCTGGGTGCGCGAGAGCATTAGCCCGTCGCCGCGGAGGCCGGCCCGGCGGGCCCCACCCGCCGAGAAGGTGGCCTGCCAGATCCGGTCGGCCAGCTGCGGTGCCGCCGGGAAGAGGGTGTTGTCCTGGTGCCCGATTTCCTTGCCGCCCCAGG
>JAODAO010000282.1 GCA_025463465.1 Glaciihabitans sp. | reverse complement strand
CCGCGCTCTTCGGTCGGAAGGTCGGTGTTGCGCAGGACCGGGTTGGCCATAACGCCGGCGGTCCAGATGATGAGGTCGCTCTCGAAGCTTTCGCCGGTGGAGAGCTGGATGACGCCGCCGACAGCGGACTGCAGCTGGGTGTCGAGGTGGACCTCGGCGCCGCGCTGGGCCAGGTTCTTGAGAACCCAGTGGCTGGTCGGGAGGGACACCTCGGGCATGATGCGGCCCATGGCCTCGATGAGGTGGAAGTGGGTGTCATCGATGGTGAGGTTCGGGTAGAACTTCAGCAGCGACGAGGCGAGGCTGCGCAGCTCGGCGAAGGTCTCGATACCGGCGAAGCCACCGCCGACAACGACCACGGTCAGCAGGCGGTCGCGCTCGGGGCCGGCGGGAAGGTTGGATGCCTTCTCGAAGTTGGCGAGCACGCGGTCGCGGATGTCGATGGCCTCTTCGATGCTCTTGAGGCCGATGGCCTCGTCGGCAACCCCGGGGATCGGGAAGGTGCGCGACACGGACCCGGCGGTGACGACGATCTGGTCGTAGGTCTCCTCCCACGGCTCGCCAACGGCGGGCGTGATGGTCGCGGTCTTGTTCGCGTGGGAAATGTTGGTCACCTTTGCGGTGACAACACGGGTCTTCTTGAGGTGGCGGCGCAGGGCGACCACGGCGTGACGGGGCTCAATGGAACCGGCGGCAACCTCGGGAAGGAAGGGCTGGTAGGTCATGTAGGGCAGCGGGTCCACGACGGTAACCTCTGCTTCGCCGTGGCGCAGCCACTTCTCCAGCTTGAGGGCTGTGTAGAAACCGGCGTAGCCGCCGCCGACGATCAAAATTTTGGGCACGTTTAACGTCTCCTAGTGGTGGATTTCATGGTCAAATCTACCCCCTCCGCCGAAGGGATCTGACCTGACGAACTGCGAAAGCGGCCAGCGCTATGAAAATAGCGGCAAAGACCAGCACAATCCCCAAGGGTATGCCCACAGATCGCAATTGTACAACTGTCGGATAGAGCGTCCCGAGAGGGTTTTCCGGGCCTGCGGCGGCCGCCGGGGCGGCTGGTGAGGTGGATGTGGGCACCGGCGAGGCGGTGGGCGTGGGGGTCGCCGTCGCCACGGCGCGACGGTTGAGGCGGATCCATTCGGACAGGGAGCCCATTGGGTTCTCGGTCACGGCCTCGACGTTGTCGGAGACCGCCGCCGCGGCATCCACCAGCCCGAACCCGTAGATGGGGTCTGGCCCCTGAACGCCTGCGGGGGTGGCGGTGGAGATGATGCGGTTGATGACGTTGGCAGCGTCGAGGTCCGGGTGGGCGGCGATGACGAGGGCCGCGATGCCGGCGACGATGGGGGTGGCGCCGCTGGTGCCACTCCAGCGCACGGTGCCGCCGCCGGGGATGGCGCCGAGCAGTTCCTCGCTTGGCGCGGAGACCCCGATGGTGATGCCCTGCGCGGAAGCGTCAACGCTGGCCTTGCCGTTGACGTCGACGCCGGCGACGGTGAGCACGCCCGGCATGGTGGCGGGGGCGCCGACCGAGGAGGTGCCGCTACCCCGGTTGCCGGCGGCCGCGACAACAACAACGTTGTTGTTCATGGCGTAGAGGAAGGCGTCGTCCCAGCTCTGCGGCCAGCTGAGGGTGTTGCGGGTGAGCGACATGTTGATGATGTCCGCACCGTTGTCAACGGCCCAGATCACGGCCTCCGCGACCTGGTCGTCTGAATTGACGGTGCTGTCACCGAAGCCGATGGAGATGGAGAGGATGTCAGCCTCGGGGGCGACACCGATCACACCATCGTCCGCGGTCGAGCCACGGCCGGCCGCGAGGGAGGCAACCATGGTGCCATGGTCCGGATCGTCGCTGACCGGGGTCTGCCCGTTGCTGGAGCCCTCGCCGGAGAAGTCCATACCGCCGGTGACCGCGTCGCCGAGGTCGGGGTGGGTGCTGTCGATGCCCGTGTCGATCACGGCGATGGTGACGCCGGCGCCGCGGGTGGTCTGCCACGCCTCGGTGACGCCGTACTGGTTGAGCCAATACTCACCGTCGCGGATGAAGTCGGCGTTCGCCGGCGCCGCCGACCCCAGCAGGGTGGCGATGACGGTCAACGCGACGACGCTCGCGCCGGTGCGACGTTTCACGCCTCGGGTCCGCCATCCGCGGTGGTGTTGTGTGCGGCGCTGCTCGCGGGGGCCGGAGACTCCAGGCCGTAGTCGAGGCACTGGCAGACGGTGGGGCTCCAGGTGGACAGCGCCAGGGCTCGGTCGCCGATGGGGTTGACCCCGGGACCGGCCGCGAGGGTGTGGCCAACCAGGGCGTGCAGGCACTTGACCCGGGTGGGCATCCCCCCGGCGGAGATGCCGTCGATCTCGGGAACGTCGACTATGCCGGTGCGGTCGGCGAGGTAGGCGTTGTGCGCGGCGAGATACTCGTCCGCGACATCCCCCGTCAACAATGCCGACAGCTCGGTCATCACACCGTTGGCCTCAAGGGTGGAGACCGCGGCCGTGGCTGCCGGGTGGGACAGGTAGTAGAGCGTGGGGAACGGCGTGCCGTCCTGCAGGCGCGGGCTGGTGGAGACGACCGTCGGCGCACCGCAGACGCAGCGCGCGGAGATGCCGATCACGTTGCGGGCGGGGCGGCCCAGCTGGGCGGAGACCGTGGCGATGTCGAGATCGCTTGGCAGGTCGAACGGTGGCGTCGTCATTCAAGATTCCCGGTGCGATAAGAGTGTGGTGGGGAGGGGGATGCCGCGGCCGCGGTGGTGGTACTGGTGGGCGCCCAAGAACCGCGGGTTACCCGTTGCCGATGACCGGCGAGACCAGCTGGTCGGGAACGTCGTCTGACAGGCCGGCGGTGAGGATGGAGGAGAGCATCGACTTCACCCAGTCGACCTCGGTGGTCTGGATGGTGTCGCTGATCGGGGCCCCGTCGGTGGTGGTTGGGGCGGCGTCGCCGTCGATGACCAGGTAGCTGAGTTCACCCGGGTAGACGTAGAGCAGGCGATCGCGGGCCTGCGACTCGATGTAGGCCGGGTCGCTCCAGCGGGCCACTTCGCCGGTGAGGTTGTCAACGGCGTCCTGCCTGTCCCCCACCACCTCCTGCAGCGCGGCGATCTCCTGTCGCTGCTCGACGAGCAGCTTGAGAGACGGTGCCAGCACCACAACGGCGAGGATGACGAGGACAAGCATGGTGAGAGTGAACCCGGAAAGCCGGATGTTGCGCAACCAGCGTTCCGGGGCACTCTCCATCTCGGGCAGTGTTACCGCTTTTTTAGTGGGTTTCTGCCTACGAGCCATACTTCGATGTTAGGTGATTAGCCCTTGAAACGCGGGAAGGCGCTGCGACCGGCGTAGACGGCGGCCTCGGCGAGTTCTTCCTCGATGCGCAGCAGCTGGTTGTACTTCGCAACGCGCTCGCTGCGGGCGGGAGCACCGGTCTTGATCTGGCCGGTGTTGAGGGCGACGGCCAGGTCGGCGATCGTGGTGTCCTCGGTCTCACCGGAACGGTGTGACATCACGGCGGTGTAACCGGCGCGCTGGGCGAGGGATACGGCGTCGAGCGTCTCGGTGAGGGTACCGATCTGGTTGACCTTGACGAGGATGGAGTTGGCAGCATCCAGCTCGAGGCCCTTGGCGAGGCGCTTCGGGTTGGTGACGAACAGGTCGTCTCCGACCAGCTGCACCTTTTTGCCGAGGTCGGTGGTGAGCTGGGCCCAGCCCTCCCAGTCGTCCTCGTCCAGCGGGTCCTCGATGGTGATCAGCGGGTACGCGGCAACGAGCTCTGCGTAGTACGCGCTGAGGTCGCCGGCCGAGATCTGCTTGCCCTCGAAAGAGTAGAGGCCGTCCTTGTAGAACTCGGAGGAGGCGACGTCGAGGCCGAGCGCGATGTCGGTTCCCGGGGTGAAGCCGGCCTTGGTGATGGCTTCCATCAGCAGGTCGAGCGCCGCGCGGTTGCTGGAGAGGTTGGGGGCGAAGCCACCCTCGTCGCCGAGGCCGGTGGACAGGCCCTGGTCGTGCAGCAGGCCCTTGAGGGCGTGGTAGGTCTCAACACCCCAGCGCAGGCCCTCGCTAAAGGACTCCGCACCGATGGGGAGGATCATGAATTCCTGGATGTCGACGTTGCTGTCGGCGTGCGATCCACCGTTGATGACGTTCAGCATCGGTACGGGCAGGACGTGCGCGTTCGGGCCACCGAGGTAGCGGAACAGCGGCAGCGCTGCGGAATCGGCTGCGGCCTTCGCCACGGCGAGCGAGACACCGAGGATGGCGTTGGCGCCGAGGTTCTTCTTGTTTTCGGAGCCGTCGACCTCGATCAGGGTCGCGTCGATCAGGCGCTGGTCGGAGGCTTCGAAGCCCTCGATGGCCGGGCCGAGCTCGTCGAGCACGGCGTCGACGGCCTTCAGTACACCCTTGCCGAGGTAACGCGACTTGTCGCCGTCGCGCAGTTCGTACGCCTCGAAGGCACCGGTGGATGCTCCGGACGGAACATCAGCGCGGGCAACCGTGCCGTCGTCCAAGAGGACCTCGACCTCGACCGTGGGGTTACCCCGCGAGTCGAGAATCTCGCGAGCGACTACTGCCTCAATCAAAGACACAGGGAATCTCCTTCGTAATACGTGGTGGGGAACACCGCCGCATGGCTGCGGAAGGTTCGGAATGAATCTTACTCGCCATGCGTTGCGCACGACCCCCGGGGAGAACCGTGGGGAGAAAATGCGGGACTACGTCAGCGTGAATGCCAGGAGCCGTCGCATCCGCTTCACCGGGTGTTCAGCCCTGGTTCAGTGAACCGTTGAAGCGCTGCAGCAGCCGGGCGAACTCCGAGATCTCCTCGAGGCTCCATTCGCCGAGTGCCCGCCCGTAGCTGGCGCGCACGTCGGCGCGGAAGCGCTCGATCGCGGCCAGCGCCTCCGCGGTGGGAACCAGCAGGGTGGCGCGGCCGTCCTCGGGGTCTGGACGGGTTTGCAGCAGTCCCCCGTCGCGCAGCACGGTGATCTGGCGGCTGACGGCACTTTTGTCCATACTCAGCGAGGCGGCACAGCCACCGGCGCGAACCGGCCCGTTCATCACCACCCAGCGCAGCACGGCGAACCCGGCGGGCTGCAGCTCTGGGTCGACCGCCTCCACCAGCGCCTTCACCCTGGCCCGGGTTGAGTGGTGCAAAATTGCGATCTCCTGCTCGATGCGCACCAGCTCGGCGTCGACCTCTGGCGAGACCTTCAGGGGGACATGCAGCACAGCATCCCCCTGCGCAGCATCCCCCTGCAGGTCGGGCGCGCTGTCCATCAGTGGCGTGGAGATGATGCACCCTCTACCGTTTTGGTTGCGGCGTTGTGGCGACCCGTGTGCTCGCCATCCGTGCCACTCCCGTTGCTCTCGTCCCTGGCGATCGAGATCGAGTTGGTGCGAACGGGCATGTCGTCGTGGGTGACGTGCACGGTGGTCTCACGCTGGGTGTCGGCGAGCTGTTCGATACCGGTTTTGGTGCCGAGTTCGGCGGCCGGCAGGAAGATGATGCAGACCAGCGCGATCAGGGCCATCGGGGCGGCGATGAGGAAGATCTCGCCGACGGCCTGGCCGTAGGCGGTCTCGACCAGGGTGCGCACCGGGGCGCTGAGGGTGTTGACGTTGGGGATGGTGCCGCTGGCGAGGCTGGCGAGTTCCGCGGCAGAGGCCTTGACACTGCCGATGCCGTCTCCGACGATTCCGCTGACCTTCGCAGCGAGCACCGCGCCGAGCACGGAAACACCCAGGGTGCCGCCGAGGCTGCGGAAGAACGCGATGGCCGAGCTGGCAGCACCGATCTGGCGGATGTCCACGGAGTTCTGCACGACGAGCACCAGGTTCTGCATGACCATGCCAAGGCCGAGGCCCATCATGGCGATGAAGACGGAGATGATCGTGATGTTCGTGTCGAAGCGCACGGTCGACATCAGGGCGAGGGCGACGGTCAGCAGGCTGGCGCCGAGCACCATCCAGCGCTTCCACTTGCCAGTGCGGCTGATCAGGATGCCGATGACGGTCGAGGCCACGAGCGATCCGACCACCTGCGGCAGGCTGAGCAGCCCCGACTGGGTCGCGGTAGCGCCGCGGCTGAGCTGCCAGTACTGGCTGAGGAAGACGGAGGATCCGAACAGGGCGACACCAACGGCGAGGCTGGCGACAACGATGAGCGTGAAGGTGCGGTTGTGGAAGAGGTTCATCGGCAGGATGGGCTCCTTCACCTTAATCTCGACAACCACGGCCGCGGCCAGCAGCACAACGGCTCCCCCGGCCATCAGCCAGGAGGTGGTGGAAGCCCACTCGAACTGGTTACCGGCGAGCGATACCCAGATCAGCAGCAGTGAGACACCGGCGGCGATGAGAATGGCGCCGGCATAGTCAATGGAGACCTTGCGCTTGGGCTTGGCGGGAAGCTTCAGAGTGCGCTGGATGAGGATAAGTGCGACCACGGCGAACGGCACGGCGACGTAGAAGTTCCAGCGCCAGCCGACCGAGTCGGTGAGCACTCCACCGAGCAGCGGGCCACCGGCGGTTCCGACGGCGATGACGGCACCGAGCAGGCCAACGTAACGGCCACGCTCACGCGGGCTGATGATGTCACTGATCAGAACCTGCACGAGCGAGATGAGGCCACCGGCGCCGAGGCCCTGCAGCACCCGCCAGCTGATCAGGGTGCCGGTGTCCTGTGAGAACCCGGCGAGCGCCGAGCCGAGCACAAAGATCACGATGGACAGCTGAACCAGCAGCTTGCGGTTGAAGAGGTCAGACAGCTTGCCCCAGATCGGGGTGGACACCGTGGTGGCCAGCAGTGTCGAGGTGACAACCCAGGTGTAGGCGGTCTGGTCGCCATTCAGGTCACTGATGATGCGTGGCAGCGAGGTGGAGACCACGGTCGAGGCCAGCACGGCGACAAAGAGGCCCATCAGCAGGCCGGACAGGGCCTCGAGTACCTGGCGGTGCGACATGGCCGGGGGTGTTGACCCGAGTGGGGCGGGAGCGGTTGACGACAAAATTCTCTTCCTTACGTGACGAAGACCCCCGTTGCTCAGCAATGAGGGTCGACGATCAGTTGATCTATGTCAACCATACTCAGTAGTTGCGCCTTGTCAACCTTTTACAGGTAAAACACATGAAGCGAGGTGGATGTCGCGCCGCCAGCACGTCAGATCACGCTGGTGAGCCACCCACGAAGTCGATGGTCGGCGTCTCTCCCGCGCCCAGCAGGAAGTGAGCGACGAACGTCACGCCCTCGCCGGTTGCATCGAACCTTGAGATGACCACGTTCGCCGGTTCGTAAAAGGCGTCACCCGCACGGAGCACCACCTCGGGGCCATCCTCCACCTGCAGTACCGCGGACCCGTTCTCGATCACCCCGAAGACCGGGCCGTTGTGCACGTGCGCTCCCCCGGCAACGGACGGCGCGATGGTGATGCGCCGGGTCTCAACGTGGGTGATCGCAACGCCGTCGGGCAATGCTTGATCCATCAGGGTCGTACGCACTACGGGCTGATCAGTCATATCGCCATCGTGCCAGCATCCTGCTGACCCGTAAATGGCTGAAAACTCCACACCTCAAACCGAGGATCAACGTACAATATCTTGTACAAGGAGGTTTCAATGAAAACCATGACGTATTCAGAATCACGGGCACGCTACGCGGAGACACTCTCGGCCGTGGTCGATGACCGCGAGGAAGTCATCATCACCCGCGCCGGCCACGAGCCGGTCGTGATCGTTGCCCTTGACGAGTATGAGTCCCTCAAGGAAACGGCCTACCTTCTGCGCAATCCCGCGAACGCCCGCAGGCTCCTCGCTTCGATAGAACGACTTGAATCAGGGCGCGGCATCGTCAACGACCTCGCCGAGTGAAGTTTGTTTGGGACGAGGACGCCTGGGCCGACTACGAATGGTGGCAATCCCAGGACCGGAAGATCGTGAAGCGCATCAACACCCTGCTTCGCGACGTGGCCCGGAACGGCAACGAGGGGATCGGCAAGCCCGAGCCCCTCAAGCACGGTTTCCACGGTTACTGGTCCCGACGGATTACCGAGGAGCATCGGCTCGTTTACAGGGTTGATGGAGAAGAGATACGCATTGCGGGCTGCCGTTACCACTACGGCAACTGACATCGCTTGCCCTAACACGTCGCGTCGTGCAGTCGCCGCCCTATGACCCGAGGGGAGCCGACCCGGCGAACGTATAAAACAAGGCAACCCTAGGCGCCGGCGTGGCGCGCGATCTTATGGCCCAACCCATACGCACATTCGCACGGCTGCAGCAAGCCAATGCTGAGGGAACGTCTTGTAACTACGTTCACATTGTGACGTCCTACGAGAAGGTGTACATGGCACTGATCCCGTGCCTGCCGATAGCCGGTCTGATGTTTGTCCTGGCGCGGGTGTCCCTGCTGTTCATAGTCGCCGGGGTGGCCATCCTCGGTGTCGCCGTTTACCTTGCCCTCCTAGTTCGCCGCCTGCGTCGTGCCGAGTACAACAAAATCAAGCTGGGCCCCGACACCTGGGAGCTGTGACCTCACCACTGCAACCGCAATCAGGATCGTGTGCTGGCTGGCCAATCGCGTCGACGTAAGAACTACCGGTCTATGGCCGTCCGTGCTTCGCTCGAGATGGGGGAAGTAACCGGACGAAGGAGACCACCATGCCCCACAACACACCCCTGGCCGCGATCGAAGCTCTCGTCGCAGCGCGGGAAGCCGGCGATGTCGAAACCGCGCTCACCTGTTACACCGACAACCCCATCATCGTTTCGCAGCCCGGCACGGTTGTGTCCGGCACCGATGCCGCCCGGGAGTCGCTGCAGCAGTCGTTCTCCATGAACGGCACGCTCACGATCAATACCCGCGAGATCCTGCAGGGCGAGAACTCTGCTCTCCACTACTCGCTGTGGAACCTCTACGGTGTCGGTCAGGACGGCGAGAGGTTCGATCTGAACGGCGTCAGCACCGACGTCCTCGAGAAGCAGCCAGACGACGGCTGGCTGATCGCCATCGATAATCCATACGGGGTCACGCTCCCCGGCTGAGCCTGGCCGGACGCCGAGCAACTCCTGGGCTGGCTTCCGGGTATGCGCCAGTTCATCACTGCGGCGGAGGCCGATCACCCGCGAGGTTGATGTGCCGCCCGTCGCTGGCTGGTTCACTCAGGGATATGTTCTTATCTATCTCCGTCGGATCGGCCAGCCGGCGCCGCGCGTATTGCATTCGTTGCAACTGATGTCGCCCAGAGCAGTTTCAGATTCGCCCGGTGCTACCCCCGGTCAGCCACGGCCCAACCGTGAGAGCGCAGGAACGATGCGCCGCGACACTCGCGATGCCTCGATTCAGCGTCTGACTGTCCTGCTGCTTCTGGTTGCCGCGGGAGGCGTTCTCCTGGGCGGCGCGACCTCCTTCGCGCAGACATTCCTGCCGGACGCCCTGCAACCCTTCGCAAATTCCGCCTCCGGCTGGACGTTGCTCACCGCGCTGATGGTCGCAGCCTGCCGGGCCAGGACCCTCCCCTTTGCCGTCTACGGCGCGGTGAGTTTTGTGATGCTGGTCCTCGGTTACCAGGTGGTGTCTGGCTTACGAGGATTCCCGACCAGCGAAACCCTTTTTCTCATCGCAGGAATACTCGTCGGTCCGTTCGTCGGCATCGCAGCCTCCTGGCTCAACCGCGACGGCTGGCGAGCCATGATCGGTTGTGGTGTGCTCGCCGGGATCGCCATCGGTGAAGGCGTCTACGGCCTCACGCTCGTCGCAGACACGACCGGGTATCTCTACTGGACCGTCATCTGCGTCGTTGGGGTGGGGATGCTGTTCACAACCGCAGTGCGTCGGTTGCATTCCTGGCCAGCCCGTCTCACGGCGACCGCCCTCGTCGCCCTCGTTGGTGCGGCCTTCTACTTCACCTATATCTGGGCTGGCCAGTTGGGCGCCTGACGCAGGCCCAACGCTGACGAGGTGAATGTCGTCGAGGTGGATGTCGTCGATCGAACGCGCCGCGATCCGCAATCCTGTCCGTAAGGGACGATCAGGCGCCGAGAGGCTTCCGTTCCAGATCCGCCACCGAGGTGGTCTGTGCGTTCACAAACGCGAAGTGGGTGAACCCGTCAGCGGCAAGACCATCGAACAGCACCTTGACATTCTTCGCGCGGCGCACCAGGCGAACCCGGTAGCCCTCGACGATCAGCTGGGTTCTCAGAGGGGCGCGATTGTTCTTGTCGCGCTCGCGTCAGTCACACGTAGGAACGTTGGCTAGGAAGCCATAAATGCATTAGGCAGCGATGAACCACCGGTGTCAGCCGATCTGCGGACAGCAACTGCCAATGTCATGATTCATCTTGGTATTTCGTCAGTCGAAACTAAGGCTATCGTTTGCTGCGATTCGCACCGTTGAGCGCCGGCCGGACCTTGTTGATCTGCAAATAAGCGTTGTAGAGGCGCGGGATCGTCAGCAAAAATAGGGCGAAGACTTCAGTGCCCAATCCCGCCACCGCCGCTGCGGCCCACTGATAGAGAAAATCCTCCTCAACCCAGTTCATGGCGACTACGAGAGTAGCCGCGGTAACCATTGAGACGAATGCCGCGACCAAGAGCAGAGTGGCGATCTCGTCAATTAAATCACGGTCGTCCATCTCGCTGTCTTCCTGTTTGACTTGTCGTTCAGTGAGACGCAACCGAAGAGTCGAGATGTGGGTAAACGCCGTTAGGAATCCTCCCGCAAGGATTGCGATTCCCGTTAGGAGAGTCGCCGGAGCTTGAATGTGCACGTCCCAGTGAAGTACCGCTATGCCAACGACGAAAGGAGCTAGCAGCAAGACGGAACGCGCCGCATGGTCGGGCTTCGATGGCAAGCTGTTTCGGTTCCGCAGTACCTTCATGAATCCGACCACGAGGTCAGAAAGACTGAAACGCACGAAACCTCCTATGTCACGATTTGGATTTGAAGCGTTCCCATAAGGCCGCGAATTCGCTGCTCTGCAGCTACTCGGATCTCGCTGGAGAGTGGTGGGCTGCCCTCGGACAATGGATAGATGAAGATCTCGCGAGTTGTATGAGGTCGAATGGTCTGCGTACGTCCATTTCCGTCATCGTAAACCACGGCACCGTCATCGAACTGGTCTGTGGAAACGTTGATGTCAATCAGCGCCGCAACCTGCTCAACGCTCGTGCCCGGTGACGCACCGATCGCTTGCGGATCGGGGTCTGAGACACCCATCCAGTCCAATACAAGCGCTTTCAACTGAGGCATTCTGCCCAGAGGAAGTCCATTTTGACGTAGGACGATGTCGGAAGTGCGACGCCTGCCGTCGCCGCGGCTTCCATGTTTTTCGAGCTGAAGGGCTGCGCCCTTTCCTTGAAGAAGAATTTCTTCTAAGCGCCCAGTATCGGTAATTCCCTTGGCCATAAGTCGCCACCAGCCAGACGTCCGGTTAGGGTCGAGCGTGGGATCGAACTCGCGCGACGAAAAGCTCAGGTGCTTCAGCAGATAATCAGATGGACATACGTTCCCGCGATTCTCCACGACCAGAATCGCTTGCGTACCCGAAGTCGGGAGATATAGCGAAGCCCTATAGATATTGGTCGAGGCTTTATCTTTGAGTTCCGCGTCGTCAGCCTCGTTCGCGGCAATCGCGACATCATGCGAGCCAACGCGACCATACCGAAACTCGAAATCCACTCTGTTGCTGGTCGCGGGCGTGGCGCGGATAATTCGGATGGAAGGTTTGGTGTCGCTCTCGTCGGCTCCCGAAGACGTGGAATCGCGATAAGACAAAACTCCGGTCCTCGTTTTTCCTTCCAATGAAGCTAACTGACTTTGAAAACTGGTTAGGAACGTTGGTCCGTCTCGTATCAACGTGCCGTCGATGAAATCATGAGTGGCGCGCGACGTGCCATTGTGCAGCGCAAGTGCAAAAAGTTGGAAGCCGTAACGGGTCTTCGATGCCATGTTGCGTCCTAACTGAGTAATTAACACATTTTGGCATGTTTCACCTCGTCGCCGTGCACGTCAGACGGCCCAGACGCCACATACGTGGTCAGCTGATTTCTAACTCGAATAGGAGCGTGACCACGTGTTGACGCACAACTTTCTTTGTCCATTTCCAGGCACGGTGCAAAGTCTTCGCCATTACGCGAGTTAGTGCTTGCTGAACGACAGCACGCACCCTAAATTTGCGGCCTCCTCGACCGATCCAGTCATCAACTCAATCCCAGGTCTTCTGTAACACCTCCAACAATCCGCACATCGTCGACGTAGGCAACGACCTGCCGTTGGATTGCGCAGAAGTCAGACGCTCAAGCTCTTGCGCTCCAGATCGTCGGCCGAGGTGGTCTGTGCGTTCACAAACGCGAAGTGAGTGAATCCGTCCGCGGCGAGACCCTCGAACAGCACCTTGACGTTCTTCGCCCGGCGGACCAGGCGAACCCGGTAGCCCTCCGCGATGAGCTGG
>JAODAO010000264.1 GCA_025463465.1 Glaciihabitans sp. | reverse complement strand
CCGGTGCAGCGCTTCCACATCCGCGCCGTGCCATACTAGGAAGGTCTTGCGCTGGTGCTACGTCAGCCGGACAGATAAATCCCATCACAACGGATCGTCCGGCACGTACCTGCCGGTGAAGGAGAATAACGAAACAATGGCTTCAGTAACCTTTGACAAGGCCACCCGCCTGTACCCGGGCTCCACCCGCCCCGCGGTCGACCACCTCGACCTCTCGGTCGCCGATGGCGAATTCCTCGTTCTCGTCGGCCCCTCCGGCTGTGGCAAGTCCACGTCCCTGCGAATGCTCGCCGGCCTCGAAGAGGTCAACGACGGCGACATCTTCATCGGTGAGCGCAACGTCACCGACGTTCCCCCGAAGGACCGTGACATCGCCATGGTCTTCCAGAACTACGCGCTGTACCCGCACATGACCGTCGCCGAGAACATGGGCTTTGCGCTCAAGATCGCCGGTATCAACAAGGACGAGCGCGCCACCCGCGTGCTCGAGGCAGCCAAGCTGCTCGACCTCGAGCCGTACCTCGGCCGCAAGCCCAAGGCTCTCTCCGGTGGCCAGCGCCAGCGTGTTGCCATGGGCCGTGCCATCGTTCGCCAGCCCCAGGTGTTCCTGATGGACGAGCCGCTGTCGAACCTCGACGCGAAGCTGCGTGTGCAGACCCGCACCCAGATCGCATCGCTGCAGCGTCGTCTCGGTGTCACCACCGTCTACGTCACCCACGACCAGACCGAGGCACTGACCATGGGCGACCGCATTGCGGTCCTCAAGGACGGTGTCCTGCAGCAGGTCGGAACACCGCGTGACCTGTACGAGCGCCCCAACAACGTGTTCGTCGCCGGCTTCATCGGCTCCCCCGCCATGAACCTGTTCCAGGCCGAGCTGACGTCCGACGGAATTATGTTCGGCAACCACGCCGTCCGTGTAGACCGCGCGACGCTGGCCAACATCAACCAGAAGCAGATCACCGTTGGTGTTCGCCCCGAGGACGTCACCGTCACCACCGCAGGCGATGGCCTCGCGGTCGAGGTCGACGTCATCGAGGAACTCGGCGCAGACGGCAACCTGTACGGCCACGCCGACGTCGCCGGCAACCGTGTTGACCTCTGTGTCCGCGTTGACGGCCGCTCCCACCCGAACGCCGGAGACCGCGTCTTCGTCGCTCCTAAGGAGGGCCACGTGCACCTGTTCGACATCGAGTCCGGCGCCCGTGTCGGCGAAGTGGTCGTCGCGTAACTGCAGGACAGCGCACGGAGCAATTCGTGTAATTCTCAGTGAGTGAGTGAGCTTGCCACCCGAACACCGGGTGGCAAGCTCACTCGCACTTAACGAGACATCCCCCACCGCCCCGAAATTCACCACCGCATCAGCGAGAGGCTTTACGCACTATGAGCGGCTCCCTCAACATCACCTCAGCAATCGTCGACCCGGCGCTGCTCGACCTTCCGTGGGCGCTGCCGCTCGAGGTATGGCCGGACGACACCATCGCCGCGCTGCCCAAGGGCATCTCTCGCCACCTGGTGCGTTTCGCGCACCTCAGCGGCTACGTGGTTGCCATCAAGGAGACCTCCGCCGAGTTCGCCCGCCGCGAATACGAGATGCTGCGCACGCTGCAACGCCTCGAGATCCCCTGCGTGGACCCGGTGGCCGTCATCACGAACCGCACCACCGAGACCGGGGAGGAAATCGATTCCGTCCTCGTCACCCGCCACCTCAAGTTCTCGCTCCCCTACCGGGCGCTGTATTCGCAGTCCCTGCGTCCCGAGACCGCCACCCGCCTGGTCGATGCCCTCGCGGTGCTGCTGGTGCGCCTGCACATCGTGGGATTCTTCTGGGGCGACGTCTCGCTGTCTAACACCCTGTTCCGTCGCGACGCCGGCGCGTTCGCTGCCTACCTCGTTGACGCGGAGACGGGTCAGCTCTACGACCGGCTGTCCAACGGCCAGCGGGAGAATGACCTCGAGATCGCTCGCATCAACATCGCCGGTGAACTGCTCGACCTGCAGGCCGGCGGTCGCCTCGCCGACGACTTCGACCCCGTCGACATTAGCAACGGCATCATGGCCGCCTACCGCACCCTCTGGAAGGAGCTCACCGGTTCGGAGGAGTTCGACCAGTCCGAGCGTTGGCGCATCAACACCCGCGTCGAGCGGCTCAACAACCTCGGTTTCGACATCGAAGAGCTCGCGATCAAAACGGACGAGACCGGCACCCAGGTGCGGATCCAGCCGAAGGTGGTGGATGCCGGGCACCACCAGCGCCGACTGCTGCGCCTGACCGGCCTCGACGCCCAGGAGAACCAGGCGAGGCGCCTGCTGAACGACCTCGACTCCTACACGGTGACGTTCACCAAAAAGGGGATCGACGAGGAGATGGTCGCCCACGAGTGGCTGGCCAGCGTGTTCGAACCGGTTATCCGCTCCATCCCGAAAGACCTGCGCGGCCGACTTGAGCCGGCGGAGGTGTTCCACCAGCTGCTGGAGCACCGCTGGTACATGTCCCAGAACGAACGCCGCGACGTTCCGCTGGCAGAGGCGCTCAACTCCTACATCGACGTTGTGCTGCGCCATCGCAAGGACGAGGCGACGGTCATCAACCCGCCGACGGGCTCGATCACCCTGCCGAACGACATCATCGACGAAGACGACTGGCGCCTCAAGGTCTAAAGACGTTTCAGGAAAATAAGGATGCCCTCGTCGCGAATCGCGACGAGGGCATCCTTATTAATACTGGTGTGCTGGTTAGCCCTTGGCTGCCTTGGCGATTGCACGAAGCTTGGAGACCTCGTAGAGGGCGACGCTGGCGGCGATCCCGGCGTTGAGCGACTCGGTGGCCGCGTTGATCGGGATGGAAACGATCGCGTCGCAGGTTTCGGCGACGAGTCGGGACAGGCCCTTGCCCTCGCTGCCGATGACCAGGACAACGGGTTCGTTTGCCAGGTTCAGGTTTGGCAGCGACACGTCGCCGTCACCGGCCAGGCCGAGCACAAACACACCGCGGGCCTTGAAGTCTTTCAAGGTTGCGGTGAGGTTGGATGCCATTGCGACGGGGGTGCGCGCCGCTGCACCGGCCGAGGTCTTCCAGGCGGATGCCGTGAGACCAACGGAGCGACGCTGGGGGACGATAACGCCCTGTCCTCCGAACGCGGCGACGCTGCGGATGATCGCGCCGAGGTTACGCGGGTCGGTGATGCCGTCGAGGGCGACGAACAGTGGCTTGTGGCCGCGGCTGATCGTCAGGTCGAGCATCTCCATCGGGTGCGCGTAGTCGTACGGCGGCACCTTGAGCGCGAGGCCCTGGTG
>JAODAO010000250.1 GCA_025463465.1 Glaciihabitans sp. | reverse complement strand
CATCGGCGATGATTGGATTGTGATTGCGTGGGAGGCAGCAATGCTCGACGCGATGGGGGCCGCCGGGATCGCCGTTCCCGAACACTCGACAAATAGAATCACGGTCGACGGCACCGAACGCACCGTGCTTTTCCTGCGACGTTTCGACCGCGCCGTCGGGGGTATCCGAATCCCATACATCTCGGCAATGACCGGGCTCGAAGCCACCGACGGCAGCGGAGGCGACTGGGTTGATCTTATTGATTTCGCTCGCATTTCGGGCGCGGACACGGCCGAGCTCTGGCGGCGGGCCGCGTTCGGCGCCCTCGTCGGCAACCTCGACGATCACCTGCGAAACCACGGCTTTCTTCGCCGTGGGGCCAACTGGGCACTCTCCCCCGCGTTTGACGTGAACCCGGAACCGCTCGACGACGGTAATCAGCATCAGCTCGCGCTCATTGGCAATACCCACGTCGACCTCGACGCGCTTATGTCGAAGGACTCGCTGGCGCTGTTCAGCGTCCGGCGGCCAGCCGCCCTTGCGTTCCTCGAGCAACTGCGGCCCCTGCTGATTGCCCTGCCGCGCCACGCCGCAATCCACGGAGCCGATGCACGGTCGATCAGCGTCATGAGTTCTCGCATCCATAACGCCGTGGCGGCCGTGAGCTGACGCCACTAGATATCTCGCCGCCATCGGGTGAGTGCGTGTTCACCGGCAGAACTCCTGCTTCTCAAGCAAGTGGGTCTGGTTCGACCCCCTTCGCTCGCTCCAACTCGCTGCAGAATTCTTGACAGTTCTTAGTCTGGCCGGATCCCGTCGACAGATACCGATGAACCCCGACAGCGAAGTGATGCTCAGAAGAAGCAACCCACTGGTCATCGCAGTAAGGGCTTAGCCAGTGGGCGCAGCCGCCGACACCACCTGCGCCTCCCGACGGGGAGCCCAGGCGGCACCGCCACCGCGCATGGGGCCCGGCGAAGAGACGTCCGGGCTGCTGGCGTGTCCGACCCTTACCTCCACCGCCCGTAGGCACACCAGAGCCTCGGAGTCAATTGTGGGCGCGCTGTATCGCGCCTATCCACTTTCTGGTCCACTGGGTTCCGTCTGACCCCGCTCGCCGCGACAGAGCTTCCCAGATGTAGCAGGACTACGCATGGTGCCCGGCGAGGAAAGGTCTACCCATTGAAGAGATTTGTCGCGACCCTGGCGATCGCGATTGTGCTCGCCGGATCCATAGCCGCCGACACATCCCCCATCGAAGCCGAACCCAATTCCGCGGTCGGCTCGACGCCCACGGAAGTTCTCGTTGACGAGGTCGCGGCGTTCCTCGCCGCGGACCCCGTCGCCACGGTGCCGCTCGCCTCGACAGACCGGCAGGGCCTAACCGCGAGCCTCGCCCCGACACTGCAGACCGCGGTGGCAAAGAAGAAAACGGGAAAGATCACCTCAGCCGAGCTCCCCGGCGGCACCATCAGTCTCAGCGGCGCCACCCGCCGTACCCTGGCCGCCACAGTCACCCCCGGCGAGCGCCGCTGGGTTGAGCTGCAGGTCTACGACCCGAAGAAAAAAGTATGGAAAGTCTTCACCAAGGCGTACACGGATTCCGCGGGTAAGGCGGTCTTGTCGATCCCGCCGACGAGCAGTGAGCTGAAATGGCGCTTGCTGACGAAAGAAACGGATCGGTACGTAGCGGCCGTTTCGCCCATCACGACGGTGAAGCGGGTGAGCCGGTCGGTGGTGGTGCAGAACACCACACTTCGCAAGACCCAGTCGTCAATGAAAAAAGCTGACCTGACGTTCACGGTGCCGGAAGCTCCCGCTGGGACAAAAGTGACGCTGGAGAAGCTAGTCGGCACGACCTGGAAGCTGGCGAAGGTGCAGGCGGTCCCGGCGTCGAAGCAGGTCGCCTTCCAGGTGGATGCCGCGGGCCGGGGCGTAGCGAAGACCTCGACAGCGAAGTACCGGCTGGTTGTTCCGGGGTTCGCTCCCGGCATCAAGAAGACCACCGGTGCGACGTTCACTCTGAACCTGGAGAACCCGTGGAAGTACACGGGAGAGCAGCGGCAGATGTATGACCTGGTTGCGGTGAACTGTCCAGGGACGCTGGTGCGAATCGATCCGGGGCTGTTCACAGCCGGCTACTGGGGCTGGACCCAGAGAGAACTGGGCGTGATCAACATCGCCACCGGCATCCCGCTGATCCACAAGCGCACCGTCGGATTCCACGAGTGTGCGCATATCCGGCAGCAAGAGATGTACGGCCACAAGTGGCAGAAGTTCCTTGACGAGACCAACGCCGTTTCCGGTACCAGCGGGACGATCGGTATGGAGCGGAACGCCGAATGCATCGCCCGTTCATGGGGTGCGGCAAGCTACGTCAGTTACGGCTCACAGTGCGGCGGCCGGGAAGGTGACGCCGGGGCCGCGATAGCGCTGCGGCACCCGTACTTCGCGCGGTGACGCCAGAAGCACGGCAACGACAAAAGCAGGGTTGGTCGTGCCGCAGTGCGTATAGTGCGCGCAGCACCTAGCGTGGCTTACAGGCCAGAAACTCCGCCGCTGTCCCTGTTCTGAGACCCCGGGTACGCGGCGTTCCACGCGGCCAGATCCCGAACGTTCTTCTGGACGGCGATCACGGCGAACAATGACATCGCAAAACTGACGCCGTAGAAGCCCTTCTCCGAGAGCAGCATGTCGGCATTCCAGAGACCGACCGACAACAGGGTCAGCGATGCCACCAACGAAAACCACGCAATGCCGATATACAGCCCGGTGACGGGGATGTCCTCAGCTCGATCTC
>JAODAO010000242.1 GCA_025463465.1 Glaciihabitans sp. | reverse complement strand
AAGATCGATTTTATCGACACGAGGAGGCGTCCATGACCGCATGGTGGTACAACCATAAAACTGGAGAAGTCGAAGAGGGCCCGAAGTCGCTCGGTTCAGACCGCGACGGCCCCTTTGCTTCCTACGAAGAAGCCGCCCGGGCGCCGGAGATTATCGCGGAGCGATCCCGCAAGTGGGCCGCCGAAGAAGCCGGCGGGGAGCGCTGACTTACACGCTCTTATGATCTTTCAGTCCTCGTAAGAGTGTTCCGGGCCGGGATAAACGCCGCCGTCAACGTCGGCTCGGAACGCGTGGACCGCCTCGGTGAGGATTCCCGAGAGATCTGCGTACTGCTTGACGAACCGGGGGATCCTGCCCGAGGTGAGCCCGGCCCAGTCGGTCCAGACCAGGAGTTGACCGTCGGCGTGCGGGCCAGCCCCCACGCTGATGGTGGGGATGCGCAGTTCGGCGGTCACCTGTTTGGCCGCCTCGGCCGGAACCATTTCGAGGACAACCGCGAATGCTCCGGCGTCCTCCACCGCGTGCGCGTCGGCAAGGAGCTGTTCGATGGCACTTCCGCGTCCCTGGATAACGTGACCGCCTAGGCCGTGCTCACTCTGCGGGGTGAACCCGATGTGTCCCATCACCGGGATACCCGCTGTGACGATGCGCTGGATCTGTTCCGCGCTTCGAACACCACCCTCGAGTTTCACCGCAGCCGCGCCGGTCTCCTTCATAAAACGGAACGCGGTGTGCAGGGCCTGGTCGCCGTTCGCCTCGTAGGATCCGAAGGGCATGTCGGCGACCACCAGGGCACGTTTGGCGGCGCCGGCGACCGCGCGGGTGATCGGGATCAGTTCGTCGACGGTGACGGGCAAGGTGGTGTCGAATCCGAAGACGGTGTTGCCGGCGGAGTCGCCGACGAGGAGGAAATCGATCCCGGCAGCATCGAAGATGCCGGCAGTCAGGTGGTCGTAGCTGGTCAGTCCGGTTATTTTGATGCCGTTGGCCTTGGCGTTCTGAAAGTGGCGGATCCGCACCTTTTTGGTAGCGGGCGGTGTCGGCGTTGTTTCAGGCATAACATCCACCCTACTGCGGCGATGTCGGCCGGTACGTGATGGGCAGTCGACGGTCACGGCCGAACGCCATTCCGCTGATTTTTGGACCGATGGCCCCCTGCCGGCGCTTCCACTCGGAGCGGTCGACGAGCCCGGTGACGAAGTCCACCGTTTCCTCGGTGAAGCCGAGGGCGATGACATCGTCCCTGCCGAGGGCCCTGGTGACGTACGCGTCCAGGATTGCGTCGAGAATCTCGTACGGAGGAAGGGTGTCCTCGTCGGTCTGGTCGGGTCGAAGCTCGGCGCTCGGGGGTTTGCTGATCGAGTTCTCGGGAATCGGGGGTGTCTGTCCGCGATCGGTGGCGTAGGAATTACGCCACCGGGCCAGCTCCCACACGAGGAGTTTCGGTACGTCCTTGAGGGGCGCGAACCCGCCGGCGGAGTCGCCGTAGATCGTGGAGTAGCCCACCGAAAGCTCCGTTTTGTTGCCCGTTGTCAGGACGAGGTGCCCGTTCAGGTTGGACAGGCCCATCAGGATGATGCCCCGGATGCGTGCCTGGACGTTTTCAGCCGACGTGCCGGTCAGGGCAAGCTGGTCCTCGATGGGAGAAACCAGCCCCGCGATCGGCTCAATGGAGTAGTGGAACCCGATGTTCGCGGCCAGGACATCGGCATCCGATCGAGAATGCTCTGAGCTGTATCGGCTCGGCATACTCACCCCCCATACCCGCTCTGCCCCGATGGCGTCGGCGGCGATCGCCGCACACACGGCGGAGTCGATCCCGCCGGAGACCCCGAGGATGACGGATGCGAAACCGTTTTTCCGCACGTAGTCGCGCATCCCGAGGACGAGGGCGTTCCAGAGCTGTTCCCGGTCATCGGGCAGGATGGCGATGTCGACCTCGGCGGGACCGTTGGCCGCCATGGTGGTCGCTATGGTGACCCGGTTCACCGAGGGCGGCAGGGCGGTATCCGTCGCCTCCGCGGCGTCTACGTCGACGATAAGCAGATGCTCCACAAACTGGGGTGCCCGCGCGAGCACGTTGCCCCGCCCGTCCACCACAACGCTGTCCCCGTCGAACACGAGGTCGTCCTGCCCGCCGACGATGTTCACGTAGGCGACGATGGTGTCCGTCTCGACCGCGCGACGGTGGACGAGGGGCAGTCTTACCTCATCCTTGTCACGCACATACGGCGAAGCGTTGATCACGACCAACACGCCGGCATCGGCAGCGAGCACCCGGCCGACCGGCCCACCGTCGCGCCACAGGTCCTCACAGACCAGCAGGGCGACATCCACCTCCTTGATTCGCAGCACAAGCAGCTCGTCACCCGGGATGAACACGCGGTATTCGTCGAACACCGAATAGTTCGGGAGATGATGTTTGGCGTAACGGGCAACGACCCGTCCGCGGTGGATGACGCTCGCGCAGTTCTGGGCGATTGCCGTTGGGGCGTTGCTCACTTCTAAAAGGCGTGGCTCGAACGGGCCAGCGGGGTGGCCAACGACCACCACCATCTCGCCGAGGCCCTCGGCCTCAAGCCGGGACGCGAGGGTGAGCACCGCCGCCGAGCTCTCGGCCAGGAAACTGGGCCGGGAGGCAAGATCCTCGATCGGGTACCCGCTCAGTGCCATCTCGCCCACCGCCAGCAGGTCAGCACCGGCGTTCGAGGCCTCGTGGGCCGCCGCGAGTATCTGCGCAGAATTGCCGCTGAAGTCGCCCACTATCGGATTGCTCTGGGCGAGTGCCAAGCGAAGACGGGGCATAGCCAGTAGCCTAATAGCGCAGCGGGACCGGCCCCGGTTTGCAGCATTAAATGAGGAGCTTGATGGACAAGCAGCGTGACTTCGTTCTTCGGACCATTGAAGAGCGGGGCATCAAGTTCATTCGACTTTGGTTTACCGACGTCGTGGGAACGCTGAAGTCGGTGGCAATCGCCCCCGCCGAAGTGGAGGGTGCCTTCCTCGAAGGCCTCGGCTTCGACGGTTCCGCAATCCAGGGACTCACCCGTTCCTACGAGGCAGACGTCCTGGCCCATCCGGACCCCACCACATTCCAGATCCTTCCCTGGCGGGGAGAAATCGACCCCACAGCGCGGATGTTCTGCGACATCACCACGCCAGACGGGCAGCCGGCCGTCGCCGACCCCCGCAACGTGCTGAAGCGAACCCTCGCGAAGGCCGCCGATCGAGGCTTCACGTTCTACACCCACCCCGAGATCGAGTTCTACCTGCTCAAGTCAAGCAAGTTCGGACCTGAGGGCCCCGAGCCCGTCGACTCGGCCGGCTACTTCGACAACGTTCCCGGTGGAACCGCCCACGACTTCCGTCGCCGTTCCGTCCGTATGCTCGAGGACCTCGGCATCTCGGTGGAATTCAGCCACCACGAAGCCGGCCCCGGCCAAAACGAGATCGACCTTCGTTACGCAGATGCGCTGACGACCGCGGACAACATCATGACGTTCCGCACGGTGATCAAGGAGGTGGCGATCGAGCAGGGTGTGTACGCGACCTTTATGCCGAAGCCGCTGTCCGGCCACCCCGGCTCCGGCATGCACACGCACCTCTCGCTGTTCGAGGGTGACACCAACGCGTTCTACGACGCCGGCGCCCAGTACCAGCTGTCGAAGATCGGCCGCCACTTCGCCGCCGGGCTGCTTCGCCACGCGCCCGAGATCACCGCGGTGACCAACCAGTTCGTGAACTCCTACAAGCGCCTGTGGGGCGGCGACGAGGCACCAAGCTTCGTCACCTGGGGCCACAACAACCGTTCGGCGCTCGTGCGGGTTCCGCTGTATAAGCCGAACAAGGGCCAGAGCTCACGCGTCGAGTATCGCGCCATCGACTCCGCCGCCAACCCCTACCTCGCCTACTCGCTGCTGCTCGCCGCCGGGCTCAAGGGCATCGAGAACGAGTACGAGCTGCCAGCTGAAGCGGAAGACAACGTCTGGACGTTGACGGATGCTGAGCGTCGCGCCCTCGGCTACAACCAGCTGCCGGCCAGCCT
>JAODAO010000237.1 GCA_025463465.1 Glaciihabitans sp. | reverse complement strand
ACTCCGGGGGAGGGAAGCACCTTTGTGATCAGCCTTCCTGCCCCCGTCCCGACCCCTGTCCCCAGCGCCGTATGACGGCGACGAGCTCCACGGCACTATTCGAATAGTCAGTCATGACTGTATAGTCAGTGCATGCTGACCATTGCTCCTCGCCTCGACGTGATGAACCGGCTCGGCCGCGCCCTCGCCGACCCAACCCGCTCCCGCATCCTGATGAGCCTGATCGATCAGCCCGGGTACCCAGCGAAACTCGCCCGCGACCTCGACCTCACCCGGTCCAACGTGTCGAACCACCTCAGCTGCCTGCGCGGGTGCGGCATTGTCGTCGCTGTGCCGGAGGGCAGGCAAACACGGTACGAGATCGCCGACCCGCACCTGACCAACGCGCTCACCGCGCTGGTGGACGTTGTGCTCGCTGTCGACGACGGGACCGACTGCGCAGACGACTCCTGCGACGTACCGCTGTGCTGCGGGACCGGCGTATGAGCGCGCCGTTGGGCATGCCGGTCGCCGCGCCGATCCGGGTACTCGGCCCGCTGCGCAAAAAGGTGCTCCAGCGCCGTATCCGCATCATCGTTGCCATCACGATCACCTACAACGTGATCGAGGCGATCATCGCCCTCACGGCCGGTTCGATGGCGTCGTCTGCCGCACTCATCGGCTTTGGCCTCGACTCAATCGTCGAGGTCCTCTCCGCCGCCGCGATCGCCTGGCAGTTCGCTGCCCCCGACCCGGAGAAGCGCGAGAAGGTGGCCCTGCGGGTGATCGCCTGGTCGTTCTTCGGGCTCGCCGCTTACGTCATCATCGATGCTGCACTGTCCCTCTTCGGTCTTCGCGAGGCGGAACACAGCACCGTCGGCATTGTGCTTGCCGCCGTCAGCCTCGCGGTGATGCCTTTCCTCAGCTGGTTCGAACGGCGTACCGGCACCGAGCTCGGTTCCGCATCGGCAATCGCCGACTCCAAGCAGACCCTGATCTGCAGTTACCTCTCCGCCGCATTGCTCGCAGGCCTTGTGCTCAATTCGCTCCTCGGCTGGGCGTGGGCCGACTCGATCGCCGCCCTGGTCATCGCTGGCTTCGCCATCAAGGAAGGCCTCGAGGCGTGGAAGGGCGACACCTGCGCCGTCCCCGTGTCGGCACTGACCGGTGAACGCACCGTTGAGGCTTGCGACTGCTGCTGAGGGTATCTACCCCTCGGTAACCGACGAACCCGACGGCTGCACCGCAGCGAGCTTGCGAAATTTACTAAGGCGCTGCCGTAGACACCACAATGGGGGACTACGGGCTACGCGCGGGGGAGATGCGGTGTGCGGTGCGGCATCGGATGTCGGCTGCGCCGCTCGACCAGGTACACATCGCGCCACGTGCCCGCGAGCGGACCGTAGGTCATCAGGGCGATACGTTCCCGCGTTCCCACCACTCGGAATCCGTGGCTGACGTGAAGGGTGAGGCTACCCACGTTTTCGGGAAAGATGCCCGACTGCAGGGTCCAGATTCCCGCCGCCTCGGTCGAGGTGATGAGGGCGCCTAGCAGTGCATCGCCGATCCCTCGCCCCCGGGCTGATTCGGCGACATACACGGAATGCTCCGCCACCCCTCGGTAGACCTCGCGCGTGGACGTCGGCGACGCCGCCGCCCAGCCCAGGACGGTGTCGTCCTCAACGGCGACCAACCGCTGGCCGGGCAGCTTCCCCAGGTCAAAAGTTTCCCAGCTGGGCGGTTCCGGCTCGAAGGTGGCATGCCCGGTGCTGATCCCCTCGCGGTAGATGGCCTCGACTTGCGGCCAGTCGCTCGCCGTCAGCGCACGGATCAGTTGGCCGCTCACGCGCAGCAGCTTCCCCCGGAGGCGGCACCGGTAGCCACGCCGGACGCGGGTCCCGCCAGGGCACCGGTCGAGCACACCCCGGTTTCCGGCAGCACCAGCTGCACCAGACGGGCGGCCGCCCGGTTGCCCGCGAGCTCGTCGGCGATGGAGCGCACCTGCTCATATCCGGTGGCGAGCAGGAAGGTGGGCGCACGCCCGTAGCTTTTTATCCCGGCGATGTAGAAATTCGGCTCGGGGTGGCTGAGTTCCAGCACACCGTGGGGCGGCACGCTGCCGCAGCTGTGCAGGTTGGGGTCGATCAGCGGGGCGAGCGCCCGTGGGGCTTCGACGATCTCGTCGAGGGAGATGCGCACCTCCCGCAGCATCTCAAGGTCCGGGCGAAACCCGGTCGCATTAACCACACGGTCGGCCTCGACGGTGGTGGGGGTTCCCCGCCGGCGGCCGATAACCGCCACACGATCGGAGGCGGCGGGCAGTACGTCGTCGATCTCGAAGCGGTCGATGAGGGCAACGGCGCCGCCGCGCACGAGCTGGTGGATGTCGTCGCCCAGCTGGCCACGCCCCTCCAGCTCATCGGCTGCCGATCCATACACGCGCATCGGGCTGGCACCGCGGATGACCCTGGTGATAGTTGTCCCCGCTTCCTCGCGGGCGAGGGTGGCGAGCTTCAGCAGGGTGTTCGCGGCGGAGTGCCCGGCGCCCACGACCAGGGTGTGGCGTCCCGCGAACTTCGCACGGTCAGCGCCGAGCACGTCGGGAAGCGCGTGCGTGATCCGGCCACGCACGAGCGCAGCGTGGGCCGGTTCCAGGCCGCTGGCGGTGAGACCGTTGGGGGTGGAGTAGGTGCCCGAGGTGTCGATGACCGCCCGGGCCAGCACCTCACTGGTCTCGCCAGCGGAGGTGACTCGCAGGAGAAACGGTGTTGAACCGCGGTTGCCGCTGCGTGTGCGGTCCATCCCCTGGCGGCTGACGCCGGTCACCCGCGAGTTGTAGAGAATGTGGGGGGCCAGCTGCGGGGTGGCAGCCAGCGGCAGCAGGTAATCGGCGAGAAGATCGCGGCCGTATGGCATCCGTGTCGCCTGCGGTGAGTCCCACCCGGCCGCGTCGAGGAGGCGGCCGGCGGCGGCATCCACCACAAACTCCCACGGTGAGAACAGGCGGGTGTGTCCCCACGCGGCCACCGAGGTGCCGGCGGTGGGACCGGCCTCGACAATAACAAAGCCGATGCCACGCTCGGCCAGCTGGGAGGCCGCCGCGAGCCCGACCGGGCCGGCGCCGATGATCGCCACAGGCAGGTGGTCGAGCGCGCGACCGGTGGGAACGGTCGGGGTGGGCAGCGATTCGATCGACATGATGTTTATCGTGGGAGAGTTTTAGGCTGCGGGCAGAAGCTCGGCGAGCAGCGCCTGGACGCGCGCTTTGATGTCGTCGCGAATGGGCCGCACTTCCTCCAGCGACTTTCCCTTCGGGTCAACGAGTTCCCAGTCCTCGTAACGCTTGCCCGGGAAGATCGGGCAGACGTCGCCACACCCCATCGTGATCACCACGTCCGAGTCGCGCACCTGCTCGGTTGTCATCAGGCGCGGCACACCCGCGCTGATGTCGATGCCCTCCTCGGCCATCACGGCAATTGCCATCGGGTTGATCTCGTTGCCGGGTTCCGAACCACCGGAACGCACCTCGACGGCGCCGTTC
>JAODAO010000218.1 GCA_025463465.1 Glaciihabitans sp. | reverse complement strand
ATGCCCTGGCCGTTCTGGAACACCATGTACGGCGCCCAGACGGCGGTGATGCCGAAGGCGATGCACTGCGCGGCGATCCACGCGTTGTTTGTCCAGACCTGGCCGGCGAAGGAGCCTTCCGCGTTGTTCGAGTAGTAACCGACGAACTGCTGTTCGGCGTAGTCGCGCAATTCAGCGTCGCTGCCGAAATTCAGCAGCAGCTGAGGGTTGGACGTCAGCCACCAGGCGTAGAGGAACGCGACGATCGCGAAGCCGAGGGCTGCCGCCAGCGACAACCAGCGCACCCGGTAGAGCGCCGCGGGCAGCTGGTAAACGAAGAAGGCGGGCAATTGGCTGAGGGCGTTGGAGGAAGCGCCGGTGAAGCGGAGCCGGGCGCGGCTCAGTGCCAGCGACAGTCGTTCCCCCTGCACCGACTGGCCGGAGGTCGTTTTGATGGCGGACAGCTGGGTTGCCCCGGACTGGTAGCGCTCGATCAGTTCGTCGGCTTCCGCCCCCGTGTAGCGGCCCTTTTTGCCCAGCTGGGCAAGCCGATCCCATTCTTCGCGGTGCGCGGCTGAGTATGCATCGAGATCCATCTGCTTAAATGATGACATGGCGCGTGCCCGGGCAACTGATAAAGCGACATCTAGCACGCCGTCGGGCGGTTACCAGGCCACGGTGATGGCGGGGTCCGAGGCGTATACCGACACCAGCGGCGAGTTGGTGACGGGCGAGGCCGTTGCACTGGACCTGCGGCCGACCGGGTTTGTGCTGCGTGCCGCCGGTACCGCCATCGACTGGGTGCTGTACCTCGGCGGTTACGTGCTGCTGGTGCTTTTTGTGCTGCCGTTCATCGCGGCCTCCCTGAATCTCGACGACTCGACCGTCGCCGCCGTCGCCGTCGCCTCCCTCGTGCTGATGCTGGTGGGGGTGCCAACCACGGTGGAACTGCTTACCCATGGCAAGTCGCTGGGTCGCCTGGCGGTCGGTGCCCGGATCGTGCGTGACGACGGAGGGGCCATTGGCTTTCGACACGCGTTCATCCGCTCCCTGACCGGCATGCTCGAGCTGTTCATCACCCTGGGCGGGCTCGCCGCCGTCGTCGCGCTGCTGAACGGCAAGGCAAAGCGGCTCGGTGATCTCCTCGCCGGGACATACAGCCAGTACGAGCGCGCCTCCAAGGAGATCATTCCCGTGTACGGGGTTCCCCTGCAGCTGGTCGAATGGGCCGCCACCGCCGATGTTGCGCGGATGCCAGACCGGGTATCGCGGCGAATCGCCTCCTACCTGCGCCAGGCCCCCCGCCTGACCCCGGAGACCCGGCTGCGGTTGGGCCGCGAGCTGGCGGCGGAGGCATCGCTGTGGGTTTCCCCCCTGCCCGAGGTGGATGCCGAACTGTTCCTGGCTGCGGTGGCGGCGATCCGCCGGTCCCGCGAATCCGCCGCGCTTCAGCTGGAGCAGGACCATCTTGAGGCCCTGCGGCCGGCGCTGGCCGGACTACCGCACGGTTTTCCCGACCGCTCCTGACGCGGTTCGCGACGCGACGATCCGGCACTGGATGCCGCCGGCGTCAGGGCTGGGGACGGCGCTATTGCTGACGCGGCGACCTGCACTACGGATGGCCCTGCGACCTGCACTGCGGCTGGCCCTCGGCTGGCGCTGGCTGGCTCTGTGCTGGCCCGCTGGGGCCTGGGCTCAGGACGGGAGAACTACGTGGCGCACAACCTGCCAGCCCTGCGGAGCGGACAGCCGCTCGGCGTGGACACTGCACAGGTCATAGCTGTGGGGCTCAGCTTTTTGGCTGAGCGGGCCAAGCACCGCCATCGAATCGGCGTAGACAAAGGTGAATGTTGAAATCGCCTCTGCGTTGCATGTTGCGCGGCTGCACGGACGTCCTGTCATTGTGCATCCAGCCTAAACCTTCGCGCCCCATCGCGCACGGTCGGTGCGGTCTACCATGGAGGTATGCCCTCCCCCCGCCGCCGAGCGACGCCCGTTTCTGCTCGATCTGGATCACGGGATCGCCACGGCCGCGGCATCCGGGCCTCCGTCACGGGACCGCACCTGCCGCTGCTGCGTTCGCGGGCTGACCTGTTCGACATGACGGTGTCCTCAACCGCTGAGTACCTGAAGGACCAGTGGCCGGACGAGTTGGCCGAGGTCAGCTTCGAGGTCGCCGTCCTGCCGTCGGCACTCACCGGTAACGCCGGCATGGACCGATGGCAGGTGGTACCGCGCGAGAAACGTATCGTGTTGTTCCGGTTGCCCATCGAGCGCCTGTCCCGGCTGCACCGTTACGACGACATGCACAAACGCATGATGATCGAGAGCTGTGTTTTCCGTGCGGTTGCCGAGATGCTCGGCAAGGACCCATGGGACCTCGCCCCCGATCGATACCGCAACTTCTAGGCGCCCGCATCCCCCTACGGGTAGATGACGATGGGGGTGGATGACTCGGCCGGGGGCAGCACGTTGTAGCCGGCGATGCCACCATCCGTGTTGGTGCTGACGCTGGCGTGCAGGGAGTCGAAGCCGCTCAGCAGGTAGCTCTCGCCCGCGTTGACCGGAACCGTGGCCGCTGATCCCGCTGCGATGACAACGGAGGAAACGTCGGTGGTTGTGCCATCGGCGGCGACCGAGGCGATCGCCACGTTGGCGTCGGCGCCGGTGGGGTTGTCGAGGTGCAGCGCCGTGCCGATCCACGCGGGTGTTGAGACCAGGGCAGACGTTGTCAGCGCGGGTGCGCTGGCGAGCCAGGCGAAGTCCGTGGGGGAACCCACCTCGGGGCTGCCAACCGTCGCCGTACGCACAGCCGCGGTCACCGGGAAGTCGGACTGCACCCTTACGGTGTAGTTGCCGTCGACGAGGTCGTCGATCGGGAAGTCCGTTACGACTCCCCCGGTGACGTTGATGGTGAACGAAGCTCCGGTGGTCGAGCCGTCCTCGGGAATCACGTCGACCTGGGCTGAAGTGTCCTCCATGCCGGGGGCGAAGAGGCGCAGGGTCGTTTTAAGGTCCTCGTAGCCGGCCTGGCTGAGGCGCGCGTTGACACCCTCCGTGCCAACCAGGACAACACCGGGAATCACGTTGGTGGTGCTGGGCGTGCTGGAGGCGCCGACGATATCGACACCGCCGGCGTCGATGCCACGCACGGTCGACTGCTGCAGGTCGGCGACAACAAGACCGCCCGTGCTGGTGACGTGCACAACCGGGGACTCGGTCTGGGGCGCTAACCCGGCGAGGGAAATGACGTTCTGGCTGTTCGCGGCGACGGAAATGCCGGACAGTCCGGGAGCTGTGATCGCACCGGCTTCGCCGAAGACCTCGAGGTCGACCGTGGCGGCGACGGCACTGGGGTTCGCGAGGGTCAGCAGGGTGGTGCGACCGGTGGATGTTGAACCGCCCACCAGCCAGGTTTCACCCGAGGCGACGGCGCAGCCGGCGGAGGCGAGCCCGGAAGTTTCCGGGGTCGCGACAATCTCGGCCTGGGCCCCGGAGACCAGCGCCGCGCCCTGCCCTGCTGCGGCATCTGTTGCTGATCCGTCGGTCGACGATGATGCTGCGTCGTCGGCGGGTGCCGGCACCGCCGCGGAGGTCAGCAGCTGCGGCGCCGCGAGGGTGTTGCCTGTGCCGGCCTGGGATCCCGCGAAGGCGCTTCCCACCACACCTCCCGGCGTGGATGCCGCGACGACCGAGGCGGTTCCGATTGCGGTGGCGGCGGTGGCGGACTGGCCGGAGGCGTCGGACAGCTGAAGCAGCGAACCCGGGCAGACCAGCTGCTGGGCGGTGGAGACGGGGGTGATGGTGGCGCTGGGAGCGTCGTCGGTGATCGTCGGCAGCGGAACAAGAGCAACGGTGGCGATCACGGCCGCGGCGACGGCGACACCGATCGTGCCGGCGACAACCCGCACACCCACCAGCGCGGCGGAACGCATGCGCTCCTTGCGGGGGCGGAACAGTGGCTGCACCGGGGCTTCCGGGGGCAGGTCCTGCTCGGGGAAGTCGGCATAGAACGGCTCGACCGCGACGAAACCCTCGCGCAGCGGGATCTCTTCGGTTCCCCGCTTGCCGCGACCACCCGACGACTTGGTTTTGACCGTGTTTCTCGGCCGGGCCGAACCGTCGGAACGGGTGGATGTGGCAACCGCAACACCACCGGCGACGACGGATTTTCCGGCGCGGCCGGGCTTCGGTTCCTTTGCGGGTTTCGTAGCCTTTACCGGCTTTGAGGGTTTCGCGGCCTTCTCGGGGCTGGCTGGCTTCGCAGATTTGGCTGGCTTCGCAGATTTGCCCGACTTAGCTGGTGTGCCCGGAGCATCCGAAGCGCCCGCGGTTTCGGAGGCGGGGATTACAACATCCCCCGAACCGGTATCGCCCGAAACGGTAGCGGTGCGCCCGGCTTCAGCAACCTCGGCCGCCGGCTTGCGCTGTGGTTCCACGTCGTCCTGGACGTTCTGGGGCGGCGCATTCTCGGCCGGCACGTTCTGCTCCGGCAGGTTCTGCCCCGGCACGTTTTGCTCCGGCACGTTTTGCTCCGACACGTTCTGGCCGGTGCTTGCGAGTGGCCGGGCGAACGGGCTCCTGGTCACGGGGGTGTTGTTGTCGACCTCGGCGATGGGCTCAAGGGGCAACGACAGGGCACGCGCCCGGTCCCTGCGCATCTGGTCGACCAGGACGGTGTCATCGTGGGCGTTGTCATCCAGCGGAGCGGGGCGCAACGGATTCACCGGTCGCTCGGGCTCCTTCGGGACAACAAGCTCGGGAAGATCGTTGTCGTCCCGGTCGGAGGAATCGCGGGGGTTTTTCGGATCAGGCATTGTCGTCCTCATCAAAGCCGGGCGCGGTTTCACTCGCGTCCGCCACGGTCGCGCGGCCACGGCCGCGGGAAGTCGGCACCGCCAGCAGCAGCGTCACAAAGAAAATGAATCCCTGGATCGCGAGGATCCCGATTCCGATCGGCGTCTCGAACGCGGACTTGCCGGTGGCCGGTGTCGCGTCGGTGACACCCTGGAAGTGCCAGAGCTTGCCAACGGCGGTGTCACCGATCGGCGCGAGGATCGCGTTGCCGTCGAGGGCCTCGACGACCCGCTGGCGAACGGCATCGGTCTCGTCCATCACCACGTCGCTCGACGTGCCGGCAAGGGGATCGCCGGTGCCGTCGGTCGCGGTCCCGTCGGTTGCAGTGCCGCCGGTCGATGTTCCGTCGGTCGCGGTCCCGTCCGTTGCAGTGCCGTCCGTTGTGCCGTCGGTGGTCGTGGTGGAGTCAGAATCCGACGTTCCGGCATCCCCCTCGGCCTCGGTGCCAGCTTCAGCGACCGGGCTGGTAGTGCTGCCAACGTTGGGGCTTGTGCCGTTGGCGGCCACGACGTCGCTCCCGGAGGCCGAGACGTTTGCACTGCGCGACGAGGTTGCCGTTGTGGCATCCGTCACCAGGATGAAGCCGATGTGGGCGTCGTTCAATTTGGCGGCGAGGTCCAGGCCGCTGTCGGAGGCGAGGTTTCCGGCCAGCTCGGCCAGCGCCCGCTGGGTGTCGCTTGTGCTGGTGGATGTCGCTGCCAGGGTCGACTGCTCGTCGAGGGTGGTTCCGGTGCCGCGGTGCAGGGTGACGGCGAGGCCACCATCCGGCTGGGCGTCGATTTGGAGGGTGCCAATGGTCGGGTCTCCGCTGGCCTCGGCGGTGACAAACGCCGGCAACGTTGCTGTGCCGGTGCTGGCCACGACGGGTGAGGAACCGGACAGCGGCGCCGCGAGCAGCGGTCCCACGGCGAGGGTCGAGGCGACCACCACGATGAGCGACGGCCAGACCACTGCGCGGGTGAACCCGTCGAGGGTGAGCACAACGGCTCCGGTGAGGCCGAACCAGAACAGGCTGAGTCCGGCACCCGGCCAGATGCCCACCGCGTCGGATCCGACGAAGCTGACCTGGACAAGGGTGCTGGCGACGGCGGTCGCAAATCCGAGCAGCGCGACGACCATCGCGGGGATGGCCTTGGTTGAGCCGCGCATAAACAGGGAAAGCAACGCGAGAACGGCGAACGGGGCCAGCAGGACGGCCGCGAGGACGGGGCCAGCGACGTCGGGAAGGCCAAACGCGGCTCCCGCGGTCTCCCAGCCGTTAAGCCCCGCGTCGGAGGATCCGAGGGCAAGGTGCCAACCGGAGACCGCGCTGGTCGCGACCGGAACCCCGGGCTCGGCGAACGACGCGATCCAGTTGCCCCGTCGAACCTGGTCAACAACCAGGGGCGCGAATAGGGCTGCCGTTGGTATCAGCACACCGATGAGGCGGGGGATGCGGCTTGGACGCAGGGCCATCCAGGCGAGCAAAGCGATTAGCAGTGCTGGCGCGAGGATCGGAGCTGAGGCGACGATGACGGCGAAAACGAGGGCGGACCCGGCGGCGGCGGACCAGCTGCGCGAGGCGACGAAAACGAGGATCGCGAACCAAGGCAGGAGGATGTGGGCGATGATCGCGCCGATGTGGCCACCCTCGAGCGATGAGAGGAACGGCGGGGCGAATCCCCAGAGCAGCGCGGCGACGGCCGGCGGCCAGGAACGTTCGGAGAAACGCACCCCGCACCACCAGGCGCCGAGCGCCGCGGCAGGCAGGGCGATGAGGTAGAGCACTACGATGCTCACCGAGGGGGCCCAGAAGGTGGTTGAGCCGAGGACGGCGAGCACAAACGAGAACGGGTCGGCAGCACCGACGAATCCCCCGCCGGCCGCGTGGAAGCCGTAGCCGACGTTGGCCCAGAGCTCACTGACACGGCTCGACAGCGGCGCGAGTGCCCCGCCGACGAGGGAGGTTCCGCCGAGTAGCGGACTGAAGGCGATGACGCCGACGACCGCGGCGATGAGCACGGCCCAGCCACCACCGCCGGAGAAAAAGCCGACCCGGGTGCGCTGGGTCAGGTTGACGGCGCTGGCAGCGGTCTCCTGCTGCTGCACGCGCAACTCCCGGGCAGCAGCGCTGCTCAGGCGGAGGGACGCGATACCGGCCCAACCGACCTTGCGGGTACGGCGCAGGCGTGACCGCGCCGAGGCGACGCCGCGGCTGAAGGCCGCGACGACGGCCGCGCGGAACTCGCCACCGATCGCTCCGGGGTGTTTGCGGATGAGGTGGAAAATCGAGCGGATGATCGCCAGTGGCAGCAGCGACAGCCAGTGCAGGGGCAGCAGCCACGCCGGCGAGTAGACGAGGCGGCGGTGGATCTGAGCGGAACGATTGAGGGCCGACCGGGCACCGGAGGAAATCGCGGCACGCCCGAACAGTTCCGGGCCACCAGCGGTGAGGATTCGGGCGGAGGGAACACCCACGACCCGGTACCCGGCGAGGCGGGCACGGATGGACAGGTCAAGGCCAGCGTCGATGGATGGGAGGGCAGGATCGAATCCACCCAGCTGTGACCAGACAGAGCGCCGGACCAGCATTCCCGCGGCGGCAACGCCGAGGAAGTCGCTGGAGGCGTCGTGCTGGGCCTGGTCGAGCTCGTTCTCAACGAGAGCGATCGACGTACCGAAGCGGGTGACGGTCTCGCCGTATTCGGAGATCATGTCCGGACGGTCCCAGCGCATCAGCTTCGGACCGGCGATGGCAACAGACGGGGCGATCTCGACGGCGCCGAGGAGATTCTCGAGGGCGCGGGGATGGGGAGCGCTGTCCTGGGAGAGGACCCAGATCCAGTCGTCCTCCGACTCCGCGGGAGGAGCCAGCTGCACCCCATGGGCGACGGCGCCGGTGAAACCGCGTTTACCGCCGTCGTTCACCAGCTGGGTGGGGTTGGCCGCTGCGAGCATGGCTGACGTAGCATCGCTCGAACCGGAGTCCACGAGGACCACCGCATCAAGGGGTCGCGTCTGGGACCTCAGCGCGGCGAGGGTGTGTTCGAGGAACTCGGCACCATTCCTGGCGACAAGTATCGCGGTAACTCTCGGCTGCATTTAGTCGAGACTAGGCGCGCTTGCGCAGTTTGCGCCGCTCCCGCTCCGAGAGACCGCCCCAAATTCCGAAACGCTCGTCGTTCTGCAGTGCGTATTCCAGGCAGCGGGTGCGCACCTCGCAGGAACCACAGATCTTCTTGGCGTCGCGGGTGGAGCCGCCCTTTTCAGGGAAAAATGCCTCGGGGTCGGTCTGCGCGCAGAGCGAGTCAGACTGCCAGGCCAACGGGTTTTCTTCTTCGTCGGGCTGTCGAACGCCCGGTACGCCCAGACGAACGGGATCTACGAACCAGTTGTCGGGGACCGACGCGCGATACTCATTGCTCGTCATGCTTGGTCTCCCCTCCGCGGTTGGCCAAAGCGCCAAAAGCGTTAGACATAATTACACCGTTGTAATTCCCTCTAAGTCAAGTCGCGAAGCATAAATCTGGATACTCCCAGACAATGGTTTCGACTCGCCGGGAATTTTGCGGTTCCACGCAATAGTTATCTCGAAAGGATAACGGCGAAGTATCACTACTTCGCGGGATTCCGACCGTAACAACTTGTCGGCCACTGGTGCAAACCGGTCGCTCCGGCGTCAAGTTCTAAAACCTGCGCGGGGACTCGGCGCACTACGTGAAGCCACAATGCTACTTCATCGCCGGGGGCACAAAACCCGCCCCCGGCGTGTCGACGTGGATCTTCCGATCCGGAACCGATCAGGACTGGGCGTCGAGAACGGCCTCACGTCGTGCGGTCCAGGCGCTCTGCACCATGTCGTTCAGGGTGTGGCGCATCTCCCAGTCGAGGTCGCGGGCAGCAAGGTCACCCTCGGCCACGATGCGGGCGGGGTCACCGTCGCGGCGGGGCGCGATCGTGGGCTGGAAGGCAATCCCGGTGACCTCGGCGATCGCCGTCATGATCTGCTTCACCGACAGTCCGTCACCACTGCCGAGGTTGTAGGCGGGCTCAACACTCTCGCCTGCGTCCAGGCGCTGCGCTGCGACAACGTGGCTCCAGGCGAGATCGGCCACGTGGATGTAGTCGCGGACGTTGGTGCCGTCTGGCGTGGGGTAGTCGTCGCCGTTGATGCGCGGAACGCGGCCGTCTACGAGGGCCTCGAAGACGAGGGGGAACAGGTTGTGCGGGCTGGTGTCATACAGCGAAGCGTCACCAGAGCCCACGACGTTGAAGTAGCGAAGCGAGGTGTGGCGCAGGCCGGTCGCAATGGCCTGGTCGCGCAACAACCATTCCCCGATCAGCTTCGTCTCCCCGTACGGGGACTGGGGATTCTTGGGGGTGTCCTCGGTGACAATCTCGCCGGGAGGGGTGCCGTAGACGGCGGCACTGGAGGAGAACACAATGCGGTCGATACCGCTTTCCTGCATCGCTTCGAGCAGCACGGCGGTCGCCGTCACGTTCTGCTCGTAGGTGTGCAGCGGACGTTGGACGGACACGCCCGCGTACTTGTAGCCGGCGACGTGGATCACGCCGGTGACCTTGTGCTCAGCCATCGTTTTCAGCAGGAGCGCCTTGTCGAGGATCGTGCCCTCGACGAACGGGACACCTTCCGGAACGAAGCTCCTATGCCCGCTCGACAGGTCGTCAACGATCACCGTGGGGATGCCAGCACCCCCCAGCGCCCGGACAACATGCGCACCGATATAACCTGCACCACCCGTAACCAACCAGCTCATGGACACCACGCTAGTGCCCAGCGGCCCATCGCACGAAGTCGCCACTGTTATTGCTGAGTAATGGTCGAATGCGCTAGTACCCGGGTCGCCCTCCCCCGGGGCTTCCCGGGTCCACTCGGGTCACCTGTCGCCACGGGAATGCCTCGATCTTTCGCGCGTCGGGTCAATGGGGATCCGGTGGTAGCCGTCGTGGGCGAGGCCACGAATGGAGGCGACGACACCCCATGCCCCGAGCAGTCCAATTGCGGTGAGAAAAATTTCCATAATGTCCTCCTGGACAACGTTGTGGAATGCGCGGCTACGGCGTAGTCACAACATCCCCCGCACCGGGCCGATTCGGGCCGAACGACGTCTGGCAGAAAATCTACGTCTTGGTAAATCCTGCCGATAGTGGCAGCATTGCCAGACAACGGACCATTACTGCCATTTCGGTAGCGGTGGCCGGACTGACCGCCAGCACCCGGCGTGCGACCGGAGATTGTGGGCCAAGCGATCGCCACGGGCACCAGGGTCACGGCTCACGCGGGCACGGCTCGAAGGGTCACAGCTGGCAGGGTCGCAATCTGTGCGATTAGAG
>JAODAO010000214.1 GCA_025463465.1 Glaciihabitans sp. | reverse complement strand
CAGGTGGCCTCCGTCGGCGCCGACGGTGACCTCGATGACGTTGGAGATGACGATCTCGCGCTCGCCGTAGGTGTAGGTGCGGCGGGTTCCCGTGGGCTGAGGGGTGTTGGTGGGCTTGGGGGTGTCGCTCACGCGCTCGGACGGGATAAAGGGGCCGTTGGGCTGGTCAGCGCGTGGTTTGGCCTTCGCGGTCTGCGCGGCGTGGGAAACCCTCCGGCCGAGGGAATCTGCGGTGTTCAGGGCGCCGCTGCGGGCTGCCCGGCCCACGGCCTTCGCAGCGCGCTCAACGCCGACGGCCTCGGCAAGTTTGCGGGCGGCGGCGATGCGATCACTGAGCTCGCTCATAAGACGGTCCAATCCTCTGTGTTTCTCGATCTTAATCCTCTGTCCCTGGGGGCGGAGTGCCTCGGGCCGCTTTCCCAGCTGGAAATTGGGAGGACCTCGCCGCACCAACAATGGGTGCCGTGGGTCGGATGGGTCAGCTGACGGAGGGCAGTTCGGCGGTGGCCACGGCAGTGCCGTCGGCGTCCTGGATGAGCACCTTCGTGACCGAGGCGCGCATCACGGCGGCGTTCATTTCGCAGTCGATCGCGACGTCGCTGCCGAGGAACGAGCCGGAATCCAGCTCCTCACCGGTGTCGGTGACGAGCACAAGGCCGTAGCTGGCATCGGCGGGAAGGCCCGTGATGTGCAGAACCGTTTCGGTGCCCCAGGTGTGGGCGATCAGGGCGCCGTCGATCTGCACGTTTGTGGGGGAGCCGTCGAAGCTGATGGTCTCTACAGCGCCGAGGGTTCCGGGAGGACCGGTCACCACCGAGCTCGGGCCCGCCTGCGGAGCGGAGGGTGTCGCGGCGGTCAGGCCGATGCCAACCCCCGCGCCGATGCCTATGCAGGCGGCGGCGGCCACGGCAATAATCCAGCGGCCCCGGCGGGACGGTGCGGCGGACAGGGCGATGGCTGGGGCAGGACGAACGGGAGCGGCTGCGGCGGAGACATCCCCCTGGTATTCAGTTTTGCCCTGGTCGTGGGCAGCGAACCCGCGGGCGATGGGATCTTCGGCGGCGATGGCGGCAATGCGGCTGCGCAGGTCGGCGGAGGGAAGGGAGGTGTCCCAGCCGCTGACGGAAGACGCGAGGTCGTCTGCGGTGGCGGACAGGAAACGGATCTCGTCGTCGATAGTGGGGTCACCGGCGCGCAGGGCGTCGAGTTCGTGGCCCTCCGCGTCGGTCAACTGCCCCGCGATGGCGGCGGCGATCAGCTCGGCGCGGCGCAGATCTCGGGGGTCAGTCATTGGTGCCTCTCATTTCGGTGAGATGGGTGCGAAGGGCGCGCAGGGCGTAAAAGGAGCGGGAACGCAGCGTCGCCACCGGCACCCCTGATTTCTCGGCCACTTCTGCATAGCTGAGACCGTTCAGGTGGATGTCGACGACGACCTCGCGGTGCTCGGAGGTCAGCTTGGCGAGACCCTCGACGACGGTGAGACGGTCAAGCGGGTCGGCGGTCTCTGTTGGTGTTTCCTCCAGGTCTTCGGGAGGAACCAGACGCGGCATCCGGTGCAGCGACCGCTGCACGTCGATGATCACGTTGCGGGCGATGGCGAACAACCAGGTGCGCAGGCTCGCCTTCTCGGGCGAATACTGGTCGCGCGAACGCCAGGCTCGCAGGAAAACCTCCTGCACACAGTCCTCGGCGAGGCTTCGGTCGCGCAAAGTGTTCACCGCGAAACCGAACAGGGCGGGGCCGTGTTCGTCATACGCGGTGACGAGGTCAAAGGGAGGTGCCGGCGCAGGGACGCCCAGCGAAGGCGGGTGCGTCATCGGTGGCCTTCCGCTCGGGGCGGGAGGCAGGGTGAGCCAGCTGGCCGCCATGGAACTCCCCAACCCTATCGACAAGCGTGACCGCCGGTCGATTGGCCGGACACAGGGGTATACGAACGGGTGCCCCGGTGCGTTCAACGGACGCCTAAAAAGTTATTGCACCAATTTCGAACGCCGTTGAACGCGGGGCCGGTCAGCGACGTATACCCCTGCATCGGGCACATCCGGCGCTCGGGAATTCGAAAGGCAACATCGATGTCGACCAGAAAAATTACCCGTCCTCTCACCTTCGGCAGTGTCGCGGCAGTGGCCGCTGTCGCCGTTTTCGGAATGGCCGGCCCTGCCGCCGCCGAAACCCCGGTCGCAGAACCCGCAACCTTCACCAGCGCGTTCACCGCGATGGCCGTCCCCGAGCAGGTGCTCAACGCCGACGCCGTCGCCACCCCCGGTGAGGCTGGCGCCACGGGCCAGTTCAACTTCCGGGTCAACTCCGACCTCGAGATCATCTGCTACGACATCACCCTCACCGGGGTGACCGGCGACTACGCCAGCCCCGCCAAAACCGCGACCCACATCCACCAGGCCGCGGTTGGTCTCGCCGGGCCGCCCCGCATCGCGTTCCCCAACCCGTCCCCCGTCGGTGACGGACCCCGCACCAGCTCCGGCTGCCTGCAGGGACCCTTCACCACCGGCATCGTCGCCAACGACGCAGACACCGGCACGGGCTTCAGCCTGAAGGCGCTCGAGGAGAACGCGGCCGGTTTCGCGTCTGACTCCCACACCGCCGCGTTCCCCGCCGGTGTGGTGCGCGCGCAGCTGACCCAGGTTCCCGTTGGTGGCCTGCAGACCGGTGGCGGGGCGACCGCGATCGCCGCTGACGCTGAGAACGGCTTCGGAATTGGCGGCTTCGTTGGCCTCGGTGCCATCGCCCTGCTCGGTGCCGCCGCCGTTGTTGTGGTCCGCCGCCGCGCGACCGCGTCCTGACCCGCGGTCGCTCCCGCCGACCTCGCTGTGATGACTTCGCTGTGATGACCACGCTGTGATGGCCACGTGTTGATGAATCCCGGGACGAACGAACGACCGCGTCGGGGTGGCAACCCCACCCCGGCGCGGTTCGCCGCTGCTCTCGCTGCGGCCATCGCCGTTGTACTGATGCTCGGAGCCTGCGCTTCGGCCGCCCCGGACACCGGTGGACCAGCGGCGGAAACCCCGGCCGCGACATCCCCCTCGGCAGCGGCACCAACCGAACCGTCGTCTGCCCCGACTGCACCCACCAGCCCCACTGCGATGCCCGCACCCTCGCCGTCCGCTGCCGACGCGACTGCACAACGCGCCGTTGGTGTGGAGCCGGCGAGCCTGACGGTGCCACGAATGGAACTCACCGAGAACCTCATCCCGCTGGGCATCCAGTCCAACGGCGAGATGGAAGTGCCGGTCGACTACAACGACGTCGGCTGGTTCACCGGCGGAGGCAAACCCGGCGGGTTCGGCCCCACCGTCATCGCCGGCCACGTCGATTCACGCTCGGGCCCTGCGGTCTTCTTCCGCCTCACCGAGCTGGTCGTCGGCGACCGTTTCAGCCTCACCGGCATCGACGGGCAGGTCTTCAACTACGAGGTCTACCGGGCCGAGAACCACAAAAAGGCGGAGTTTCCAACCACCACCGTTTTCGGGGCAACCCTCGACGACGAGGTGCGCCTGATCACCTGCGGCGGCGACTACAACCAGTCGATCGGACGTTACGTCGACAACGTCGTTGTGTTCGCCAAAAAGGTGGATGCTGGCGCGTAGCCAGCTCTATTAGACAGGCGTGTTGGCCGTGGTCTGCGAGGTGGAC
>JAODAO010000213.1 GCA_025463465.1 Glaciihabitans sp. | reverse complement strand
GGTAGCGGTGGTAGAAATCGATGCCGCGACGCTTCGGGTAGTACACGGTGTCGTCGTCGGCCAGGGCCGCGGTGATGCTGGCAACCGTGTTGACGTGGTGGAGGGCGTATTCCTTGGGGTCGGCCTTCGGCTTGTAGGTCGACACGTCAGAGACCGCCGGACCACGGCCACCCTCACGCCATGCACCTTCGACCTGGTTCGCAGCGACGGCGCCGCCCCAGAGGAAATCCTTATGCAGCGCCATTGGCGAGCTCCTTCACTTTTTCTTCGATCGAGACGAGGGTGTCGCCTGTTTTCACCGTTCCGGTCGCGTTGACCGTCACGGTGTAGTCCGCAGAGTTCACTACGAGAACGGGGGTGATGGTGTCGTATCCGGCCGCGCTGATCGCGGCGAGGTCGGCCTCCACCAGGATCTGTCCCACCGTCACCCGGTCACCCACCGTGACGTGGGAGACAAACGGTGCGCCGTCGAGCTGGACGGTGTCGATACCCACGTGGATGAGGATCTCCACACCGTCGTCGGTGGTGATGCCCACGGCATGCTTGGAGTCCAGCAGGGCGGTGACAACACCGTCGACGGGGGAGCAGACCACACCGTCGGTGGGGCGGATGGCTACACCCTCACCGAGGATGCCGGAGGAGAAGACAGCGTCCGGCACCTCGGAAAGCGCAACGACCTCGCCGGCCAACGGGCAGGCGACAACGGCGGCGGTGAAACCGGCCGTTGCGGAGGCCGAGGCCGCGGCCGGAGCAGATGCTTCGTCGTTGACCCCGAGCGCACGAAGGGTGCCGGAATCGGAATCGCGCCATAAGACGGCGGAGATGGTGAATGACACCACGACGGCGATGACGAGACCAATGACGGCGTTCAGCAGGTTGGCGGGGTTGCCGGCCTCGATGAACATCGAGATGCTGGCAAGACCCGGGCTGACCACGGCGAAGGCCGAAACGTGGGTGAGCCCGATGTAGGCACCGGCCGACATGCTTCCGGCGATCACGGCGACCAGGGCGCGACGGTTTTGCAGGGTGACGCCATACAGCGCCGGCTCGGTGATTCCGAAGAGGGCCGAGATACCACCGGAAAGGGCGGTAGCACGCAGGGTCGCATTTTTCGTCCGAACGGCGACGGCGAGGCTGGAGCCGGCCTCACTGAGGTTGTGGGCGAGCGAGGCGACCAGGTAGAAGGGGTCCTTGCCGGTGGCGGCGACGGTGGCGATGGTCGGCGGGATGAAAGCCTTGTGCATACCGACGGAGATGACAAAGGGCAGAACACCGGCCATCAGCATCACGGCGACCCAGCCGAGGCTGTTGTAGAGGCCGATCATGGCGCCGGTCAATAGCGTTCCGAGGTAGTAGCCGAGCGGGCCGAGCAGGAAGATCGTCAGCGGAGCGACGATGATGAGGCACATCAGCGGCACAAAGAACGTGCGGATGGGGCTCCAGGTGACACGGTTGAAGAATCGCTCAACGAACGAGAGCACCAGCACGGCGAGGATCGCGGGGAAGACCTGAGCGTTGTAGTTCACAACCGGAACGGCGAGCCCAAACACGGACAGGCCTCCCTCAGTGGCGACCAGGGCGGTGAACGCCGGGAACACGAGGATGCCGACAAGGCCGAGGGCGAGCGGCCGGTTCACATTCAGCTTCTTCGCCGTGGTGTAGGCGACGAGCAGTGGAAGGAATCCGAAGACCGCGTCGGGGATGGCGGACAGCAGCTTGAACTCGTTGCTCGCCGCATCGAGCCATCCCGCTGCCGAGGCGAGGACGAGGAGGGACTTGAAAATTCCGGCGCCGGCGATCGCGGGGATGATCGGGGTGAACACGCTGACCACAAAGTCCATGACCGTGGAGCCGGCACGCTTCCAGGTGAGCGGTTTGCGCTGCTGGGAAACGCTGGGGCCGGATCCGCCACCACGCAACTTCTCCACCGCGGTGTACATCTCGCCGACCTTGCTACCGACGATTACCTGAGTCTGTGGACCCTTGACCACTCCGATAACACCGGGGATGGCTTTCAGCGCAGCCTCGTCAGCCTTGCTGTCGTCGGCGAGAGCGAAGCGCAGCCGGGTCGAGCAGTGTTGCAGCTGGGAAATATTTCCGGCGCCACCGACGCCGTCAATAATCGCCTGTGCATTGTCTTGTGTACTCATGGGTCCTCCTTTGGAGCCGGGACATACACGCTCCGATGCGCTTCCGGGCATAAAAAAAGGATCCGACCTCGCCTGAGTGGGCGAAACGTCGGATCCTGCCTGCATAACCAGTCACATGTCCGCGACGAAAGTACCACGACCAATTGGGGAGTCAAAATCGCGCGGCACCGGGGGCGCTCCACCAACACGCATACGGGGTGGATGTCGGGGAGTCGGCGATCGGGGCTCCCGAAATAGAAAAGGTCCCGGCCAACGAAGGCCGGGACCCTGGTGCACTGTCTCAACCAGTACCCGCCGGCCGAAGCCGGAAGTCTGAGACAAGACTAACCCGCCCGGGCGGTGGGGGTCCGATTGGTGATCGTCATCGGCCACCGGCGGCACCGGCCTGCCGATAAACTCGGCCCATGACAGACACGGGTCGGCTCACCTCTGCGGGTTGGCCCGAGCTGCACGATGCGCAGCGCGCCGTGCTCCTCGAAGTTCTGATTCACGGCTCCCGGTCGCGTGCGGACCTGGCCAGGCGCACCAACCTGTCGCGGGCAACACTGATGCGCCTCACCCGCGGGCTGGTCGAACTCGGCCTCGTCACGGAGGGACAGACGCAGGTGCCCGCTGGCCGGGGGCGCCCATCGGAGATGCTGCACCTTCGCGCAGAGGCCGCGTACTTCGTCGGCGTCAAGCTCACCGGGGACGCGTTGTATGCCGTAGTCACCGACCTGCACGCGAAGATCCTCGCCACCGAGGAACGAATTCTTCCCTCGCGGGACGTGGCTACCGTCGTTGGCCTCATCGCCGAGGTCGTCGACGGGTTCTCGGCCGATTTCCCCCTCACCGCCGCGGGCGTCTGCCTCGCCGGAGACGTCACCTATTCGCACGGCGACTCGACCGTGCTCGGCTCGCACTTCCTCGGCTGGGAGAATGTGCCCCTGGGGGAGCTGGTGCACTCAGCCACCGGGCTCGCTACCGCGATCTCCAACGACGTGCAGGCCCTCACCGTCGCCCACCACTGGTTCGGTGTTGGTGTGGGCTGTACCACCATGGCGCTGATCGGCCTTGGCGCCGGCATCGGCAGCGGCATCGTCGTCAACGACGAAATAGTCCGCGGTTCCCGCGGACATCCCGGCAAAGTCGGGCACCTGTTCGTCACAGACACCGGTCCGGTGTGTGACCGCGGCCACACCGGCTGTGTGTCCTCGTTCGTCACGATCCCCGCCATCGTCGCCAATTCAGGGGCGAGTGGTTTCTGGGAGGCGCTGGCTGCCGCCGCGGCGGGCGACGCGGTCGCCGACCTCGCGCTTCGCAACGCCGGTCACGCGCTCGGTGTGGTTGTGGCCAGCCTCGCCGACCTGATCGACCCGGAGAAAGTCATCATCACCGGGGAGGCGCTGGCGGTCGCGCGGTATGCCAGCGACGAGTTGGATGCGTCCATCCGACGCCACCTCGACCCGGCGGCCGAGCCGGTCGATGTCGAGTTGGTGGATTTCGCGTTCGCGGACTACGCCTGGGCTGCCGCCATCGCGGCCATCCGCCACGTCGTCTGAGTGCGCATCGAATGAGCGCCGGGGAGCTGTTCAGCCTTCGGGACGCGAGCCCGAAGTGAGCCGAGAGATCAGATGATTCGTTCGGGCAGCCAGGCCGCCTGCCGGATCCACTGGAGGAACTGTCCCCCCTCGTGCCCGTTATAGGCATACACCTCGATGCTTTTGTCCGTGCTGGCGAGGTGGTTGTATGCGGCGAATACCGTTGAGGGTAGGACGATGCCGTCCATCAAAGCGACAGAGAAGTAGGCGGGCGCGCTGATCCGCCTGGCGAAGTTCACCCCGTCGAAGTAGCTCAGGGTGGAAAAGATCTCCTCTACCCGCTCCCGGTGCACGGCGAGGTACCGGGTGATTTCGGTGAATGGCTCCTCGGGGGTCGCTTCGACCGCCCGCCGGAAGTGACTGAGGAACGGCACGTCCGGCATCACGGCGCAAACTTTCTCCGACAGGGCAGCCGCGGCGAGCGCGATACCACCGCCCTGGCTGGCCCCGGCCACAGCGATCCTGTCGCCATCCACGAAGTCGAGGGTGGTGACCAGGTCAACCAGACGCACCGCGTCGGTGAACAGACGCCGGTAGTAGTACTCCTCCGGGCTGCTGATTCCGCGGGTCATAAAACCGGTGACGGCCGGACCTGAGCCGTGCGGATCCGGGGTGTCCCCGCCGGTTCCCCACCCGCTGCCCTGGCCGCGGGTGTCCATAAACACATGCACGTACCCGCTCGCAGCCCACTGCAGTTTCTCGCCGGGGAGCCCGCGCCCGCCGTTGTAGCCCTGGAACTCTACGATCGCCGGTAGTGGCCCGGGGGCGTCGGCCGGTCGCATTACCCACGCCCGAATCGGTTCGCCGTTGTAGCCCGAGAAAGTGAGGTCCTCAATGACGATGGTCGAGATGGATGTCTGCACCCTGGTGAGGGTGTAGCCATTTTCAGCGGCACGGGAGGCCGAGAGTGTCCTCGCCCAGAAGTCATCGAAGTCCTTGGGCTCGGCAACCTCTGGCATGTACTCGCGCAGCACCTCGAGGGGGAAATCCGTGTTAGTCATCTGACCTTTGTACCATCCCGTCTTGACATTATGTTGCATCAGGATACAAAATGCTCGGGTAGCACAAGAAGCGTCCGCAGCATTCGGGCTCTTGTCGACAATGACGTCTTGGAAGGAACCACGATGAAAGCAACGAAGCTCAATCACCCCCGATTTGGCAGGTTCGCGACGGTAGCCGTTGCGTCCATCGCCTCGGTGGCACTGCTGGCCGGCTGTTCCGGCGGCGGGGAAGGCGCTACTACGGCAGACGGGGTGACAACCGTGGACTTCTGGGGCTGGGTCCCCGGGCTGGAGGACCTGGTCACCCAGTACAACGACTCCCACGACGACGTCGAGGTCACCTTCCACCGGATGACGGGTGACGACGGCCAGAAGGTCGAGGCCGCCGTCGACGCCGGTGCTGGCCCCGATCTCGTCCAGCTGAGCACCCACAACCTTCCCGACTACGTCATCTCCGGCCGGGTGCAAGACATCACCGACTACGTCTCCGACGAAGAGACGAAATACACCCCGGCGTCCTGGGCATCGGTGAGCCTCGACGGCAAGGTCTACGGCCTTCCCCAGGGCATCGGCCCGGCCGCCACCATGTACCGCACCGACATCCTCGCCCAGTACGGCATCGCCGTGCCCACCACCTGGGACGAGTACGTCGAGGCAGCACGCACTCTGCACGCCGCGAACCCCGACGTCTACATCGCCAACATGTCCCCGAGCGAGATCGGCCAGTGGGCGCAGGAGATCCAGCAGGCCGAGAGCAGCTGGTACGGCATCGATGGCGATTCCTGGTCCGTTGGGGTCAACGACGCCGGCAGCCAGCTCGTGGCCAAGCGCTGGCAGACGCTGCTCGACGAGGGACTGGTTACCACCGAGCAGGTCTGGACCCCGGAGTACTGGGCGCTGGTGAACGCTGACAAGATCGCCACCATCACCTACGCCGCCTGGTTCCCCAGCCTGCTCGCCGAGAACGCGGCAGACAGCACCGGAAAGTGGGCCGTCGCCCCGATGCCAACCAACGCGGGTTCCGACAACGCCGGTGACTCCGGCGGAGCAGCCGTTGTTGTCCTCAAGGGTGCCAAGGACGCAGAAGCGGCCGCCGAGGTGGCCGCCTGGATGAACGGCTCCGACGACGTGCAGGACGCGCTGATCACCGTGGGCGGGCTGTTCCCCTCCACCGAGTTCGGTCTCGCGTCGGAGAAGCTGCGCACCCCGCAGCCGTTCTTCGGCGACCAGGTCATTAACGACGTCTTCATCGACGCCGCGGCCGAGACCCCGGCTACCTGGGTGGACGGTCCCAACTACGGCACCGCCCAGACGGCCATAACGGACGAGTTCGCCAAGGTCATCAACGGAGACCAGACGTTCCTCGAGGCGCTCGACAAAGCCCAGGCCGCCACCGTCGCGGACCTCGAGTCGCGCGGCCTGAACGTCGAGTAGGCGAACACCATGACAGCACTCTCGCTCTCCAGGGCCTCCCGGCGCCGGTCCTCCGGTACCGGGGGATCCTTGACCCCGTATTTCTTCGTCGCTCCGTTCGTCCTCCTGTTCGCCGTGTTCCTGGTTGCCCCGATCATCATCGCGGTGGTCAACAGCCTGTTCTCCGAACGGTCGTCCGGATTGGGGTTCGGAGGGTCGGAGGTGCTGTTCGTTGGTATCGACAACTTCGTGCGGGCACTGGCCGACACCGACTTCATCACCAGCTTCGGGCGGGTGTTCCTGTTCGGTATCGTGCAGGTGCCGGTGATGCTGGTCGTCGCCGCGATTCTCGCCCTGCTGTTCGATTCCGGCCTGGTCAAGGGAACCCGCTTCTTCCAGTTCGCGGTTTTCCTCCCCTACGCGGTGCCCGGCGTTATTGCAGCCCTGCTCTGGGGCTTCCTCTACCAGCCCTCGGTGAGCCCCATCATCCAGGGCCTGTCCGCGATCGGGATCGACATCAGCCTGCTCTCACCCGGCACGGTGCTCTGGTCCATTGCCAACATCGCCACCTGGTCGACGGTGGGCATCAACATGATCATCCTGTTCTCCGCCCTGCAGGCGCTGCCGCGCGAGATGTACGAGGCCGCGAAGCTCGACGGGGCTGGCCAGATCCGCATTGCCTTGAGCATCAAACTCCCGATGATCGCCCCGGCACTGCTGCTGACCACCATCTCCTCGATCATCGGCACCCTGCAGCTGTTCAACGAACCCCAGGTCCTCAAATCGGTGACGTCGAACATCGCGAGCGACTTCACCCCGAACATGGCCATCTTCGCCGCGTCCACCCTCGGCAAGGACACCCACCTTTCCTCCGCGATGGCGATCATCCTGGGCCTTGTCACCCTGGTGATCTCGCTCATTGTCCTGCGTGCGACCAAACGATCCTCAACGAAGAAGGTCACCGATGGCAAATAACGTCCTCCCGATCGCCCCACCGTCCCCGGTTGCGCCCAGCAGGCCACTGCCGTCACTTCGCAGGGACCCCACCGGCGGCGCCGAGCAGGTCAGCCGCCCCTGGAAGATCGTCGTCACCGCGATCATGGTGGTCGCAGCCGCCTACTTCCTGATCCCGATCCTGTGGCTGGTGATCGCGTCGACGAAGTCCACCGGCGACCTGTTCTCCACCCCCGGTTTCCTCCTCGCAGATTTCAACCTGTTCGACAACCTCGCCGCGCTCAGCTCCTACGACGGCGGAATCTTCTGGCGCTGGGGCCTCAACTCGATCATCTACTCCGTCATCGGTTCCGCCCTGACGACCCTCGTCTGCGCGGCGACCGGCTACGCCCTGGCCATCTACCGGTTCAAGGGACACAGCACCCTGGTTGCCGTCATCCTCGGCAGCCTGCTGATCCCCGGCACCGTTATCTCCCAGCCGACCTACGTGCTGCTGGTCAACCTTGGTCTCAACAACACCTACTGGGGCATCCTGCTGCCCGCGCTGGTTTATCCGTTCGGTGTGCTGCTCTGCTACATCTTCGCCCAGTCCTCCGTACCCATCGAACTGGTCGAAGCTGCCCGCATCGACGGCGCCAGCGAATTCCGCATCTTCGTCTCCATCGGCCTTCGCCTGATGTCAGCCAGCCTGGTCACGGTGCTGCTGTTCGCTTTCCTGGGCAGTTGGAACAGCTACCTGCTGCCGTTGCTCGTTCTGACGGACTCCAACCTGATGCCGCTGACCGTTGGCCTCACCGGGTGGAGCCAGACCGCGATCACCATCCCCGGCCTGCAAATCCTCACCGTCGTCGGGTCACTGGTGTCCGTCATCCCCATCGCCATCGTCTTCGTCGCCCTCCAGCGATTCTGGAAGACCGGCCTCACCGCCGGCGGAATCCGCGGCTGAGCGGTGAGTATCCTCCATTACACGCGTCCGGCCACCGAGTGGCTCGAGGCGCTTCCCCTCGGCAACGGCCAGCTGGGCGCGATGTGCTGGGGGGACACCGCCGCCGTACGGTTCGACCTGAACGACGAGACCGCGTGGTCGGGTAGTCCCGGAAGCGAACG
>JAODAO010000154.1 GCA_025463465.1 Glaciihabitans sp. | reverse complement strand
TGAACGCGGCAAGTTTGCTGGCCGTGATGGCGCAGGGCTTCGCTCAGGGCACCCGTGTGGTGCTCACCGCGACGGGGGACGGCAGCGACACCTTGCTCGACCAAGCCTCCGAGATTCTTGGCGGCGGTGCCTGAGAGTCGTGTGGATCCGAGCGCCCCTGCTATCTCAGCTGCGGTGGGCTGCGGGAGAAGCGACGGTCGACCCGGGGATCAGTTGCCCACAGAGCTTCTCCTGGATGAGACCACTTCCCGCTCCGCTGATGAGCTGCGACATTACAGACATGGCGCGCTGTGCAAGCGCCTCGACAGGAAGTCTGACGGTCGTGAGTCCGAGAAGGTCGAGGCCTGCCATTAGGCCGTCAAGTCCCGTAACCGAGACATCACCGGGCACGCTGAGTCCTCGCGCGCCCAGTTCTCGCATCACAGCCATCTGGCGGCGGTCGGTAGTGGCCATCACCGCGGTCGCGCCGTATCTTGCGACGAGATCGGCGGCGTGGGTTGCGCCTTGATCGTTGGTGTCCGTCACCGCGACGACGTGAACGGCGCAGCCGCCGGCGCCGAGAACCTCGATCATGGTGGTCCCGCGCACGTGTTCTGGGTAGGAGAGCGTCGCGGTCGGCAGGATCACAACGACCCGGCGATGACCGGCTGCCAACAGATACTCAGCGATGAGCGTGGCGTTGTTGACTTCGTCGTATGAGATCGCGTTAAGGAGTGAGTTGGTTGCGGGTCGACCCGCTCGCAGGATGGGAAGAGAAGCACGAAAGGGCTCGAGCTGCTCCGATGTCACGTCTCCCGTCGCCACAACGAGACCAGCGACGCGCATTCCGAGCATCCGTCGCAGCGCAACGATCTGCTGGCCACCGCCCTCGTCATGGTGCACCGTCATCGAAATAAGCGGAAGTTGATGCTCGTGGGCTGCACGGGCAAGTTCGACGAACAGGGCCGCGTAGGCCGGGTTGGAAGCATCCCGCAACAGGAGGCCGATCACACTCGAGCTGGGCGATGCGAGTTCACTGGCCAAGATATTCGGCACGAACCCGAGTTCCTGAACCGCCCGCAACACTCGGAAATGGCTCTCGCGTGAGAAACGCCCACGGCCCTGCAGCACCCGCGAGACCGTCGAGCGCGACACGCCCGCGGAGATCGCGACGTCCAGCATTGTTGGGCGAGCTGCGCCGGTGAAGGTCATGGTGACAGCACCCGAGCCTGTGCATTACGCCCCGTGGAAGCCCGTCGTTTCTCGATCGATTCGCGCAGGAGCCACGGCCAATCCGTTTGAATAACATCAAAACCGAGATCGAGCAGACGGTTCCAGCCCGGACCGGTGCCGAAGATCGACTCGTCGTCATCGTGGCCAGCGAACAGGTCGGGGCCGCCAGGCAGAACCTCCGCGTTGGCGATGAGGAGGGCGCCGCGGTCACGGAAGGATGCGAGAACGGTCGGGTCCAGAAATGGGCTCGAGTCCGTCGGCGCAAGCAACTCGACCCCGACCACGTTGACGTCGGCCAGGGCCAGCACTATCTCGACCTCGGCTATCGTGCGACATATCCCGACGTACGGGTATTTCACCGGATGGTCCTGAAGGTGCTCCAAGTGCCCGCCCACGACGGGTGACTTGAGGATCAGCTGGCTTCCACGCTCAAATCCGTCGAGGACCTGCAGGAAGTCCGGCCAGTTGTTCCACGATCGATCGAGGTTGACCAGGGTGTCGGGGAATCGGCGCCACAGGGCTGAGAGCACCTGATCGATCGTTTCGATCCGCACGTCCCCCGATGGTGTACTGACACGCGCGAAGCAGAATTGGCGGATTTCTCTGGAGGAAAGGGTGAGCAGGTCCACGTCGCGACCCAGAAGACGTTCTTCCTCGCCGTCGTGAAAGGCGAAATAGATTCCGTCGGCAGATCCGGTGACGTCGATTTCGATGATGTCAGCCCCGGAAAGTACGGCGGCGATCGCCGCCCTTGCGGTGTTCTCAACGACGGCCACCCCCGGGGTGCCGCGGTGCGCCATGATGGCTGCACCCCGGGAGGCGACCAGGGCAGCCAGCGTTGAGCTGCGGGGCGCGGTGGATGTCTCGGTCACAGGAGAGATCCTGCCTTCGGGGCCGTTGTACCAGCTGCCGCCGTTGCGTTAGTGGCGTCGAGTGCTGTGGATGTTTTGCTGCGGGTACGACGTCTTGGCCTCCAATAGACCAAAGACATCACAAGGGCAGTCACCACCATCAGCACAACCGTGTAGACGAAGTTATTCGACGTCGAGTCAGCATTCAGGTCGCCCGTTGTATTGGCGCGGATTGCCAGGCCGAGCGGCTGGTACAGGGGGTTTGCCAGGAATACGGCGAGGTCGTAGTCGTCGAGCAATGAGTTGAAGTTGAGTGCGAACACGGCGATCGCCACGGGGAAGACGGCAGGCAACACAACCTGGCGGAGGATGCGTAGCGGGGATGCCCCCAGGTTTTGTGCCGCTTCCTCCACCGACTCATCCAGTGAGGCGAATGCGGCACGGAAAAGCCTGAGCGTGAAGGGGATCTTGGCTACGACGTAGGCAACAAGAAGGATGAGCGTTGTTCCGGTGAGGACGGAACCACCGAGCAGGGCAGACGGGTGGTCGTAGGCGACGATGAGGCCAAGCGCAGCCAGCGTCGAGGGCAAGACCCAAGGGATGTGCAACAGCACCTCCATCAATTTGGTAAACCAACTGCGGTAGCGGGTGATGAGGCGCACTACGAAAAGCATCCCCACCACGCTGATGAGGGCGGCTGCAAGTGAATACGCCAGGCTGACAAGGAGGGGCCTCAGTGCGTCGGCTCCCCCGAGCACCCTGGCGTAGTTGTCCAGCGTGAGCTCGCCCAGCACAATTCTGTTGCTGAAGATCGCGGTGCTCGGCAGGAAGGAATACAGCACGATGAGGATCACCGGAAGCACGTAGACGAAGAACAGGGTGTACGCGATGACATGGAGCGCGGCGTTCGCCGGGCGGGACCTCAGGCTTTGTTTTTCGAGCTTGGTGGAGACGCGCGCAAGGGAGTAGTAGGTGCCGCCGCGCTCGAGTCGATTGAAAACGAGCAGCAGGGCGAGGGTGGCCAGCCCGAGGATGAGGGCGAGCAGTACCGCGACATCTCGGGAGGCGGGACTTCCTGACAGTGTGAGAATCGTTGGAGCAACCGTTTGGAACCCCGTGCCGCCCAGGACCTGTGGTGCACTGAGGGCGCCGAGTCCGGTGAGGAACGACAGGATGGTCACCGCGAACAGGACGGGACGGAGGGCGGGGAATACTACGGTTCGAAGCACTCGCCATGGGCTCGCCCCCATCAGTTTTGCAGCCTCCACCGTTTGCTGGTCGATGCGAGCAATCGCCGCGGAGACGAACAGCATGTGGTTGGTCGTGGTGGCGAGGGTCATCGCGATCAATACGGCCGGGAAACCAGTGAACCAATCTGAGGGGATGGCGGGGAGAAACGTCTGTAGCCAGCCTGTGACGATTCCGCCGTCGCCATAAATGGCTCGGTATCCGCTGGCCAGAACAACGCCGCCGTAAATGAATGTCGTTGCGTAACCGAACCAGAGCACCCGCGAGCCGCGGACCCGGAAGTAATTGGTGACCAGGACGATGAACACTCCAACCACATTGGTGGAGATAGCCAGCGCTGCGGCGAGCAGCCCGCTATTAAGCAGCGACTTCTGCACCCGCGCGGAGGAGGCCAACTTCTCGAAGGCGTTTGTCGAAAACTGGCCGTCAGGGGCGAAGGCTGCAGCGATCGCGGCGAAGTTTGGCCACACCAGGAACGCGGTAGCGAACCACACCAGTACTGCCCCAATAATGAGAGGGAAAACGGAACGCTTGAGTTGATGCCTGACGCCAGCGACTTTTTGGCTCATCGGGCGCCCGCCGCGGCGTCGCCGGACATCATCCGTTGTCCTTCAGAGTTGAACTGGAGAACGTCAGCCGGATCAATGTGCACCGTCGTTTCGGCTCCGACCTTGAGGCGTTCAGACGAGGGTGCAGTGAGGACCTTGATGTTCACCTCACCGACCTGCACCGCATAACGGACATGAATGCCGTGGTACGCGACCTCGGTGACGAGTCCGGTGAGCGCAACGCTGGAGTCGGCGGTTGGTGAAATCGACGTCCGCTCCAGGCGCACGTAGGACGCGGCACTCGGCAAACCGAGCCTGGCCAGCACGGAGTCATCGTGTTGTGAGCTCTCGCCGACGAAGGTGCAGACGAATTCGGTCTGGGGATCGGAATAGACCTCGGTCGGAGTGCCGACCTGTTCAACCCGGCCTCGGTTGAATACCGCGATGCGGTCACTCATGGTGAGGGCTTCGTCCTGGTCATGGGTGACATAGACGGTAGTGATGCCGAAATCGTGTTGCAGCGCCTTGAGCTCGCCACGCAGTTGAACGCGTAGTTTCGCGTCCAGGTTGGACAGCGGCTCGTCGAGGAGAAGGATGGTGGGCTGCATCACCATCGCCCTGGCGATGGCGACGCGTTGCTGCTGGCCGCCAGAAAGATCAGTGAGCGACCTGTCGAGTTGTTCGGGGGAGAGGTCGACACGGCGCGCTACCTTCTCGACGCGAGCGTCCCGTTCGGTGCGGCCGACGCGCTGGACGCGTAGACCGTATTCGATGTTCTGTCGCACGTTCATGCTCGGAAAGAGCGCGTAGTTCTGAAAAACCATTCCCACCCCGCGGGCGTCACTCGGTAGTCGGGTGACGTCTACGCCAGAAATGCGCACGGACCCGGCTGCGGGATTCACAAACCCTGCGACCACGCGGAGGGCCGTCGTTTTGCCGCAACCCGAAGGTCCGAGAAAGGTAAAGAACTCACCCTCTTCGATGCTCAGGTTGAGGTCGGGGATTGCGGTGAATGCTCCGAAATCTACGCGTACGCCCGCATATTCGACGGCGACCGCGCGGTCATTCGCCGTTGCCCGTTCCGGGCGCGGAGCGGGTGTGTTCACCGCGGGGTGGGTAATGCTCACTGGAGGTACTCGAGGGTGATCTTCTCGACCCAGTCGCCCATGTTTTCGCTTGCCCAGGCGTAGTCGACATCCTGCGGTTTCACCTCGGTGACGAGCGCGAGTGCTTCGGGATTTGCGTGCTGGACGGCGATTTCGTTGACGGGAGCCGCATCGAACTGTGCGGCGAATTCTCCCTGCACCTCGCCGCTGCCCATCCAGTCAATGAACTTCTCTGCCTCAGCCGCCTTTGACGTGCCGGCAACGACCCCAACCTGTTCGATGGCAAAAGGTACGCCTTCGCTTGGGGCGACGATGGCGACCTGCACGCCGAACTGTTCCTCGAACCCGAGGATGCCCGAGGAGTACATCTGGCCGGCGGTCACCGTTCCGTCAGACATGCGCTGCAGCAAGGGGACATCTGTCTCCGACGGAATGCCGTTGGCGAACAGCTCGGCGACGGTCTCCCAGCCCTCATCGGAAATCCCGAGGTCTCCGTCGTCATCCTTGAACTCGGAAAGAATGCCGGCCAGGATCAACTGGGTGGTGGCGCCGCCGAGGCCTGACTGGTTGGGTACCTCGTAAGCGCCGGAGAAATCGGTGGCCAGCTCCGTCCAGCTGGTCGGCGCATCTGCGGCGCTGTAGGCCGCCTCGTCGTAGATGAGCACACTCGCCTGTTGAACGAGCGGCCAATACGCCGCCTCACCCTCGGTATCGCCCAAGGTCTCGTCCACCTCGTCAGACCAAGACGGGGTGTAGTCCGATACGAGGCCCTCGGCGTTGAGCTGCGAGAAATACATGTTGTTCAGGCCGAAGACAACGTCGGCGACCGGGCGGTTCTTCTCGGCAACGAGCTTGTTGACCACGTCCCCGCCGCCCGCGCCGACAATTTGGATGTCAAACCCGGCGGCCTGTGCTTCCTCGGTCCACCATTCGCCCCGCCCGTCCGAGTTGGAGTTGGTGTAAACCACGAGCGTTGAACCGTCGACGGCAGGGGTGGAGGTGCCTCCGTCGCTCGTCGACGGGGCACTGCTGCATCCGGTCATAGTCAAAAGAGCCGCTGACACGAGGCCGGCGATGACGACGGGGGTGCGAGTTTTAGACACGAATTTCCTTCTTGTGCAGGGAGATGGGGATCAGATGGCCCGCTGTGGGCGCGCTCCCACAGTCTTCGTATGCCGTGTGAACAGAAGGTGGATGTCCGGGGCACTGCAGGGAACATCCCGCCGAAGATGAATCGTGGCTTATGCATCCAGGGTGCGTAAGCGGGGTCTGACAGGCCGAAAGAGATGTCGGCACGCCCCCGATCCTGTCGATGCACCAAGCAACCGGCGAGTTTAACTCGCACCTCTACACTCGGCGCATGGATCGTTCTCGAAATTGTGTTGTATTTGACCTCGGCGAGGTACTCGCCAGCCCGCCAGGGTTGTTTGCTGACCTTGGGCGGGTCATTGATGTTGTGCCCGATGCCGTGGAAGCCAGTTACTGGAAATTTCGCGACGACCACGATCGGGGAAATTCGGCGTCCACCTTCTGGACGATGGTTCTCGACAACCTGTCGGTACCCGCCAGTGCGGAGATGATCGAGCGGCTCAGCGAGATGGATTCGCTCGCCTGGACAGACATCCGACCCTCGGCCGAGTTGATCCTTGAGGAACTCCATGCCGCAGGAACCCGGATCGGCATCCTGTCCAACGCGCCGTTCGCCCTCGCCGGTGTCGCGCGCACACGAACGTGGGCGCAGTACATCTCCGAGTGGTACTTCTCAGGCGAGCTCCTGGTTGCGAAGCCTGATCAGGAAATCTTTCGGCTAGCCGCCGGAGGGCTCAACACCGCCCCAGACATGGTGACGTTTTTCGACGACCGCGTGGTCAACGTTGAGGCGGCGCGGGCGGCGGGGTGGGACGCCGAGCTATGGGTGAATGACGAAGATACTCGGCGTCAGCTTGTGGAACGAGGCTTCCTCCAGGGGCTGCCGATACGGTCTTGAGGCATCGAAAAACCGGCAAGATGGCGTTGGTCGCAGCAGAATCTACACGCGTTACGGATTGGGTGAGGCCCCACCCGAAACGGTCGTAGAACGCCGCGCGGTTCGATAGGAGCGCTCTCGCACTCGCCGCGTCCAGTCGTATGTGGCCGCGCCTGGAAGCGGATTCACAATCGGGTCAAAACGCAGGTCTTCGCGATCGTCCAGTCCGTCCGTGGCCAGCGTGACAACGGCAAACCGGCTCCAGGTGCTGGAGGCGGTGGCGTGGAACAGGTCAATGTCCCAGGATCTGTTGTCGCGGTTGTGCGTGCGGGCACTCAGCACAACCGGGCCGGCGTCGCCCCGGTACGGCATCAGCGACCCGAGGACCCCGTCGATGGATCGGGCCGGGCGAAGCAGGAACCGGCCTGGCAGCCCCAACCAGCTTGAGGCGAGTAAAAGATCCGCAACTCCCCGTTCGGTTTCGAACTTGAATGCGAGCCCGATAACGTCAGGAAGTGGGGAGGGCAAACCCACGGAACGTGACAGCCGCGCGGTCACGGCCTGCCGGCCGGAGATCGGCGGATTATCGATCCACTCCACACCGGATGGGCGATGCCCCGGGTTGACCCACTCGACATGCCCGGTGAAAATCGTTCCGCCCGGGTGAATCGGCCGTGGATGGCGTACAACTCGGATCGCTGCGAAAACGGCGGCGGAAACCCGTCCGATAATTTCGGACGCCCAGCGTGCCGACAACGGTTCGTCCTGTGGAAGCGGCGCAGCGTGCCTGTTCACGCCGTACCGCCTGATGGCAGTCGGGAGTCGGCGCCATCCCGCCTCCGCATGGTGCGGACTATTCCTGGTCGCGAAGGTCGATATCGTCTGCGTCGAGCTCGTTATCGGGCAGGCTGGGTTCGGCTTCGAGCGGTTCAGAACCGGTCGGGCCGGCGTAGTGGCCGTTGTCCATGACAGTCTCGCCCGCCACCGCGTCATTGGTCACCGTCTGCTGGCTGGCCGCAGGATCTGTCAACGGGTCTCCCGCATTGCCCAGGTTTGTTGTGTTGGCGTCGGTCATGATTCGTCCTTCCGCGAAGTGCTGCACATACTGTTTCGAGATTTCCACGTTAGGTCCGGACCATGGTGATTTGCTGACTGTTTCCTCTGTCCGCACGGAGGTAACTCTGGGTGCTTGGATCTTGGTGACCGCGTCGACTCATTTGCGACAGTCCTCGATCACACGGCGCGTCGAACTTCCCGCCACGCTTGCTGAAGATACGCACCGCGTTCGCGTTCTGGCTTCCGCGGGCGACTAGGTTCGAATTATGGCTGAACACCGTAAAACCCTGGTAATTTTCGGCGCTGGCGGAGACCTGAGCACCCGATTGCTCCTCCCCGGGCTTGGTCAACTTCTCACGGCGGACCGGGATATCGAGCTCGAGCTGATCGGGGCGAGCAACGCGACGATGTCCACGGAAGCATGGCACGACATGCTTCGCACCGCGTTCGCGAAAGGCGGGGCGGATCCCGCCGCCACGGAATCGGTTGTCGCTCTCAGCCGTTACCTCGTCGCCGACGCTACCAACGCGGACGACCTGCGCCGCATTCTCGGTGAATGTGCCACAGCGCCCGCCCTGTACTTCGCGCTTCCGCCCGCCGTGACCGAGGCCAGCTGCCGCGCTCTCGACACCATCGAACTCCCCGAGGGCACCTCGCTCGCCCTCGAAAAGCCCTTCGGCACCGACCTGCCGAGAGCCGTGGCGCTCAACCGTCTGGTCTCGCGCCTTGTGCCCGAGTCGAGGGTCCACCGCGTCGACCACTTCCTCGGCAAGTCCACCGTGCTGAACCTGCTTGGCCTGCGTTTCGCGAATCGTATCTTCGAGCAAAACTGGAACGCGGAAAACGTCGAGAAAATCGAAATCAGTTACGACGAGAAGCTCGGTCTGGAGAGCCGGGCCGGGTACTACGACAAGGCGGGCGCGCTCGTCGACATGATTCAGAGCCACCTGCTGCTGGTGCTCGCCCTCACCGCGATGGAGCCACCGTCGACCCTCGACTCCGACGACCTGCGCGGGGCAATGGCGCAGGCGCTGCGTGCGACGCACCTGTGGCCGGGTGAACCACAGCTGGTCGCTCGCCGTGCGCGTTACACCGCCGGCACGATCGGTGGGCGGGACTTTCTCTCCTACGCGGATGAGGAGGGTGTCGACCCGACGCTCAACACGGAAACGCTCGCGGAGATCACCCTCGCTGTCGACAATTGGCGATGGGCCGGGGTTCCGATCGTGTTGCGCTCGGGCAAGGCCCTCGATGACAGCCGCAAGGACATCGTTGTCACCTTCAAACCCGTGCCCCACCTCCCCACCGGGCTTACCGGAGCGACCTCACCCACTCGGCTCCACATCGCGCTCGACCCGAACGGAATCCAGCTCGACATCAACGTCAACGGCGAGGGTGATCCCTTCACCCTCGAAACGGTTTCCCTCGATGCAGACCTCGGAGCCGGGCAGCTGGATGCTTACGGCGAGGTACTCGCGGGCATCCTGACGAGCGACCCGTCGATTTCAGTGCGGGGGGATGTCGCAGAAGAGTGCTGGCGGATCATCACCCCGATCCTTGAGGCATGGAAGAGCGGTGCCGTGCCGCTCGACGAGTACCCGGCGGGCAGCGCTGGCCCGTCGCACTGGCGCTGAAGCAAGGATGTATGCGAACACAGTGTCGGCGGGCAGACTGGATTCCGTCACCGATCGACCAAACGAGGGATGCTGATGAAGGTTGTAGTAACGGGATCGCGCGGCAAGGTTGGTCGCGCCGCGACACAGGCACTCGTTGACAGAGGCCATGACGTCCTCGGGGTCGACCTCGTCAGGCCGGTATTCGACGGCGGTGTCTCCTTCCCCGGTCGTTACCAGATGGCCGACCTGACCGACGCGGGTTCGGCGTATGCCGTCGTCGCCGGCGCCGATGTCGTTGTGCACGTCGCGGCCATCCCGCAGCCGACGGGCAACCCGGCGCACGTGGTCTTCAACACCAACCTGATGTCGACGTTCAACATGATCGAAGCCGCGGTGCGCTTTGGTGTGAAACGCTTTGTGAACATTTCCAGCGAAAGTATCGTCGGCAACTTCTTTCCGCAGCGACCCTTTCTCCCGTCCTACGCGCCGGTCGATGAGATGCACCCCCTGCTTCCGCAGGACCCGTACGCACTGTCGAAGCTCTTCGGTGAGCAACTGATGGATGCCGCGGTCAGACGGTCCGACATCCGCGCCATCTCCATCAGGCCGAGCACCGTGCACAACGAGGACAACTACGAGGTGAACCTCGGCAAACAGGTGCGAGATCCCTCAAACCTCAGCGCCAACCTGTGGAGTTACATCGACGCCTACGACCTCGCCGACGCGATCGTACTCGCTGCGGAATCAGACCTCCCCGGGCACGAGGTGTTCTACATAGCGTCCCCCGACAACGCGGGTGGCCACGACTTCGCCGCCATCCTCCACCAGTACTACGGTGATCAGATCGAACTGCGGGAGCTCGACCGGGTCGACGCGTCCGGCATCTCAATTGCCAAGGCGCGACGCCTGCTCGGCTGGAACCCGACACGGTCGTGGTCCGACTACCTCGACAGCGACGGGCACGCCCTGCCCAAGCCGTAAAGACCCGTCCGCGTCACGGACGGCACTTCTGCGACCGGACGGGACCGCACAATGGCTGGCTCCGCGACCGCTGGCGAGGAGCCAGGATGCGGGGTTCCGATGCCGCGATGCCGGCCGCATCACCCGGGGTCTCGGTTTGGGAAAGAACGGTATTGCCGTGGGCTGGCCCTGTAACCTCATCTGGAAACGACAAATTAGGCACCAGCAGCACCCGGGGATGTCGAATTCGCCGCATGTCACAAAGCAAGACCAGATTCGCATACGCGGACTGAAGCACCATTCTGATGCAACCACGGGGGAACGAACGCATGACTGAAACTAATGAACTGGGCCGTCCGACACCGGCGTTTATCGGCGCATCGTGGTTCATCCTGGTACTCGGTACGGCCGTCTACATGATCGGGTTGTCAAACTCCAGCATGGAACTCAACGAACAGGGCTATTACCTGACGGTGTTCCTGTTTGGCCTGTTCGCCGCGGTCTCCCTTCAGAAAGCTGTTCGAGATCGAGCTGAGGACATCCCCGTCACCGGGCTGTATATCGGCATTGCGTGGTTTTCGTTGGTGGCATCGCTGACCCTGTTGTCGGTCGGTCTCTGGAATGCCGACATGCTGCTCTCGGAGAAGGG
>JAODAO010000147.1 GCA_025463465.1 Glaciihabitans sp. | reverse complement strand
GATTGCCGGAGTAGGGTGAGCCGGGGTTTTCCGGTCTGGTATTTGGTTCCCGATGGTGTCGTGCAGTACATCTCCAAACACCACTTATATCGGAGTAACTCATGACGACATTCCAGGATCCCCCTCTCCACAGCAGGAGGGCCGTTCGCCAGAACGAAGTTCGCGACGGTGAACACACCGACGTAGACGCCCCCGTAACTTCCGCGCGCGGTCGCACAGGTCGTCGCGCCCAGTTGCCCTCGGCGACCGAGTGGCCCGACGGCGGCGACGCCGTCACACCCACCGCCAGCGAACCCTTCACCTTCACCACGCAGAGCGCCTCCCCGGTGATCGTGGCAACCCCGCCGGCTCGCCGCGCGGACGCTGAGGCGACTATTCCCGAGACGGTGAGCCCGCCGCGTCCTGGATCCGGGCGACGCGCGTCCCTGCCAGCCGGCGAGCTGGCCACAGAGGTCGTACCCCCGGAAGCCGCCGTCAGCAATGCCGCAGACAGCATCGAGCCCGCCGAGGCAGTCGTACGCTCCGCTGATGCTGTTGAGATTGTGGACGCTCCGGTCGCAACGCCGGCCCCGGTAGCCGCGCTCATCGCGCCTGAGGTTGCAGCCAAGTCTGCGACCGTTCCTGCGCCTGTTGTCGCTGGCTCCGAGGTTGTCCAGCACACGATGACTCGCCGCGAACTGCGCGAACTACGCCTGGCCGCCGAGCGCGCCGCCGAGCTCCAGGTTCCCGAGGCGATCGGCGCGATCCTCAACTCCGGCCCCATCATCCTCCCGTACCTGTCGGCTGGCCCCTCCGCCCCCGTCGCGGCAAGCGGTGCGAGCGTGCCCGTGACTTCCGACACCAACCCCACCGTGGTTTCCGCGTCGGGAATGATCGATGGCCCGCCGCAGCCCGCCTCCGCCGGCCAGGATGGCCCAACGGGCGACGCGATCCCCGTGTTCATCGAACCGATGAGCGCTCCCGTCTCCACCCGCTCGGCCGGCCACTGGTCGGTACGCGCTGACATGGACGACGACATCGAGTCGCTCGAGAACACGATCACCCGCTCGGTCGGCGTCTCGGGCAGTATCACCACGAGTGCCCTTGTACTGCCCTCGATTCCGCAGTCCTCTGACATCACCTCCCCGTTCACCGCGAGCGGCGAGATCATGTCGACCGGATCGATCGACCTGCCCCGCAGCCTGTCGTCAACGGGAGTGCACCCGAGCCGCGTTGACACCTCGGACTTCGACCATGACCCCATGGACCGCGAGATTCCCAGCACCGACTCAGCTCCCGTTCGCGCGATCCGCGCCGTCAGTACCCACACCGGCAGCAACGGCATGATCGTCACCAAAAAGCAGAGCAACCGCACGCTCACCGTGCTGGTCATCTCAGCGTCCACGATGGCCGTTGGTGTTGTCGGCCTTCTGGTCGCCGGCGTTGTTCTCAACGTTTTCCCCTGATTTTCTTCTCAACTTCATTACTTTCCTAAGGACCTCGTGACTGCTTCTTCCCGTGCCATTGACCTCGTGAACGTCGCGGCCCTCGCCGCCGACTCGAAGCAGGCTGAGGACCTCGTCGCGCTGGACGTATCCGGCCCGCTTCCCCTCACCGACATCTTCCTCATCGCCACCGGACGCAACGAGCGCAACGTTGTTGCCATCGCCGGTGAAATCGAAGACAAAATGAACGAGTCCGGCGTGAAGACGCTGCGTCGCGAGGGACGCCAGGAGGGTCGCTGGATCCTGCTCGACTTTGGCGACATCGTCGTTCACGTGTTCCACGAGGAAGACCGCCTCTACTACTCCCTCGAGCGACTGTGGAAGGACTGCCCCGCAATCCCGCTCACCGTCAACACCGGCGCGCCCGTCTCCGAGTCAGCCGAGTAATTTTCCGTTCCGGCGAAACCGCCGGGACGACCCCAGCCCCGGCAAAAGAGTCGCCGCTGACGATGCGCCGGTCCTCCCCAGGGTGGGCCGGCGCTTCCATGCCCGCCCCGCGGAGTCGTCTGGCCTCCGGCTGGTCCCGACCTCCCGCTCACGTTCTGGATACGCATGATTTCGATTAGCTCGGTCAGTAAAACCTTCGGAAGCGGAGCCCGTCGCACCGTGGCGCTCGACAACGTGTCGCTCACCGTGCAGCGCGGCGAAATCTACGGGGTCGTTGGCCAAAGCGGCGCGGGCAAATCCACCCTCATTCGCACCGTCAACCTGTTGGAGAGACCCGATTCGGGTTCGGTGACCGTCGACGGGCTTGACCTGACGTCGCTGGGCAACCAGCAGCTGAGGGTCGCACGACAGGGCATCGGGATGGTGTTCCAGCACTTCAACCTGCTCAGCAGCCGCTCTGTCGCTGGCAACGTCGAACTGGCGCTCGAGGTAACCGGTGTTGAGGCGCGTGAGCGGCGCCGCCGCGCGGCGGAGATCCTCGACCTCGTTGGCCTGACCGCGAAGGCTGGTTCCTACCCGTCCCAGCTGTCCGGCGGGCAAAAGCAGCGAGTGGGAATCGCGCGGGCACTGGCGGCACGCCCGAGCGTCCTCCTTTCCGACGAGGCCACCAGCGCCCTCGACCCGGAAACGACGCGGTCGATCCTGGAGTTGCTGAGAACCATCAACAGCGAGCTCGGGCTGACCGTGCTGCTGATAACCCATGAGATGGATGTCGTCAAAACGGTGTGTGACTCCGCCGCGCTGCTCGAGGCGGGCCGTCTCGTTGAGCACGGCAAACTCGTTGACCTGATCTCGACCCCCGGCTCCCGCCTTGCCCGTGACCTGTTCCCATTGGGAGCGGTACCACCCCGGCCGGGTACCACCGTCATCGACATCACCTTCAGCGGCGGAAACGCCGACCGTCCCGTCATCGCCCAGCTCGCCAGGGACCACAACACTGACGTCAGCATCCTCGGCGCGGCGATCGAGACAATCGCCGGCAACCAGGCGGGTCGCACGAGGCTGGAATTGCCGGGGGATGCCGCGGCGAACGCCGCGGCGATCACCGACCTCCGGTCGCAGGGCCTGCTCGTCGAGATCGTGGAGGGAAACGCAGCATGATCGACACATCCAGCCCCAAATTCTGGAGCGACCTCGTCGACGTCCTGCTGGTCGGTACCGGGCAGACGCTGTACATGGTCTTCTTCGCGCTGCTGTTCACCGTTCTGGTCGGCCTACCGCTGGGCGTCCTGCTGGTCGGCACGGAACGCGGCGGGCTGTTCTCGGCGCCGCTCGGCTCACGCGCCCTCGGCACCGTGATCAACCGTGTGCTGGAGTTTGTGGTGAACCTCGGCCGCAGCGTGCCGTTCATCATCCTGATGATTGCCATCATTCCCTTCACCCGCCTCGTCGTCGGCACGTTCATCGGCTCCACCGCTGCCATCGTGCCGCTGTCCATCGTCGCGATCCCCTTCTTCGCCAGGATGGTGGAGATCGCTATCCGTGAGGTTGACGGCGGGCTCACCGAGGCCGCGCATTCCCTCGGCGCATCCCGCTGGCAGATCGTCTCAAAGGTGCTGGTTCCCGAAGCGCTGCCGAGCGTGCTCCTGGGGCTGGCGACGACGGTTACCTCCATCATCAACTTCTCCGCCATGGTTGGCACGGTCGCCGGTGGCGGGCTGGGGGATGTGGCGATCCGCTACGGCTACCAGCGGTACAGCACCATCCACATGGTTGCCGTTATTGTCATCATCTTTGTGATCGTGATGATCCTGCAGTGGATCGCCACCTACTTCGCCCGTCGTTTTGCCCGCACCAGTGGCACCGGCGAGTCCAGGCGGCGGGCCGGCAAAGCCGCCCGCCTTTCTGACAGCACGCCGATCGCCTGACCCGGCGCCTCGCGCCCCCCGGTTGTACCGCTTCAGGGCGGTCCAGTTTGACCCGTAGTCCCGCATCACCTCACAGTGGCCGAAGTCAGCATCACGGCTGCGTAATTGCACACCTCCCAGAGAAGAGTCACCATAATGCGATTTTCAACCCGTAGCGCGCGCCTTGCTGGTGCCGCCGCTGCCGTCGTCATCACCCTCGGCCTCAGTGCCTGCGCCTCCGACGAGGCAACCCCGTCCGCCGGTGCAGACGGCCTCGGCGAAATCAACGTCGGAGCCCTCGCAACCCCCGCAGGCGACATCCTGAAGTGGGTGTCAGACAACCTCGCCGACGATGCCGGCCTGACGATCCACTACACGGAGTTCACGGACTACTCCACCCCGAACATCGCCCTGAGTGACGGTTCGATCGATGCGAACCTGTTCCAAAACACCACGTTTATGGAGACATACAACGAGTCCGCCGGTGCGTCGCTGGTGTCGGTCGGTGACATCTACCTGCCAACCGCTGCGTTTTACAGCGACTCGATCACCAGCATCGACGACCTCAAGGATGGCGCGACGATCGCCATCCCGAACGACCCGACAAACGAGGGCCGTGCGCTGCTGATCCTCGCCGCAGAAGGTGTTATCGAGGTGTCCGACAACCCCACCACGCTGCAGGACATCACCGCCAACCCGAGCGACTTTGATTTTGTCGAGATCGAAAACGCCACCCTCGCCCAGTCGGTCCCCGACGTCGACGCCGCCTTCGTCACTGCCGCGTTCGCCCTTCCCGCCGGATTGACCCTCGACAGCGCCATCCTGGTGGAGGGAAGCGATAGCCCGTACTCGAACATCCTCGCCACCACCCCCGAGCTCGAGAGCGACCCCCGCATCGTAAAACTCCACGAGCTGCTGGTCGACCCGGCAACCCAGGACTACATCAACGAGACCTGGGGCGGACTCATCCTGCCCACCGAGCAGTAGGCTCCAGCTACAGAACCTGCCGTACCGCGGCGTACGACGGCTCCCTTCCCCGAGAATCCTCCCGGGCGGAGGGAGCCGTTTGCGTTGGGCGGTCGACAGGTCGTGGACGACATTTCCGCGCCGCCACGGGCCACAGGGCGCCGCGGAGGGTGCAGCGGAACCACGCCTCAAGGGCCGTCAGTGCAGAGAGAGGTTCTCCGGTTGAGCTGGACGCACCGGCGGGCGCATGGACCCTCATGCTGGCGGTGGATGTCGCCACCAGCAGTGGTCCGGATCGGGTCGGTCACACCCGGGGGTTTCGCCGTGTCAGCGGCCGCCGAAAAAAGTTCTGACAAATTATGCGTGCTTTCCGACGCCCGTGATGCCTGCCCAGCTGACGCGCAATTGACGCACGAGCGCGACGCGTGCACCACGAACTGTCCCGGAAAATAGAGGGATTTCGCGACGCCCGTGCTGGTCACGGGGGTTATCCAAAGTAACGGCCGGTGTTGGGCGCCACTCAATCCGGGGTAGTCAACACGGCAGAAACGATGCAAAATCTGAACGAGTGTGTCAGAGCCCGCTCGAGTCTGTAGTACTCTATTCAAGTTGCCTTTACGGAACAGAAGAACTGAAGAATGGGTCCATGGCGCAGCCCGGTAGCGCACCTGCATGGCATGCAGGGGGTCAGGGGTTCGAATCCCCTTGGATCCACATTCGTCCCCAGTTGGACAACGAAAAGCTCTGAACCTCAGGTTCAGAGCTTTTCTGTTTGTACGAGACTTATCCGTCGAGCGGCCCGTCCGCTGGGCGTGTTCATGGCACGGCAGCAGCTGCTCCCATTGCACGGCGCGAGCGCCGATCATATTGTCGATGGTGAACGTCATCGTGAGGAGATCACCATGCCAACGCCAGAAGAGATGCCAGACACCATCCGCCGGTCGCCAAAAAAGGCCCGTGAGACCTGGTCGGCCGTCCACGACTCCGCCGTGAAATCCTACGGCGAGGGGGAGCAGGCGCACCGCACCGCGTTTGCCGCCCTAAAACACTCGTTCGAGAAGGTCGGCGACCACTGGGAACCGAAATCGCAGAAAGGGCCGTCGGACGAGGGGGCAGAGCGCCGTGGCGGCGAGACCCACGGTGGTGTCAACGCCAACGCCCCCAAAGCCCACCTGATGCAGTTGGCGCGCCGGCTCAACGTCAGCGGCCGTTCGACGATGACCAAGGACGAACTTGTGGATGCCCTGCAGAAGGCGAACGCGAAAGCGTCTCGGGAGGCCCCATGACGCTGGCGACGTTCTTGCGCTGCCGGTCCCTGCGCTATCTGTTTATGCGCTACCGCCAGAGCGGGTCGGAGTCGTACGTGCGCAGCGCCATCCGGATTTCCGCGGCAAGCGCGGGATCGGCATTGTCATAACGATCGCGGATGTCGTCGGTGATGAGCTGGGCGACCAACTCAAGGATTTCCTCCACCTCGGGAGAGTCGCCGTCGACGTCAACGGCATCGCCGACCACGTCGGCGATGTTGCCGTCCAGCTCCCGTGAGCGCAGCACCACCCTCACCTGGGCGGAGAACGGTGCCCATTCTGCGCTTGGCCCGGCGTTCGGCTCAACCCAGCACAGCACGTGCAGGGCGGGGGAGCCCACCTCGATGATCACCGCCGGCTTGTCGATCGACCCGTCGGACAGCGCGGCGCCGTGGCCGGCCAGGAGAACCGAGTAGCCCGGAAGCCTGCTGCGCAGCTGTTCACCGAGGAGGGCCGTCATCCGATGGCTGTCGCGGGTGGCGCTGTCGGTGCCGTACGGATTGGTCATCTCCCGAGGGTAAACCCACGGGCTCGCGACGCGTATACGGCCCCGTTGTTCAGGCCGATCGTACTGCCAGATCGTGCTGCCCGGTCCTCTTGCCCGGCCATTATCCCCGGTTATTCGGTCGTGGACTCGACCGGGGCAGCGCCGACGCTCGATCTGCCGGGGAAGGGCGCACCGAGGCGTGATGAACCGGGCCGCGGCTGGAGTCCGAGTCGTTCGACTACCTCGGCGGCCTCCTCGGCCGGGCTTCGACCGGCATCGACCGCGATGGCGTTCTCGTCGGGCCCAGGAGGCTCGAGTGTCTCCACCTGTGAGTCAAGCAGCGACGGCGGCATGTAGTGGTTGAGGCGGGCCGACAGGCGCCGGGAGATCAGGTCCTTCGACCCCTGGAGATAAACAAACACCACGTTGCGCTCCCTCAGCACATCCCGGTATTTGCGCTTGAGTGCCGAGCAGGTGATGATCCCGGGGACATCGGCCATGGTGTGCTCAACAATCCAGGTCGAGATCGTCTCTAACCAGGGCTGCCTGTCCTCGTCGGTCAAGGGTGTCCCGGCAGCCATCTTGGCGACATTTTCGTCGGGATGGAGGTCGTCGCCTTCCTCGAGGTCCCAGCCGAGCTGGCCCGCGAGGATGGCCGCGACGGTGGATTTGCCGGAACCGGACACTCCCATCACCACAAGGACGGGTTGGCTAGAGGGGATCATGTCACACCACCAAACTGAGGAGCATTACGCCGCCGAGGCCAACAACGGAGATCAGGAACTCCATCACCGTCCACGTTTTGAGATTCTCGAACACCGAGGTGCCGAGGTACTCCTTGACCAGCCAGAACCCCGCGTCGTTGACGTGGGAGAGGAAAAGGGAACCTGCACCGATCGCGAGCACCATCAGCGACACATCCACCGAACCGAGGTCCGCCGCCACCGGCGCGAGGATTCCCGCCGCCGTGACCGTTGCAACGGTTGCCGAGCCGGTCGCCACCCGGATCAGGGCCGCCACGAACCAGGCCAGCAGCAGCACAGAAACGCTGCTTCCCTCGATGGCGTTGGCAATCACCGTACCAATGCCGGTGTCGATGAGCACTTGCTTGAAGCCGCCACCGGCGCCGACGATGAGCAGGATCCCGGCGATCGGGGGGAGGGAGTTGCCGAGGGACGCCGCGACGGCGGAGCGGTTCATACCGCCGCCGCGCCCGAACGCGACGATTCCGTAGATGACGGCGATGCCAAGGGCGATCATGGGGGTTCCGAGGAACACCAGCAGGGCGTGCCCCGGGTCGGTGGCCCCGGGATTGATGGCCTCGGCGATGGCCCTGGCGAGCATCAGTACTACCGGCAAGAGAATACCGAGGACGGCGATGAAGAAGCTGGGGCGTTTGCGGTTGGAGACGTCCTCCCCGTCGTCCTCGGCGGTGCGGAACAGCTCAGGAACCGGCACCTTGACCCAGCGCGCGGCGAATCCGCTGAAGAGGGGGCCGGCAATAATCACCGTGGGGATCGCGATGATCACACCGAGCCCAAGGGTGAGCCCCAGGTTGGCGCCGAGAGCGGAGACGGCGACCAATGGTCCCGGGTGGGGTGGCACCAGCCCGTGCATAACGGACAGTCCGGCGAGGGCGGGGATGGCGACCCGCATCAGGGGGAGGTTTGTGCGCCTGGCGACCAGGATGATGACGGGGATCAGCAGGACGAGGCCCACTTCGAAGAACATCGGGAGGCCGATGAGCGAACCGATGAGCGCCATCGTCCATGGAAGGGCGCGGGCCGATGACCGGGATACCAGGGTGTCGACGATGCGGTCAGCCGCCCCCGAATCGGCCAGCAGTTTGCCGAACATGGCACCGAAGCCGACGAGGATACCCACGTTGGTCATCGTGCTGCCGAATCCCGCGCCGAAGCTGGTGACCGCGGCATTGGGTTCGAGGCCCGCCCCGATGCCCACGCCAACCCCGCCGACTGCCAGGGCGAGGAACGGATGAATTTTCAGCCAGGTGATCAGCGCGATGATCACGGCGACACCGATCAGCGCGACGACGATCAGCTGGCCCTCGCTGCTGGCGGGTTGCACCACGTCTGCTGCGCTCACCCATTCGGCAGCGCCGGGGGTTGATGTGACCACGAGTCTCCCTGCCGGGAGCGCTGCGTCGCGATCCCTCTGCTACCGCTGGTTGTTGATTACCGATGGCGACGCAAATCACGTTGCCGGACGGCGTATTCGACGTTACTCGCTGTCACTTTCACCGTTCTAACGCTTGCCGCGTTGCGGCGTGCTTGCTATTACGCGCGGACGACTCAGCTACCGGAGAGGAAGAGCTGCCAGAGAATGGCCACGTAGACCAGGACGAAGATCGCCGGTGCGACGAAGCGGACAACGGCGACCCACGGGCGAGAGGCGATGATGCGGGTCGCGAGCCGGCTCGTGGAGCCGAGGGCAGCAAGGTCGTCGATGATGGCGGCTCCTTCACTCGCCGCGGCGATCTGCGCCGCGGCGCCCAACAGTCCCGACGCGAGCAGGACCCCGGCGGCGGCCAGTTTGGTCGAGACGTCCGTTGACGCGAGGCCGTTGGCCAACAACCACACGGTCACGGCGAGAAGGAAGGTGGGGGCGAGCTGAGACACGATAATGTGCCAGCGGGCCGTAATCCACAGGGAGATCAGGTTGTGTTCGGTCATTCTTGGCTCCTGTTGCCTCGGGGACATCTCCGACTCTATCCGCAGGCCCCGGATCCGCGATGGGGCTCATCGGGGGAGGCGGGAATGTAGCGGACACCGCTGCGGTTGAAAAGATAGATACATACGCATAGAAATTGAGGAACGGCACAATGGCACAGGAACTCGAGCTCGGACTCGACACATTCGGCGACGTCACCAGTGGGGCAGACGGTGTTCCCATTGCGTATCCCCAGGTCATCCGCAACGTGATCAGCGAGGCCATCCTCGCCGACCAGGTTGGTGTTGACTTCATCGGCATCGGCGAGCACCACCGTGACGACTTCGCCGTCTCGGCCCCCGAAGTCGTCCTGGCGGCCATCGCCGGCCAGACCAGCCGGATTCGCCTCGGCTCCGCGGTCACGGTGCTCAGCTCCGACGACCCCATCCGCGTCTTCCAGCGGTTCGCCACCCTGGACGCGGCCTCAAATGGTCGTGCCGAGGTCATCCTGGGTCGTGGGTCCTTCACCGAGTCGTTCCCCCTGTTCGGGTTCGACCTCACCCAGTACGAGGAACTATTCGAAGAGAAGCTCGACCTCTTCAACGCGGTCCGCAGCGAGACGACGGTGAACTGGGAGGGCAAAACCCGCAAGCCGGTCGTGAACCAGCGTGTGTTCCCCACCACGGCGTCCGGCTCGCTGAAAACGTGGATCGGTGTGGGTGGAAGTCCGCAGTCGGTGGTCCGTGCGGCGAGCTACGGCCTTCCGATGATGCTGGCCATCATCGGGGGAGCCCCGGAGCGTTTTGTGCCGTACGTCGACCTGTACCACCGCGCCCTGGCCCAGCTGGAGGCCCCGACCCTGCCGATCGGTGTGCACTCGCCCGGCTACGTCGCCGACACGGACGAGCAGGCCCGTGAGGAACTCTGGCCGGCATTCAAGGAGAACCGCGACCGCATCGGTGCGGAGCGCGGTTGGTCGCCCATGACGCGTGCCGAGTTCGACCAGGAGGCTGACCACGGATCGCTTTATGTCGGATCCGTCGAGACGGTGGCAAAGAAGATCGCCTCGACCGCCAAGGCGCTTGGCCTGTCCCGCTTCGACCTCAAGTACAGCTCGGGTCCGTTGCAGCACGAGAAGATGATGCACGCCATTGAGCTCTATGGCACCGAGGTCATCCCGATGGTGCGCGACATGCTCGCGTAGCGAGGAGGTGCCGTCCTCTCGGGGGCGGCACTCGTCGCCTCCTGGCTGGGTGCCTCCCCGTAACCACAGGCGCCGGGCACAGCAAAACCCCCGCTACTTCCGAGGAAGTAGCGGGGGTTTGTGTGTTCGGACGTTAGCCCGTAAAGCTGATTAAAGCTTAGAGGGGGCGAATGTTCTCAGCCTGGGGTCCCTTGGGGCCCTGGGCGATGTCGAATTCGACCTTCTGGTTCTCGTCCAGGGACTTGTATCCGCTGGAAGCGATCGCAGAGTAGTGCGCGAACACGTCGGGGCTGCCGTCTTCGGGGGAGATGAATCCAAATCCCTTTTCAGCGTTGAACCATTTGACTGTTCCGGTTGCCATGTTGACTCCTTCTAAATTGCATTCGGTCGGTC